>CAVVKX010000011.1:0-54429 GCA_963748975.1 uncultured Parachlamydiaceae bacterium
CACTGAAGGGACAAGTCGCGCCTTATATTCAGAAGGCCCATAGAGAAAAAAAATTCGCCCCCACGCAAAACTAAGTTGTTTTTGCCGCGCATAACTTTCTAGCATTTGAAAAAGGGAAGCTTTGCAAGTCCCATACAAGGATGCCGATCTTAAGGGCGTAGAGAATTCGTCGCAGGGTTGAGTCCCCATTCATATTCAGCGCATGTACCTGAAACAACCAGGCGTTTTCCGCCATTCTCTACAAATTCTTGTATAAGTTTTAAGCTACTTGCAACCCACTTTAAATTGGCTTCTGAAGACCAAAATTTTCCTGGAACTGCATACCATGCGAAATGCAATAAATGCGTCACTTTAATCTGTTTTAATAATTTTGTAGTTTGATGATCATCGAAAAGGTCAACCGGATGAATATGTACTTCAGGGGGCAATGGAAAGGCATTTCTTGAAATCGCATGCACTTCAAAACCTTCTGAAAGAAGAAAGGGAATTGTATGCTTGCCAATAAAGCCTGTCGCACCTGTTAGCAATACTTTTTTCATGAAGAATAAGGGGTGTATTGTTGATCTTTTAAGGAAATTACAGAGGGTTTGTATAGGGCCATCGAATATTAAAAAAAGGATCATCCCATCTAATTCCACGCGCATAGGTTGGCGCAAAGCTTGAGGACATTTGATAAAATACTTCTGTTTGGTCTTTCAAAGTTTGAAAGCCGTGAGCAAAACCCTTAGGAATGTAAAGCATTAGGCGATTTTCAGAAGAAAGCTCTATTCCTTGCCATTTTCCGTATGAAGGGGATGTAGGCCTTAGATCTATAATGACGTCATATATCTTTCCCATCGTGCAGCGCACAAGCTTGACTTCACTCTTATCTTCAATTTGATAATGCATTCCACGCAAAGTCCCCTTTTTATGATTAAAAGAGATATTGCATTGTTTCAAATCGGAATCCAACCCGCGTTTTTCAAATTCTTCCATGCAAAAGCTGCGGGCAAAAAAACCGCGTTCATCTTCAATTAACTCAGGTTGGACGATATAGGCATTTTTTAGAGTTAATTCGAGAAATTTCAAGTTAAAATCTCCAAGGTGGGTATGGGGATCACGAACTTTCCCCCCCAGCCTCTTATTCCTGACATTTGTTGCATAATCTCATCCTTTAAGTTCCATGGCAAAATCAAAAGGAAATCAGGCTTCAAACGCGAAATAAGCTCGGGTTCTTTTATAGGAATGTGCGTGCCAGGCAAGTACCGGCCTTGTTTATGCGGGCTGCGATCAAAAGTATAGGGGATCAATTGTGTGGTGACTGTGCAATAGTTTAAAAGAGTATTGCCTTTTGCTGGGGCTCCATAGGCCATAACAGATTTGTTTTTGCTTTTTGCATGATTAAGAAAATAAAGCAATTTTTCCTTGATTTTAGTCACTTTACCTTGGAAGGCTTGGTAAGCAGACAATTGATTCAATCCAAAACTCAACTCCAGTTTTTTTAAGGTGTCTACTCTTGGGCTCATGGCTTTAGAAGTATCCTCGACATGTTTTGCGTAAATCCTTAAGGATCCACCGTGCGTTGTTAATTCTTCGACATCAAAAAGCGTTAAGCCATGCTTTGCAAATACTTTTTCTACAGTAAGGAAAGAAAAATAGGAAAAATGTTCATGATATATGGTATCAAATTGACTTTCTTCCATTAAGCGTAAAAGATGGGGAAACTCCATCGTAATCACTCCCTGAGGTTTTAAAGCCATTTTCATACCCTTAACAAAATCATTCAAGTCAGGGACATGGGCTAAAACATTATTGCCTAAAAGTAAGTCAGCTTGTTTCCCATCTTGGACAAGTTCTTGCGCCGTTTTAACTCCAAAAAACTTAACTAACGTAGGTATACCTATGGCCTGTGCTGCTGCTGCAACATTAGCAGCCGGCTCAATGCCCAGAACCGGGACATGATTCTCCTTAAAAAACCTCAATAAGTAACCGTCATTACTCGCAATTTCGATGACTTGGTGAGTAGTGTTAATACCGAAACGATGACTGATGTCTTTTACATATTGTTTAGCATGCCGAAGCCAAGTATCAGAATAGGATGAAAAGTAAGCATAATCATCAAAGATTTTGTCGGGTGATTCAAATTCTTCAAGCTGAACTAAAAAGCATTTATCGCACACATAAACATGTAAAGGAAAAAATGGTTCGCGTTGCTGTAATTGTTCTTGTTTCAAATAGGAATTGGAAAGAGGACTTTGTCCTAGGTCACAGAAGGTATGTTTTAAAACACTTCCGCAAAAGCGGCATTTTTTTGTTGACATTCATGACCTCTTTCTAAACTGTCTAAATAAGATTTATACCAATAGATGGTTTCATTCAACCCTTGTTCAAGAGAGTATTTAGGTGCCCAATTTAATAAGCGTTGAGCTTTTTTGGAACATAAGGTTTGATCTTTAATTTCTGCCTTAGCTTGATTCAGTATAAATGGTTTCAAATGAGCACAGTTCATTAGATTTTGCAATATTTGTACTAATTCCAAAACATTATAAGGCCTGTTAGGGCCAAAATTAAATGCTTCTCCTGCAATGTTTATATGGTCTAAGTTTTGAGCTAACTGCAAATAGGCTTCCACAACATCCCGGACATAAATATAATCTCGCGTGAATAGGCCATCACTTCTTATTTCGGGAGATCGTCCTTCGTAAAGGCTTTTAATAGTTCCTGGAATGATGCGGCTCCAATTGAGATCGCCTCCTCCATAAATATTCCCGCAGCGAGCAATTCCTATCGGCAGCTTATAGGTATGGAAATAGGAAAGGGCAATAAGGTCGGTGCAAGATTTTGAAACATCATAAGGATGTTCTCCCCTTAAGGGCATGTCTTCAGTATAGGGAAGTTGAGGACTCGTTCCGTAGGCTTTATCACTCGAAGCGATTACAATCCGTTTAATCAGAGGCCAATGCAATCTGCAGCATTCCAACAGATGATAAGTGCCGCGTATGTTAGCTTCGAAAGTGGGCAGAGGGTTTCTTAAGGCAGTCCCTACAATGGTCTGTGCGCCTAAATGAAAGACTGTATCAATTTCATGTTCATTGATAGCGCGTTCAATAGAGGATAGATTTTCAAGCTCCCCATTGACAACGGTTGTTTGTTGGATGATTTGACTGCGGATCAGTTCACTTTGTGGATCTGAATCTCGAATTAACAGGACGACATAAGCTTGCTTTTCCAATAAAGCTTTGACGAGCCAAGATCCCACAAGACCTGTCGCACCCGTGACGAATACACGTTTACGATTCCAATAATCAATCATATTATTTCCAAACCTTCCATGGAGCTTTTCCTGATTCCCACAAAGATTCTAAAGTGCGATATTCACGTAAAGTATCCATGGGCTGCCAAAAACCATGATGACGGTAAGCGGCTAGCTTTTTATTTTCGACAATTTTTTCCAGAGGTGTCCTTTCCCAAGAGGTTTGGTCATCATCAATATGCTCCAGGACTTCAGGCTCGAGAACAAAAAAGCCACCATTGATCCAACCCTCATTAGATTGGTTTTTTTCTGTAAACTCGGACACATGCACTCCATCAATGACAAGACCCCCAAATCGTGCAGCAGGACGAACGGCAGTAATTGTTGCTGATTGCTTGTGCTCGCGGTGGAACCGGATGAGCTCGCTAATGTTAATATCGGCTACACCATCTCCATAAGTCATTAAAAAAGTTTCGTTACCTATCCAATTTTTCAAACGTTTCAGACGTCCACCAGTTTGTGTGTTAAGTCCGGTGTCCACAAGATGAATACGCCATTTTGGTTGTTTGCCATCATGGATAGTTGTTTTGCCATTTTCAAGGTCTAAAGAAATATCATTATTGAAAGCATAGAAATTAAGGAAATATTCTTTGATGACTTCCGCTTTGTATCCAAGAGCAATGATAAACTCATTGATCCCATGATGAGAATAAATATTCATGATATGCCAAAGAATCGGTTTTCCCCCTATTTCAACCATAGGTTTGGGAACATTTCCGGTCACTTCGGATAGGCGAGTACCAAATCCTCCAGCAAGAATGACAGCTTTCATGGCGAATTCTCTTGTATTTTTATTGTTTGAGAATTAGAGCGTCAATCTAACAGAATATTGTTTGAAAACGCAAGCCTGATTTTATTTTTTTTCTAAAACTTCTCTAGACAATAAACTTGAATTTGTTTAAATAAGTACAGAGTAAATCTTTAAAATGTAGTGTGTATGGTCAAATTTTCTGTCTTAATTCCCACAAGAAATCGTTTGCAATATCTTAAATTGGCAATAGATTCTATTTTACAGCAGGATTATGAGGATTTTGAGATTATCATATCCGATAATGATTCTGAGGAGGACATCAAAAGCTACGTCAACTCTTTAGCAGATTCTAGAATTCAATATTTTAGAACTTCAACATTCCTTCCTGTCACAGAAAATTGGAATCGTGCCTTAGAAAAAAGTTCAGGTGATTATGTTATAATGCTTGGAGATGACGATGGACTCATGCAGGGGTATTTTAAAAAGGTTTTAAACCTGATTAATGAATTTGATGCTCCGGATTTGTTTTACACTAGCGCTTACTTATTTGCTTATCCCCATGTCCTTTCTGATTTTCCCCAAGGTCTTTTAAATAAATGGGGTAATGCTGAATTTTTAGAAGGAAAAACGAAACCGTACATTTTAGATCAAAATAAAGTTTTGGGAACTGTAAAAAAGAGCATGCAATTTAAAGTCTTATTTAATTTCAATGCGCAATTTGCAACAATATCCCGCAGCCTTATCCAGGAACTTCAAAAGTATGGAAGTTTTTACCAATCGCCTTATCCAGATTACTATGTTATGACAGCTCTCTTGTTGAAAGCAAAAAAAGTCCTAGTGGTTCCTGATCCTTTGGTGATCATAGGAATAACTCCTAAATCATTTGGATATTATTATTTTAATCAGAAAGAACAAGAAGGCGTAGATTTTTTAAACAATTATCCTGATCAATCCATTCTTAATGATATTAAACGATTTGTCTTGCCGGGTACACAAATGAATACTTCTTGGTTATTATCATTAGAAACAGTCAAAAGAAATTTTGGCAAAGAATACGGCCTGGAAGTAAACTACAATAGGTACCGCCTTTTGCAAATGCTGTACTATTTTAAAAATTATGCATGTGAAAAAAATGTTTCCTTAAAAGATGTTTGGAAGATGTCAAAAAATCTTTTCTGGTGGGAAAAGGCTGCTTATCTAATTCCTTTTCTAATCTTTTCGCAGGGTATACGTCGCTATCCAAACAAGAAAAAGAGGGATGATTACATCCATAAATTTGTCTCATCAATTTCGCATCCTTCATTTACGATGAAGAGAATTGATAAACCCTATAACGACATCTCCGAAATTATTAATAGCCCCCATTATAACGATGCTGCATAATTCATCGCCGATCCCCCATATCCCTATGAAAGAAATTCAGCGTCCTTGGAGTGCAAAGGCCTTCCCATCCTATTCCCCATAAGTCATTGTAAGACATCGTAAGTTTTTGTATCGCGGAGCGTTGCGATGCAAAAAAAAAGAAAGTTTTGTAAAAAGAATTTTGCATCGCTTTGGAGTGCGAAGGCCTTCCTTCGCTTTTTACATAACAATTTTGAAATATAAAGTGGGATCTAAATTTTGACATTTGTGATTGATTGTGTTTGTTTTAGAAAGCGAAGGAAGGCCTTCGCACTCCAAAGCGATGCGATATTAGCTCTGAAAATGCACTGTAAACGCATCGCAACGCTTCGCGTTAAATAAACTTATGGGTAATAGGATGGGCCTTCCTTCGCTTTCTAAAGCGAACGTAATCTATTACAAACGTTAAAGTTTAGATCCTATTTGTTATACTTTTAAAATTCTTTGGTGAAAAGCGAAGGAACGCCTTCGCAATCCAAGATGATGCAAATTTCGTTTTAAAATACTTTCTTTTCTTGCATCGCAACGCTTAGCGGTTCAAACATTTACGATATTTTCTATTGGTTTTACCTCTCTTGTCATTGGAGCTATAGCAAGCGTTGGTCCAACCGATGAAGAAACAATTGCAGATGCGATTAAGTCTATTAAACAATCCGACATAGACAATTTGAAGACCAAGGAAATTGGCATGAGCGTTCAATCACAACGAAGAAAATTAAAGACAATAATTGTTAAACTAAAGAATGAAATGGAACAGAAAGCTTCGGGGATTTTAGAGAAGAAAACTATGGGTTTTTAAGCGATTCGTTTCCCCCCAAGCCTGACCCCATAACTTTTTCAAGTATTTGTTCTATTTTGGTACATTGTTTTTCAGGCGAGTACTTTTCCAAACAATAATTTCGCGCTTGCGAGACAAGGGATGGTGAATATTCATTTTTATATACTTTTTCTAAGGTTGCATACCATTCACCTTCTTCGCAATAAAATCCTGTTTGCTCATGCTGAATGCTTTCTTTAAAAATGTAAGTAGAAGATGCGCAAGTAATTGTCCCTACGATAGCAGCTTCGAAAAATTTTAATTCAGATTTACAATTAGTAAATACATTGTCTATGAGAGGTACAATATTAATTTGTACCGACGCAATTTTCTCTTGTAAAACTCGAAAGTCGACAAAGGGGCTTCTGTAGACTTGTTTTTTTTGAACAAGATCGTGAAAAATATCAGGAAAATCCATATAGCCGACAATCTCTAAATGAATTTCTGGGTACTGTGTTAGTAAATCACGCAATTCGATGGCAATTTTTTTGAAATCATTATTATGCGAGGCACTCCCACTAAAATAGCCAATCTTAAAGTTTGGATGGCTCGAATCATTGGACAATTTCTGTTGATATAATTTTTCTGATATTTCGATTTGTTCTCTATTGAGAAAATTATTTAGGATATAGCAAGGCTTTCCAAAGGTTTTTGACAATTGATTACAGATCATTTGATTAGTGCCTATAGTCACATCGCACATTTTCCCCATCATCCACAAACGCGAGACATACGCAAACCAATAATTATAAGATTCCGGTACTATGGCGCAACCTTGTGAATTCATTAACAAAGGAATTTTTTCTATATCGAAGACTAGGTCATCCACATCAAATGCTATAGGGATATGCTTTTTTTTCATTTGATGAAAAAATCGATCGATTTCAAAAGACCAAGGCGTTCGCACGAATACAATAACATGCACTGTCTCCAGTAAATTTTCTAGCAGATGCAATTCATCTTCAAAGAAGAAGGACCCTGCCCAAGTGTCACTTATATCTAATGCTTGGCACATGTTATAAATTCGATATCTAAAAGTGCTTGTATCGGGTTTTTCATAAATGTAGATGACCTTTTTTAGAAGAAGATTCGTTTATTTTTTTTAAACGTTCTGGAAATTTGATATCCCAGGGATGTCGCATCAAATGGCTCATATAAATTTAGAATGGCTTTTGTATGACAATGGTGAAACCAATACTCGCTTTATCATCGATATCTTGAAAGTCTACAACATTCCAATTAAAATAGCGGCAAATTTCTAAGAAATCCTGAGTAATCCAAACAGACCAATGATGATGGTCGTCCGTTGCAGGATCGATGGGACATTGATGTCTTTGTAAGAGTTCAGCGAGTGTTGTTCTAGGCCTATCACGATCAAAAGTTCTTTCCTTGTGCGGTGCCACAATGAAAACATAGCCCCCAGGTTTAACAACTCTTAACCATTCTTTTATCGCTTTTATAGGATCATAAAAATGCTCGATCACATGAGAGCTGATTACAAAATCGACTGTTTGATCCATAAAAGGCAGGTTATCACCAGGCGATACAATATCGACTTTCATGCAGGATCCACAGAGATTTAGTTCATTTAATTTATAAATGGTTGAATAATCGTCGGTATAGTCGACGTTAAGAGTATTTAATCCAAATGGGTTATGATTTGAGCCTCCTATTTCTAATCCCCATAACCCATCCAAATAATGATGGGCGAGCGGACTTTCTGCCAGCCGAAATGAACACAAAGTAAGAAAAGCAAAAGTTAAAGCTAAGCAAGGAATTAACCTTTTTTTTCTCATAGATCAATTCTCCGAATATTATGACGATTGTTTTTCGTTATCTTAAATACGAAAGAGGTCTATTCAGCTTTTTGTATGACGATAGTAAAACCATTGCCAAGTTTATCATCCACATCCTGATAAGAAACAACTTTCCAATTAAAATAGCGGCATATTTCTAAAAAATCTGCTGTAATCCAAACAGACCAATGATGATGATCATCTAATGCTGGATCAATAGGATTTTGATGCCTTTCTATCAACTCGGATAATGGTGTACGAGGTCTATCGCGATCAAAAGTTCGCTCTTTGTGGGGGGCTATAATAAAAACATAGCCTCCAGGTTTGACTACCCTTAACCATTCTTTAACAGCTTTTATGGGATCGTAAAAATGTTCAATGACATGCGAACTGACGACGAAATCGACAGTATTATCTTTGAAAGGAAGATCATCCCCAGGCGCCACTATATCGACTTTCATATAAGTGCCGCAGACAGTTATTTCTGCTTGTTTATAAATGGTAGAATAATCGTCTGTATAATCTACATTAAGGGTATTTAATGAAAAAGGGTTATGAGCAGAACCTCCAATTTCTAAGCCCACCAATCCATCCAAATAGTGATGAGCTAATGCACTATCGGGGATCCTAAATGAACATAACGTTAACAAAGTTACAACGAGTACTAAACTTTGAGCTATCCAATTTTTAATATTCATCACGACTCCAATTTTGATTACGCAAGAGGTCTATTCTTTCTGTAAAATAATCATGAATCCATTTCCGACTTTATCATCACTTTCATGACATTCAACCACATTCCATTTATAATAGTCGCAGATCTCTAAAAAATCTTCTGTCGTCCAAATGGAATAACGGGTGTGATGATCTGAGACGATGGGATTAAAATGTTCATGGCGTTCCACAATTTCAGCCAATCTTGTTCTGGGCTTATTCCATTCGGAGGTCTTATCTTTGTGAGGAATGATCATGAAAATATATCCCCCCGGCTTGATAACCCTGAACCATTCTTCAACGGCTGCTACAGGATCATAGAAATATTGAAGGACATGAGAATTGATAACAAAGTCCCAGGTATTATCCTTAAAAGGAAGTTTATCACCAGGTGCTGCGATATCAACTTTCAAGCACTCGCCGCAATAAGAATATTCGGCTTGCTTGAAAGCCGTTGTATTGGAACTGGAGTAATCCACGTTCAAAGTTTTTAATCCAAAGGGATTGTGTGCAGCTCCCCCAATTTCTAGCCCTCTTCGCCCGTCAAGATAACGGTGGGCGCAGGCACTTTCTTGAAATTTAAATGAACATAGAATAATTAACGAGAACAGAACCAAAAAAGTGGTGAGCAATTTTTCCTTCATTATTATCCTCCTAGAATCAAGTTTCATCGTACTAGTCTAATTTATTTATGCTCGTACATAAAATTTAAAACCGGCTCTAAACTAGTTTCCCAATTGCTTTCGGTCTTGTGGGTGCAGTTAATCGATCGTTTTTCGATATCTTTTGACAAGGCAATTGCTTCTTTTATACCCACCATTACAGCTTTTTTTTCCAAAGATGTGAAAATCATATTTTTGGAATAAGAAGGGTTGTACTTTGCCGCATATTGGTTTGTCAACACAACACCTCCTGCAGCTGCAATATCATCTGAAATGAAATTTGGATGGTATGTATTGTCAAAGGAAAAACACAGATCTACAGTATTGATGAATTCCAGATAGTGCGTCCAATTTAATTTTTCTAATTTTTTTGGTCTTGTGCCATTGGAAAAAATTATCGAAGTGGAAGTCTCATGTGGAAAATATATTTCCCAATCGTCTTCTATCATCCCCTTTAGCATCGCCTCATCAAGCATTTGTAATCCTGCATAAAATTCGTAGGAATAATGTTCTTGAGAATAAAATAAAAGCTTTTTTTTGTTTTTTGGTAAAAAAGTACTACTTTTGAGAGAGAAAAGGTGATTGGGAAATACCCTTTCGAAATCCACACTTTGATTGACTAATTGTGTATAAGCACTTTTGTTGTTAAAATAGTTTTTTAGGATTTTTGAATCCATGATGTATTTGGTGGAGGCTTCGTTTAAGAGGGCACCACTCCAACTCTTTTGATCCCCATGTGGGAACAATAAAGTCTCTATGTCTTGCAACATATAGAAAAAAGTATATCGAAAATTGACTGACTGCACAATTTGTGACGTACTCCATGATGTGGTAAGAAAGATGTCTTTATCGGAGATATCCAATATATGAGGGTTAATAGGCTGCTGAAAGCTGAAATCTGTGTAAAATTCGACTTTTCTAGGCTGCGGGATCTGCATGAGGTCCAGCACGTGAAAAAAAGTCTTTGGGGTTATTTTCAGCTTGTCTGGTAATAATTCTTAGGGGGATTTTAAATTTATTAGAAAATAAGGTAGCTAAAATGATTGGAGATGCGACTTCACCGAGAGGGCTGGTACTATTAAACTGATTCATCACAAGGTTTAAGCGGAAATTCTTTGAGGTCACCTTAAAAAAATTAAGGGGGGCTAAATAGGGGAATTTTTCATTAAAGATTTCCTTAATTGTCTTCTCGGCATTTTGTTGATGAAGTGCGCGGATATTGTCTTGGACGATTTTTTCTATATAGCTCTCATGTTGAATAGGCTGATTAGGCGTGTTATCTTTTATTGGTATGCATAACAATCGATGTAGCAGAAACTGACAGGTCTTTTTATATAAGTGCGCTGTTCCGTGATTTTGCCATAATAAAATAGCTTTTATAAGATAGCGCAAAATAAGGACGAGAAGGACAAAAAGGACCAAAAGATCCACAATTGAAGACCATGTGCTTGACATTTTTGTATATCCTTAATTTAAACATTTATTTAGTGCAAAGAGCCATTGAGATCAATAATGCAATAACATCATGCTATACGATTAAAATCACTCAAATTTCAGAAAGAATCCTTTCTTGAGTTTTTTCTAAGCTAAATGTTTCATTGAATTTTGCTTGCGCGTTTAAACCCAATTGAAAGGATTGTTCAGGATGATGAATAGCTTCCACCATCAAATCTGCTAGGGCGTTTATATTACGCGCAGGACAAACATATCCTGTTTTTTTATGGTGAATAGCTTCCATACAACCATTGACATCCGTGGTAATGATAGGCATTCCCAAAGACATGGCTTGTAATAAGGCTAATGGCAAACATTCTACAACAGATGTTTGGATATACAAATCTGCGTCGCTATAAAAGGGTTGTAAATCTACCGCCTCAACATGTTTAACAAAGTTAATGCGGTTTCTTAAATTTAATTTATTTTTTTTCAACAACATTTCATACAAATAGGCATCACCCACAATTTCATCGAATCCAACGATGGTGAGCGTCACATCTTCAGGAATTTGGTTGTGTTCAACGCATCGAATAAATGCGTCTATTAGATGATGAGAACCTTTGCGTGGAGATACCGAACCCACAGATAGAATTTTTATTATATTCTTTTTTTTAGAAGCCGCTATTGGTTGTATAGGAATTCCGCTCCAATATTTCACGTCTCCCTGAATACCTTCGTCCCATATTTGCCGAGTGCTATCCGATCCAAACCATACTTTTAAATTGGGTTTATTTTTAATTCTACGGAATAGGTTCATGGCTGTTCCGGGCTCTATCATGCAAGAAGGCGAGAATGAGTCGTGGATGTACCAGAAAAATTTCTTAAAGGGTGAAAATAAAACAAGGGGAAATAAGAGCCGCCAGCTTACAGCACAGTTGCAGATGACCGTATTTCCTGTCTTAAAATAGGTGAAAAAAAGGAGTTTAACTAATTTGTAGATCTTTTTAATCTTTGTGCGAGGTGTATACCAGGATATGAATTTCTCTGTTGAATAAACGGGGATATTGAGGTGACTCAAAGTCTTTGCGTAACGGCCCTTCCCAAATACTGATCACATTAAGTTTATGACCATATCCTTGAAGCAATACTGCCAAATCAAGAACGACTTTTGGGGCTCCTGAGCGGCATAAAGTATGGGTAATAAGTGTGATTTTCTTTGGTTTCAATCTGGATGGATACAAATTCGAGGCTTTTTTTTCTTTTATAAGTTGTCCATTATCATTTAAAGATGGGCTGACAAGATCTTTTAAAAAATTTTTGTCCATCCCCAAATCGCTTCGAATTTTGGAAAGGCCACAGGCCAATACCAATGGCATGGAGCGATTCTGTTTTCGGGCTGATTTGCTGAAATATGCTCTAAATAATCACGATAAATCGCGCCCTTTTCAATATCGACTAAATGATTCACTTGATGCAAAGTATTGGTTTCATGAATTCTATAGAAATACAACTTTTCTTGGATAAAGATCGGTTCTGCCACAAGCAGGGCTCTTAAGGTATAATCTAAATCATGTGCTAATTTATAAGGATTAAACTCACCTACTTTTTCATAAATTTCACGGCTGAAAAATAAATTACCTGTAGAAACAGCTAAATTATCTTGAAGAAGCTGAAAACCGATTGTTAAATGCGTACAGGAACTCCAGACATTTCTTTCGTACCAAACTTTCCAGAAATGGTCTAGAGGGAGTGGACTTCCATTTGAATCAATTCCTTGCACACCTGTAAAAGCCCATTTAGCTTCTTGCTGCTGAATTTTATCCATGATGGCTTCTATGCGCTTAGAGGAATAATAATCATCCGAATTTAGAATGGTGAGATATTCACCTTTCGCCATTGCTAAACCGCGGTTAATTGTTGTATGCGCACCTTGATTGGTTTGCTTAATGAAAGTGATAGTTCTTTCCTTAGGGGAGGATTTATGCCATTGCCCTAACAAGCGCTCAATGACTGCGCAAGAAGCATCTTTGGAACCATCATCAATAATAATGATTTCGATTGAAGGATAACTTTGCTCCCAAACAGAAGTAAGGGCCTGTTCTACATAACTTTCGTGGTTATAAACGGGGATAATAATGGAAACAAGAGGATATTTCTGATCAGCATTCACGTTTTTACAAAGCCTTTATTTTTTTCACACATCTGTTTTAAACCGGTTTTTAAATCCACTTGTGCCTCCCAATTCAGTACATTTTTAATATATTTTGGTGAGAGGACACTCCAGGTTGGTGAGCAATGGGCATTCGCATAATTTTTCAAGATCTCTTGGCCGGTGATGTTTTCAATCATATTCATGATGTCTTGAATGTTATAACCTTGTCCCGAACTGACATTAAAAAGACGGCATTCTCCCAGAGTAGGAGGATTTTGAATAATTAAATTAAAGGCCTTTGTAAGGTCCTCAAGGTGCAGATAGTCGCGTACACTTTGTAGGGAATCAATGATGTTTAAAGGCTCGTTTTGCATGAGCTTGGAAAAGATGACACCTATAAGTCCATTGGTCCTAGCAGAGGGAAGAATCACCCCATACGGATTGCTAATGCGCATAATGGTCCCCCTAATCCCATATTTTGAGCAAAAAAAACGTAAGTAATGTTCAGCGGCTAATTTATTTATACTATAACTGGACCAAGGTTTTGGGGAAGAAAGTTCTGTAAAAGGAACTTGGTCGTCTCCTTGATACATATTACCGCCCGTGCTTGTAAAAATAATATGACCTTGAGGATTTTTTTTTGCAAAGGCTTCAAAAAGCTCAACAGTGGCCACAAGGTTTTGATTGATATCATGATGAATATCTCGATTAGCCGTCCAGGGGTTATTCACCCAAGCTAAATGCACTAACGTGTTTGTGTTGTCCACCAACATTTCAAGGTCGGAATGGTTTTTAAGATCTCCCTGGATAGGGATAAATGTGTCAGAAGAAGTGGCGCGGCGCATCAATCTTTTTTGAGGATACGGAAGAGAGTCTGCAATATAACTTCCAATAAAACCTGTGCTACCGGTGAGAGCTATCATATCCAACCTAATTTTAAGACTTTTTTAGTTTACAAAGAGCATGCGTTAGCTTTGGATATTGCATGAAAAATATTTTTGTTTTCCATTTTTTCTGAAAGGCGATATGCATCATGGAAAGATAGTGTTTGATTTCCGGCAGGAAAAAATGACATTTATCGTAATCCTTTATAAACAACGCATTCTTATAGGCTTTTATATAAAGGTCAAAAAAGCGCTGTCCTATTATATCGGAAGGTGAAAAGCGATTAAGTTCCAAATCTAGGAAGGTTTCTAATATTTTGCTGGCAAATAGGCGCCTACTTTCATGCATACGCAGTGTATGTCCTGAACTGCCGGCATGGACGCGCCATTTGCTCAAGGGTGTTTTAATATAAGCGTTATCCCATCCCGCAAGGAAAAGGCGAAGGAATAAATCGTCGTCTTCATAACCAGAGAACCGTTCATCAAATAAACCTACTTCTTGAAGAGCCTTTTTTCTAATCAGAGACGCTGAAGGCAGGATATGCATGTCTTCGCTGATCATCCTAACCACATCTATTTTCGGATGATCTGCCACAATATAGTCTAGCAAACCCTTTTTCAAACGGCGTCCTTTCTGATCCCATTCGTCTACATTACTATAAGACCAACCTAAAAGATCGTTTCCCTCAAACTCTTTGGCGAGCAGCTCTAGGTGGTTGGGATACCAATAGTCATCTTGATCTAATAAAGCGATAAAATCACCTTGAGAAAGAACAATGCCGTGATTGCGTGCTGCTGATTGTCCCGCATTTTTTTGTTTAATGATGCGAATAGGGAAAGGAGGTTAATAAGTGCGTCTAGATGATCTACAGAACCATCTGTTGAGCCATCGTCAATAATAATCAATTCTATAGGTTTAAGCGTCTGATGGAGTACACTATCAATGGCTTCCTTTAAATATTTTTTGCCGTTGTAAACGGGGATGATAGCTGAAATTTTTACATGCATTTTTAGCAACCTTTTTGATTAAAACTGATCTCTTTTATAATTGCATCCATGGTGATATCTAAACAAAACTTTTCATTAAAGATTTTCTGTGCATTTTTTGCCATTGCATGCGTTTTTTCAAAGTTAACAATAGCTTCAGAAATTGTATCTGCAAGGGCTAAGCTACTGGATGGTCTGCATAAATAACCGCTTTCACCATGTTGAATCGCCTCTACACATCCATTGACATCGGTGGAAATCACAGGAATGCCATCTGCCATTGCTTTTAAGAGGGATAAGGGAAGACATTCCAATAGGGAAGTTTGCAGAAACAGGTCAGCTTTTTCATAATAGCCGTTCATTTCCTTTTCTGAAGTACATGAGATTAGTTTGATGCGGCTTTGTAAATGATTGGCAAAAACTTTAAGAATGATGTTCCCACAAATAAGATCGATCTGTTGAGGAAAACCCACGATCGTTAATATAACATCTTCGGCAATCATCTGATTTTTGATGCAATGAATGAAACCATCCACCAGATGATGTGTTCCTTTGCGGATATTCACAGTCCCGACAGCTAAAAGATTTTTTATTGGCTTAGGCATTGACAAGGATGAATTTTTACTTTTAATCCCACTCCAATGAAAAACTTTACCGCTCACACCAAGGGCTGAATGCCAAATATTTTTAGTGCTTTCGGAGCCAAACCAAAAGAAGAAGGTATTGTTGTCGATGGCTTTCTTCATCAAACGTTTTTCTATACCTGACTTTAGATAAACGATGGGGGAGAAGGATTCATGAATATACCAGGTCAGATCTTTAAACTTTGAAAATAATGCGAAAGGCAAAGCGAATAAATGGCTAGAAGCACTGTTAACGATAATTTTTCGGCTTGTTTTAAAATGAGAATATAACATGAAGAGCATCAGGGAAATCCCTTTTTTTATTTTTCCATTCTTTTCGCTCCATTTTAAGATGCTGGGTACAATATGGACAGGGATTTTAAACTTTTCAAATTCAGAACGCATAGTGCCATCATTTAATGAAATGATCGATGGGCTATATCCGGCAACTAAAAGGCCTTTTGATAGGTCAAGCAGCAACTTTGTGGCACCTCCACCAATAGATAAGTTTTGAGTGACCAAGGTGATTTTTTCATTAAGTTTTGAAGGTAGAGGAATATTTTCACAGATCAGATCATCAACAATTATATTGCTATCTGGTTTTTGAATGAGTTGTTCAAGTAAATCGCTTAAATGCAGTCTATATTTTGCTATATATAATTGATTGAACCATTCCTTTTGGGAGGGAGCATTTGAGTTTATTCGTTGAACTGCATTTGTATTCAAAAAATAGTCCAAACGCAGTTGTTTTAATTCTTCCTTGTAAAGCTCGGACTCGTTGATCAATTCATCGTTTTTATTGATTCTTAAATAATACAAGCTTTCATTGATAAAACTGATTTCAAAATAGGGGATAGCGCGGAGAATAAAGTCTAAAGAGAATAAGATTTTAAAATTTCTAAAGTCCCCGATAGTTTCAAATAGTTGTTTAGAGAAAAAGAGATTTCCGGCGCTGGCTGACGTATCTTCATTTAAAAAGTTAGTTTCTAAAGTCGGAAATTCAATGATATTGTACATGCTTTTTTCATAACGTATTTTCCAGTGGTTATCGAATGGCAATGTTTGATTGTTTAGTCCTAGGCCTATGACTCGAGTAAAAGCCAAGTGCAAACTAGCTTTTACAGCTTTATGGACCAGCTTTTCAATTCTTTCATGATGATAGTAATCGTTAGGCAAAAGGATGGTTAAGTAGTTTCCAGAAGCATGTTTAAGTCCATAGTTGAGAGCTTTAGAAATTTCTTGATGCTCTATCCTAAGAAATTGGACGTTGCGTATAGCTTTGTTTTCAATGTTTTTCCAATCCTTGGTGAGAGCTTGCGCTAATTCTAAGCTTTTATCTTGGGAGCCATTGTCGATAATAATAATTTCAATGGGAGAGTATGTTTGATTCAATACAGACAGAATGGCTTCTTGAATTGATTTTTCGTTATTAAACACGGGGATGATGACAGATACAAGAGGATCAAACATAAGTAGATTTTGTTCGTTAAATACATATTTAAGCTAAAACAGATATTCTAACTGAAGTGCGATTTTCTTCCAGCTTTTAAAACTCTTTTATCTAATCATTATTTGAAAAATAACGTTTCACAGAAAAATAACATATCAACGCAGAGCCAGGAGACAGGAGACACAGAGGAGAAAAACAGGATATAAGAATCACCTTCGGCGGCAGGATCAAGGCATTGTATTTAAAATGCTGAAAAGTCGAGTAGACTGATTGTGTTGCCACAATCACCCCTCTAAGAACCGGACTTGTAACTTTCGAAACTTATGGCTTAACCCCCTTTAAGACTGTGTTATTCACAATCCGGCCAAAAGTTAGGTTGAATTAATATTTTTACAGGAATCAGAAATATTATTTCTTGGCTTCTTCTTGTTTTTTCATTCCCTCTAAAAGATTTTTATCATTTAAAAGGTCTTTATAGTAATTTTGAGTCTCTTGACTTAATTGATCAAGTTTTGGAAAACGCCCTAAGAATTGAATCGCTGTATCTATCTCTTTAATATCTGCATAGTAGATGACGATTCCAATAAGAGCTTGTGCAAACTTTTCATCTGTATTTGAATGTTGTTGCAATAATTCATCTATAAACACTTTAATTTCTTTGTCGAGCTTTTGTTGATCATTAGCGTAAATTTTTCGCAATTGTTCCATCACTTCACTTACAATTGTAAAGTCCCATTTTTGCCATCTTATTGTTTCTTTATTTTGATTAACCATATTCAAAAATATCTTATTTTTTTCTTCGTCGACTTTCCTTTTAACTTCTTCCTCAATTTGAACAGCCTCCAAATTATTTAACTTTTCAAATATTTCGCCAACAATTTTTTTAAAATCTAATTGTCTTTTAGACATAAGGTGTTCGAAATAGTGAAGATCTTTAGATAGAGTTTTTATCTCATTTGGTGCCAATTTAGCATGTTCAAATCGTTTCTGCCAAAAATCTTTAATGAAATCTTTTGTTTTTTGATTTGTAGGCTCTTTCTTTAGTCTCTCCACAAAAAAAGTCGTACAATCTTCTGTTTTAGCAAAACCTACAGACCGGTCAAGAATTGAAAATCTATGATTTTTAAAATGAATATAACAGGCGAGATGAACAAGGCCTAGGGATAAAACACCCAAGGCAATACTTGATAAGGTTATCCAACATTTTTCTTGTGTAGTTAATTCTTCAGCAGCGCTGTGAAATAAATAATTTGAAAAATATTCCTTGGCGTTGATGTTTGCATGAGTGGAAGAAACCATAACTACTCCTCTTAATTTTTGCAAATATGCAATCAAATTTTCAACTTAAATTAATTATAATCAAATAATAATTTAATTACAACATATCATAATCCGAATAATAGGATCATAGCGAGAGCTTTTACTCCGGCCAAAAGCTAATCGCCTTTAGATTTTAATTTCGCAGGTTCTATCATCAAAATAACAGCTCGATTTTCAGCTTTAGGCTTATGACTCATCCCTTTTGGGATGACGGCGCCCTGTCCTTCATTTAAATAAATGGGACCTTTTTCTGTATCAATAACTATTTGTCCCCTATAAACGAGAAATAATTCGTCATCTTCATGAGAATGCCAATGATATTCGCCCTTGATGGCTGCAGCACGCAACACCCAATCATTTATTTTAGCCACATCAACAGGCGACCAAAATGTGTCACCCAATTGCTTATCAACCTCAGCTAAATCATAATTTTGGGCCAAAAATTGTAGATCCATAAATTACCTCAAAATATTCAATATAAATTAATAATAAAATGTAAGTTTACCATAATTTCAACAAAGAACTCTACTCAATTTGTTTTTTCTCAAACTTATAGAAAAGAAGTGCTAAAAAAGGCCAATAGAGATAAGATAACAACTTTAAAGTGTACTGAGAGAGTAAACTGGAGATCAATTTTTTTTCTTTGCCTTATTAGGGCGTCTGTTTAAGATCAATTTTTTCAGGGATTTATGACCTACAATCGTGAAGATTACATCGTTGTTAATTCCAATCAGGCTCAAAAACAGTATTTTAAAGATCTTTTGAGATTTAGAGAGCTGTTGTATTTCTTTGCCTGGCGGGACATCCTTGTTCGCTATAAAGAAGCTTTTTTTGGGATCGCCTGGGCTCTGATCAGGCCTCTTTTAAACATGGTCATTTTTGCCATTGTATTTGGAAAAATTGCCAACCTACCTTCAGGAAATATTAATTATCCGGCTTTTGTCTTGGCTGGTCTTTTGCCTTGGCAGCTTTGTTCAAATGCTATTGTGGACGGTTCTTTTAGCATCTTGAATAATGCTCATCTGATTAATAAAATTTATTTCCCTAGACTTATCATTCCCACAGCACAGATTGCCGTACATCTTATTGATTTCATGGTAGGAATACTTTTTCTTTTTATATTTTGTTTATTTGTGCAGCCTGTAAACCTCATGACCCTCCTTTTACTCCCACTTTTCGTTTTGCTTGCCATCTTGTTTTGTGAAGGGGGATCTTTATGGCTTTCAGCTTTTACGGTCAGGTATAAAGATTTTCGCTTTTTGGTCCCTTTCCTTGTGCAGATAGGTATGTTTATTTCTCCTGTAGGTTATGGCAGTAGTTTGATTTCAGAACGATGGATTTGGTTATATAGCTTGAATCCTATGGTAGGTATTATTGATGGCTTTCGATGGGCTTTTTTTGGGCAGACGCATTCCTACATGGCTTATTCAATCTCTGTTTCGATCGTAATGACCTTATTTATATTAATTACCGGTTTTTTCTATTTTCGAAAAATGGAAAGATCATTTGTCGATAGGATGTAAATGTCAAAATCAAGCGTTGTTGAAGTTACAAATATATCTAAGAAATACTATATTTCACATGAGCCTCAAGCCAGTTACACAACACTTGTGGAGACACT
Organism: uncultured Parachlamydiaceae bacterium; assembly: GCA_963748975.1. Lineage (GTDB taxonomy): Bacteria > Chlamydiota > Chlamydiia > Chlamydiales > Parachlamydiaceae > Neochlamydia. The sequence continues at coordinate 19,908 of CAVVKX010000011.1, forward strand.
TTCTTCTCAAGCACGCGAAGTTTTTCGCAAATTGAAATACCGTTTGAGTCAATCTAAAAATGCGCGAAATATTGCCGAAGAGTTTTGGGCCCTTAAAGATGTGTCATTTGAAATCCATGAGGGTGACAGACTTGGAATTTTGGGGAGAAATGGCGCTGGAAAGTCCACTCTGCTTAAAATTCTCTCCAGGATTATTGAACCCACAAATGGCCAAATAAAAATACGCGGTAAGGTTTCCAGTCTCTTGGAAGTAGGAACCGGTTTTCATCCTGAACTTACAGGCAGAGAAAATATTTTTTTAAATGGAGCTATCTTGGGAATGAGCAAAAGTGAAATTATTCGTAAGTTTGATGAAATTGTAGCATTTGCTGAAATTGAGAAATTCTTAGATATGCCCGTGAAGCGCTTTTCCAGCGGCATGTATACGCGTTTGGGTTTTGCCATTGCAGCCCACTTGGATCCTCACGTATTAATTCTAGACGAAGTTTTGGCTGTGGGAGACTCCATCTTTCAGACAAAATGTTTACAAAAGATGAAAGAACTCGGACAGCATGGACGAACCATTATTTTTGTGAGTCATAGTCCGGAGTCAGTGATGTCGCTATGTAACAAAGCTATTTATCTGGAAAATGGCCGTCTCACGGAACAAGGTGACGTAATCAAATGTGTAGAGGCCTATGACAGCTCTAAAGTGCCATTATTACAAGCCATGCTTTAAAACTTTAACTTCTTCGGGGTAGGAAGTGGCTAGATTACTTTTAAAATGTCATGATGTGATTGGAAAAACAATGGCAGGGCCCGCCATACGTTATTGGGAATTTGCCAAGGCACTCTCAAAAAATCACGAAGTGACATTGCAAGTTCCTAATCAAACATCCATGACTGCTGATGCATTTCGCATAGTTTCTTCTAGTAGCGGCATTCATTATAAAGATTTTGACGTCCTGATTTCACAGCTATTAGATCCCAAAACAGCTTTACTGGCTAAAAAAAATGGTGTACGTCTAATTTATGATGCCTATGATCCGGAACCGTTGGAACATTTGGAGATATTTAAATCATCCAGCCTTAATACAAGAGTTTTTTTAAACCAGAAAATTATCAATACAGTCAATTTCTCATTAGAGATGGCTGATGGCTTGCTTTGCGCCAACCACAAGCAACGTGATTTATGGACAGGATCTTTGCTGAGCTTAAAAAAAATAACTCCGCAGCTTTATGATAGCAATTCATCTTTAGAGAAATTAATCGCTATAGTTCCATTTGGAATATCTTCTAAAGGCCCTGAAAAAACAAAAGAAGGATTTCGCAAGCAATTTAACTTAAAGCCTTCCGATAAACTTCTCATCTGGGGAGGAGGAATTTGGAATTGGTTTGATCCCTTGACGCTTATCAGCGCAATAAGAATTTTATCTGAAAAAAGAGATGATATTAAACTTGTTTTTATGGGCTTGATTCACCCCAATGCGGGGGTTATTCCTTCAATGAGCATGGCTTATGAATCCAAAAATTTGGCTAAAACATTTGGTTTGACTCATAAATATGTCTTTTTCAATGAAACGTGGATTCCCTATGAGGAAAGGGAAAATTATCTTCTAGAAGCCAATCTTGGTGTCTCGACGCACTTTGATCATTTGGAAACGCGTTACTCATTTAGAACTAGAATGCTGGATTATATGTGGGCAGGATTGCCTATTGTAGCCACTGAAGGAGATACTTTTGGTGAATTAATAGAAAAATATCATTTAGGAACTACTGTTCCCTCTAATGATAGCAATGCTTTAGCCAAAGCTATTGAATCTTTGGTTGACAATCCCGATATCATTAAAAACATGCAAGCAAACTTATTAAAGCTAAAACCACAATTTTTTTGGGAAAATGTTGTTCAGCCCATCGAAGAGATGGTTCATTTTTTTATGGGTTGTGGACGTTCCAAATTGACGCTTTCTGACCTTAAAAAAATTGTTCATTGTGCATGGCATAAGGCAAGTCCTTATGCTCTTAATCAAAAAATTAAAATCTATTTAAGCCATGCCGTTAGAACCTAATTTTTCCGATCAGCCTGCGATAGATGTATTGCTAGCCTCTTGTGATGGAGAGAAATTTCTTGCCGCACAGCTTGATTCTATTTTGGCTCAGAGCTACAACCATTTTCGTATTATTGTTTCAGATGACGCCTCTCAAGATAAGTCTCCTATTATATTACAAAAATATGCGGAACGTTATCCTGAAAAATTTGTCATTATCGAATCCCATCCATCGCCTTCTCAAGGGGAACGTCTTGGAGCAAAAGCTAATTTTTCTAAATTACTGGGATTTTCTTCAGCACCTTATATTATGTTTTCTGATCAGGATGACGTTTGGATGCCTCAAAAAATTGAAAAAACGCTTTTAGAGATGAAATCTCTGGAACTTAAATATGGCGCCCTTCCTTTTTTAGTCCATTCAGATTTAGTCGTTGTGGAAGAAAATATGAAAGTTTTAAATCACTCCTTTTGGGACTATACCCATATTAAACCCATTGCAGATGAAACTTTAAATCGAATGTTATGTCAAAATGTTGTGACAGGATGTACAATGATGGTCAACAGAAGTTTAGCTGCAATTGTACAATCCATACCTGAAGAAGCCTTCATGCATGATTGGTGGATGGCTTTGACGGCAGCAGCTTTTGGAAAAATTGGAGTTATTCATGAAGCCACCCTGTATTACCGTCAGCATGGAAAAAATGCTCTGGGCGCTCAAAAATTTGGAAGCTTAAGAAATTTAAAACAAAGTTTTCACAAGCTAATAAATCAAGATATTCGAAAATTCCGACAAGCCGAAATATTTTATGATAAATACCACTCTTTATTTAATTCACAACAACAAAATTGTATGGAAGCTTTTTTAGAACTACAGCGGTGTTCGTGGATGCAAAAAAAGTCTATCGTTTATAAACATAGATTTTATAAACAGGGATTTTTAAGGAACCTTGCCGATTTTGTTTTAGGGTAGCCATGTTAATTAATACGAATTTATTCAAATTGTCTTTTTGGGTTTGGCCTTATTTCGCCATGCTGATCATTGGTTTGATGCTGCCTTCGGATGGCAACCATGGCTTACTGACACCTAAAAGCTTATCTTTCTTAGGCTGCTTTTGCATGATGATTTTCTATAGTGTCTTAAGATTTCGTATGACTCAACATCAATTAAATCTGTTGAGCTTTGCAATGGCCTCCATTTGTTTTCTTTTGATATGGATGTTCATAGGCCACTGGCAGAAAAATGAATGGTTGGATAGTGCCTTTGATCAATTTAAAATTTTCGCTATCACCATTGCTACAGTGATGATGACGCTAAATTTAGTCCAGGAGGGGCTAACAACGCGAGAAAAGATTTTAAAGATCATTATCTATGCCAATTTTATATATTCATTCCTCAAAGTGATGCTTGTGGTCCTGCATTTTTCAGGAATCATAAATATGTGGCGATGGCTTGACCTGATAGGCATACGTTATATGAGCATGGCTATGCTTCAAGGCAATTTGTCGCGATTACAAACTTCTGTAGATATTATTACCCCTTTTTTACTTTTATTTGTATTGCAATCAAGGCGCTTAAATCTGGGTTTTAGCAGGCGATTTATTTACTTTTATCTATTATTTTCCATACCCGCAATTTTTTTAAGTTTTTCGCGTTTTCTTTATGCTGTGGCTGTTGTAAGTGGTTTGTTGTATTGGTTTACGCTAAGTTTTACAGGATTTGTCCGCGTTTTAATTTTAACGGTCATCATGGGTGTTTTTGGACTTGCTTGGGTGGGTATGGACAAAGTTCAAATTCTGTTGCATGAGAGATTCCTAAGTTACGACAATAAAATGTCTGACCAAGTTCGCTTAGATCAAATCGAAGCTTTAATGGAGGCTCACGAGGAAACACCTATACTGGGGAGGGGCATGGGAGGGTATGTAGAAACTCTTGTACGTGACGGAGCCATTCAATATTCTTATGAAGTTCAATGGGTGGCCTTTTTGATGCAGTTTGGGCTGTTAGGTCTAATGGTACTGCTGATTCCAGTCTTATTGATCTCTTTCAAATTATTTTTACCCCCTTTTTCTCGTATTAAATTAGGTTTTTTGGGTTTGTTTATCATTTGGCTCTTTTCAGGTTTTACAAATCCCTTTCTAATTTCATTGACAAGTGGTATTGTTTATTCAATCTTTTTATTGGTTTCTGATATTTTAAACTCACAAATATACAATGAATGATTTAAAAAGAACGCTTGAAATCCTTATTTTCTGGTTTTGCATAACTGTTAGCTTTTTTTATCAAGGATTCAAAAATAAACGTTTTCTATCTTATTTTAAACAGTACATTCGAGAGTTTCTCCTTCACATTGAATTTTTTTCAAAACATATCCAAGAACATAAGGATTTCGATGATTTGCTCTTTTCTAAGCAGGAACGCTTAAGACAATCCTCTCAGGGATTACATCAATTGTTGTCAGGCAAAGAACGTTTTTTCTATTCCATTTTAATTCTGATCGATAAACCGAAGCTCATTCACTTAAAAGCTACACTTGAATCGGCCTTACATCAATCGGCACCTTATTTTGAAGTTCTTCTAGGATTTAATGGACAACAAAGCCAGGAGGTTGAAAATTTTGTTGATACTTTGCTAATAAAATTCCCTAACCATTTAAAAAAAATTATTTTTGAAAGTCCACAACAACCTCGAGAAGAAAGTTCCATCATCAATGCTTTGGCCTTTGAAGCAAAAGGGAACTATCTTTTTTTAATTCCGACCGGAGATTGGATCAGGCCGGATCTATTATACCGTTATGAACAAACACTAAATTTTTATAAAAATGCTAACAATGTTGTTTTATTTTGTGATGAATATCAAGTAGACCAAAGTTATACCCCTATTCCACGGACGCGGTCTCATAAGCCGGAAAATGTACTTTTTCCGTATGTCTTCAATGATGTATTAGGGAGCACTTTACTAATTCCTAAATCCCTTTGGGAAAAAGTAGGAGGACTTCATGCAGAAAGCGAGGGTATCCATGGATTTGATTTGCCCTTAAGGTTAAATGAAGCTCATGCTGTTTTTGAAAAGGTCCCGGTGCATCTTTATGCAGCACTACAAGCGCGGAAATTAGATCTAGATCGAGGTTATGCCGTTCCGGAAATTTCTAAAAGAATTATAAATAGATTTGAAAAGTTTTCGTTAAAGAAGAATTTAGATTGGTTTTGGGAACGTGGCTATTCTAATAATAGCGTGCGTGCATTACCCACAATGAATGGGATTCCCAACGTACACGTGATCATTTTGTATAAAAATCAACACAACATGACCCTTTCGGCAGTGAAACATATTAGACAGCAAGTGGGTGTTTCAGTAAAAATTACGGCTGTAGACAATAACAGCAACGATCTTTCCATTGCGCTAAAACTTCAAGAGATGGGTGTAGAAGTCATTCCTATAAATGAACCTTTTAACTATTCAAGACTAAATAATTTTGCTGTGTATCACACAAAAATTGGTATGAATTGTGATAATATTCTCTTCCTTAATAATGATGTAGACCTTGATCGCAATGCTTTGTTGGAAATGTGTCGCTGGATAGACCAACCCTCTATTGGCATGGTTGGATGTCGTTTAAATTACCCTAATGGATTATTACAACATGGAGGAGTCATCATTGAAACCTCGCGTGCTGCTTTTATTAAATCATGGCATCATCTAGAAAGGACGGAGAAATTCAAACAACTAGAAAAAACGAATTTTTTGCGTATTACAGCTGCAGTAACGGCAGCCTGCTGTCTAATTAAAAGAAAAACTTTTGTTGATGTAGGGGGCTTTGATGAGATGTGGTTTCCCGTAGCCTTCAGTGATACTGCTTTAGCTGTCAAGATTCGTGCCAAAGGCCTTCATTGTTTTTACACACCTTTTGCAGTAGGCATCCATCATGAAAGCGTTTCACGTAAAAAGATCAATATAGAAGATTATGAAAGCCTGACTTGGACACATCGTAAATTTGTCCAAAATTTATGGAAGGATGAAAAACTACAATTTAAAGATTTAGCCAACACAGAATATTAATAGGCCTCTTAATTACGCAAGAGGCCTTGCCCCCTGCAATTTGAAGTCTAAAATCGGCTCAAAAGAACCAGACAATCGCCAGAACCTTAATTATGCAAGAGGTCAAATGTTATTTAATTCTTATATTTTTATATTTGTCTATTTACCCGTAGTTCTGGGTGTCTTTTTTACCTGTTGCTATTTTCAGTTAAAACGAGCCGCTCAGCTTTCTTTATTTGTTAGTTCCCTTGCTTTTTATGCATACTGGGATATTAGGTTTATCCCATTACTATGTGCTTCGATCGTACTTAACTATGTTTTTGGAAATTTAATATTTCAAGCTTCAGATAAAAGTGTGGGGCGTGTTTTTTTGTTTTTTAGCGTGACTGTCAATTTGTTGCTTTTGTTCTATTTCAAATACTTAAATTTTTTTATGAATTCTGTCAGTTATTTTCTACCTATAGAAACTAACTTAATGGAAATTGTATTGCCTTTAGGCATTTCCTTTTTTACTTTTACTCAAATTGCATATCTTGTAGACGTCTATCAAGCTAAAGCTATCCCTGGAGGCTGGGATTCTTATGGATTATTTGTTACCATCTTTCCCCATCTAATTGCCGGTCCCGTGCTTCATCATAAAGAGATGATCTCACAATTTGATAATCCTCAAAATTATCGTTGGTCCTCATCCAATTTTGCTCTTGGAACTTTTTTATTTGTGATGGGGTTAGGGAAGAAAGTGTTAATTGCAGACAACCTTTTCCCTTTTGTAAGTCCTGTGTTTGACAAAGGACAAACTTTAATTCCATTTTTGCAAGCTTGGATTGGCGCCCTTGCCTATTCCATAGAGCTTTATTTTGATTTTTCTGGTTATTCGGATATGGCCATGGGATTGGGTCTTTATTTTAATATCCAACTCCCCTTAAATTTTCATTCTCCCTATCAAGCCACTTCTATCATTGATTTTTGGCGCCGCTGGCATATTTCCTTATCTAATTTCCTTAAGGACTATTTATATATACCGCTGGGCGGTAACAGGTATGGCGAAGCTAGCAAATTGCGTAATTTGTTAATCACTATGTTTCTTGGAGGTGTTTGGCACGGAGCTAATTGGACTTTTGTCTTGTGGGGGACGTGCCATGGAATATTTCTGGTCATTAATAACCTTTGGAGAAAGCTCAATATTCACATACCGCATCTATTAAGCCATATGCTCACGCTTTTTTGTGTTGTGGTTGCCTTTGCGATATTCCGTTCACCCGATGTCGAAACAGCTTTTGAAGTTGTGAAGGGACTTTTTGCATTCAATGGCATCATTTTGCCTGAAAGTTATGCATCGAAATTAACTTTTTTGAAAGAATTTGGAATTATTTTTAAAACATTACCTTATTCAAATATGCGATTAAACGAGCTCATCATGCTTATAGGCTTATTAATCGCTACTTTGATATTACCTAACAGTATGTATTGGAAGGAACGGTTTTTAAAGTACCCAATTTTTTGGGGGTTGGCAAGTTCCGCAGCTTTTGTAGCTTGTGTCATGAATTTGGATGCAGTCACAGAATTTCTTTATTATCAGTTTTAATAAGCTTTGTTGTACAATTCACCACGGAGCCAGTGTGATCATTGAGGCTGTGAAAAAATTAGGATTCGTTTGATTTTGTTTGGAATTTTGTAGAATTTTCAATTTTTTCATTGATTTGACTACCTCAGTGGTCATTTATATAACAACATCGTTTAATATGAAATGTAAACCAGAACGAACGTTTTTATTAGTATTTCTGATCTGCACAATGAGCGCTATTAGCCTTATTGCTATCTTTAATCTTTTTATGGATCCTTATGACTATTTCGGGGCACCATCTCTTTTAAGTTTAAATACAAAAAAGTTACCTACACTTCATCAGGAAAGATTTGACAGGGTAATCAATATTATCAAAAAAAAGCCTCAGGCATTGATGTTAGGCTCATCGCGTGTCCGGGTCGGATTTTCTACTTCATATTACAGTACTCTTGTTGGGTATCCAGCCTATAAAGCAGCTTTTGCTGGAGCGCAGTTTCATGAAATTTTCGGCTATTTTGAACATGCATTACTTAATCAACCTGATCTAAAATCGGTTTTCATAGGGCTCGATTTTTTTGCGTTTGCTAAAAAACTTCCTTTGAACCCAGAATTTTCTGAAGAAAGGCTAAGAAAAAGTTATCTGTCTATCAATGATCTTTTCAAACTTTTTCTCTCTGTCGCAACTGCGAAATTTAGTTACGCAACGTATAAGCATAATCTGGATCCAAAAAAATTCGAAAATGTTAATCGCATTCATGTGAAAGTAGATGACAATGATTATATAGATCTTGGGCCGCCAATGATAGAGTCTCCTCAAGACTTTTTAAAAGCCGAAAAAAGAATGATTTTTGATGACTATTCCATAGATCCCAAAAAAGTGGAAATGTTCCGTAAGATCGTTCAACTCTGCCAAGAAAAGAATATTGATCTTAAAGTGATATTTAATCCCGCCCATGCCCATTATTGGGAAACGGTCTATCTATGCGGTCGATGGAAAGACTTTGAAAATTTAAAAAGAGAGCTATGCTCGATTTATCCTATTTATGATTTTTCAGGCTTTTCTTCTTTTAATGCAGAAGAATTATCTATAGATAAGGCTGGAACCTATTTTTTTGAAACTTCCCATTTTACCCCTTACTATGGGCAAATCATTTTAGATAAAATAGATGGTATTAATGATCGCTGTCCAGATAACGGATTTTTATTAACACGAGATACCGTGGAAGAACATCTGAAGACGCAAAGAGAGCAACACCAGGTCTGGGTTGATCAAAATCCCGAAAAAGTAGCCTGGCTTCAAAAACAACTCCCACCCTTATAGATCCTATAATTGAAGTTAAACAAATGAATTTAGAAAGATGCAACACGAAGGCACAAAGTCACGGAAAAAAAGATGGTGTTTCACGTATAATAAACGGCATCTTATAACTATTCTTAGTGCCTTAGTATCTTTGTGTTTAATTAATATAAACATAGTTGACCGGTTTTGTTGGTTTTTATGCGACTGATGTGATACTACCCCAAAATAATTCAAAGGGGCTTTGTTGTATCACTATCACACTGCGCCTGCTTTCGGGTTGGAGTCTGTGGTAATTTATGCAACAATGCCGTGGGGAATTTGACAGAATTATAAAAACTTGATACCATATCGGAATCAGTGGGAGGTATCGATATGGCATCAAATTTTAATCTTCGCGGTGTATCTTCTCAAGTGATGACACTATTAAAGCGTCAGGCAAAAGAACAGAAGACCAGTGTTAATATATTGATTTTAAAGCTAATTGAACAAGGTATAGGATACAGTAAAAAATCAAAAAAGATTGTCTATCATGATTTGGATAAACTGGCTGGGACTTGGTCTGATCAGGAATCTAAAACAATTAAAAAAAATATCAGATCTTTCGAAAAGATAGATAAGGAACTTTGGTCATGAGGCCTTTATTAATAGATACAAATGCTTATACAGCATTTAAGCAAGGAGACTCTGATATTCTAGAGATTATGCAATATGCCGAAATGATTGCTATAAGTCCAATTATGCTCGGAGAATTATTATTTGGTTTTTTAGGAGGTAATAAGGAAAGACAAAATCAACAAGAATTATCACAGTTTCTTGAATCTCCCCGTATCAAAGTATATGACATTACCTCTGATACATCCCGATTTTTTAGCAAGATCTATTCTTCATTAAAAAGAAAGGGGCAGCCAATTCCAACAAATGATATGTGGATTGCTGCTCAGGCATTGGAGCATGGATGCATGGTATGCACATATGATAAACATTTTCAAGCGGTCGATGGTATTCTAATCGCAAATACAGTAGCAGCAATCTTGTAGTATTACGCTATTCTATGATTCGTTAACCGTTATTAGAGCTTTTTGTTTGGACGTAAATAGATTCATGATGAATTTGCGTGATGGATTTTCGATAAATTTCCAGACAAGAAATGAACCACCTAAAAGTAGCGCCCAATAACTAAGAAATAATGCTTTATTCGATAGTCCTTCAAATAAATGAGTATTAATTAAATAAAATCTATAAATAATTTGATGGAAAAGATATATCGAAAAACTGATCTCACCTAAAAGAATGCCAAAGCGGAATGACAACATTTGTGAAAAAACTCCTTTTCCGCTAGACAGTATCATAATTAATAAAGCAAAGGTCCCACTGGCAAATATCCCCGTTCCCATCCAGATTTGAAAAGCATGCGCAAGGTTTAATGGAATAAATTTTAAGATGAAATTACAAAAAATTAAATAATATTTCATATTGATCAAAACAAAAATTAGGGCTCCCATCTCAAGCAAGGTTGCTCTAGTTTTATCTAAGTCAAACCAATTTTTATATTTAAGCCATAAATGTGCTGCCCATATTCCGACAGTAAATTGTATGATGCGTGCTAAGGGATTTATAAAAATTAGGCCGTGCCCTGTCACGCCTTTTTCAAGGTCATATTGGATAGGAATTTGAAAAAATGAACAAAGATAAGTAATGAGAAAAGATACTGACAAGCAACCCATGACCTTCCACATCCAAGTCTTAGACCAATTGCTTATGATAAAAGGAAAGCACAAATAAAAGAAAAACTCCGTAGAAATGCTCCAGGAAGGGCTATTAAAAGAAAAATAACTCTTGCCTATCGGAACCCAAGCCTGCATCAAAAAAACATTTAAAATTCCTGATTTCACGTTTCCAATATTTAAAATTAATCCTGTAGAGGCAAGAAGGCAAACCAGAAGGAAAAAAAACATATGAGCCGGCCAAATGCGGGCGATCCTTGCCACATAGAATTTTTTTATATCTGTCCAACCTTGAAAGGAAGGGTATACGTAAGCAAGAATGAAACCTGATAAGACAAAGAAAAATGAAACCGCATGGTCAAGATGCGGTATAGATTGCACAACGCCACAGCGGCCTTCGAAGTGAAAGAAAACGATGGCTGCCGCCGCAAAAAAACGAAGAGTTGTAAGGGCTGGTAATTTTTGCATCTTTTATATTAAACCTTCAGTGACGTCATTAGTCTTTCTAAACTTCTTCCATCCATTGATCAAACATTTCCGGGTCCACATTGGCACCGCTAATAAGGACAACGGTATGCCCTTCTTTAATATTTTCAGGATGAAACAATAAGCTGGCAAAGGCTGTTGCTCCTGAAGGTTCCGTGATCATGTTCATCTTTTCCTTAAGGAATTTCATGGCTTTTTTAATCTCTGCTTCGCTAACGATTTCTGTGTCATCCACATTTTTTTGCAACAGGGGCCAATCTAAATCCCCAACAACGGATGCCCTGAGTCCATCAGCAATCGTATTAACATGTTCCAGAGGAGTACGAACACCCAGTTTTCGTGATTGATAATAATCGTCTGCTCCTTCTGGTTCCACTCCAATAACATAGATCTTTTGATTGAGCGCTTTAAAGGCAGTTGAACAGCCTGAAAGCAAGCCTCCTCCTCCAATCGGACAGAAAAAATTTTTTATGTTTGGCAATTCTTCATATATTTCAAGGGCAGCCGTCCCCTGTCCTGCGATGACATTTTTTTGATCGTAAGGGTGCAGTAAGGTGGTGCCTTCTTTTTCCACGATATGTCTGACAACTTCATCACCTTCTTCGTTAAGAGGCCCGGTGAAGATGATTTTAGGACCGTACTGTTGGGTCAATTCCAGTTTGATTTTCGGAATATTGTCTGGGACAACAATCGTGGCATGGATATGAAGTTTCTGAGCTGCATAGGCAACAGCTTGAGCAAAGTTGCCACTGGAACGTGTCACCACGCCGCGCCCTTTTTCTTCATCAGTCAGATTGAGTAAAGCATTGAAGGCGCCGCGCACCTTAAACGTATTTGTCCATTGTAAATTTTCACATTTAAAGTAAAGGGATCCTTTAAGATTGAGCTTTTTAGATATAGATTCTGATACATGCACAAGAGGGGTTTTTTGGATGAAACCTTTGATGGTTTCACGAGCCTTTTGGATGTCTTCTAATGTGATGCACATATCCGTCTTTTTATTTTCGGAGGAAATTGCGATTTGCTTTATCCCATGAGTAAATGACTTTTTCTTGTGTGTCCTTATCAAAACGAACCTGAATACTTATATAAGGATAAGGATGTCTGTTATCAAAATTTCTGCCTTCTTTCTTTTTAAATAGTTTAATAAAAATTTCTTTATTAATCCAGGGTTGTGTCGACACGTTTGTATCTTTTTCGTAGCGTTTAAATTCCTGAAATTCTTTCAAGCCTTTATAGGCCGGTTTTTCTAGATAATATTTCTGAAGCAATTGTATAGCTTTCTCAGGTTTATCTTCCCATCCTTGAATATAAAAGGAGACTTCGGCGCCAATCATGTGTTTAGAGGCTTGGTTTTCAGTCGAGCTATCGACATACAAGTTATGCTCAGGACAACGATGTCCAGAAGTGATAATGACTTTTTTCTTGGATTGCTCTTGGAGATAGTTAAGCAGGTCGATAAGGATAGGAAAGATAAATTCCTTGTCGCCTTGCAGGGGTAAACTATGTTTTTCCGCACCCCCGCAATCAAAGACTTTGATGGCTTCTCCTTTTTGCTGAATACTATGGGGAGGGTTCAGGCTGCTACCTTTGCAGCGGAAGAAATCTTTCGTGATTTTGCGTGCTGAATGACCGGCCCAAGGATAATGAGGAGGATTATTTTTAACTACGGGTTCTAGCTTGAAAAGATATTCGTTGTGATGACGATAAATGTACTCACCGCTAGCATTTTGAAGGCGGGCTCTGTCCCCTTCTGCATCTTCAGAGGAAGAACAACTGTACATAGTCAAGGCGATAAAAATAAATAAATAAATTGGCTTCATCACATTCTCATTCATATAAAACTTTAACTAAAAAAAGAGCATGAGCCGGCGCGGATTTTCCTGCGCAACGGCGGTCTTTGGAGGCTAATATTTGAGGTATGGATGAGGGCAGTCGATGTCCACTTGCCACTTCTAAAAGAGTCCCTGTAATATTGCGCACCATTTTATAAAGGAAGCCGTCTGCTTCAAATTCTAAACGTAAACCTTCTTCTACTTCCATGATGTCAAGGCGTTTAAGATTGCGTAGGGGATCATAGGCTGCCACACCGGAATGAGCTTCATTAGTGAACGCTGTAAAATCGTGTGTTCCTATAAAATGTTGTGAGCCTTCTTTTAATAGGTTGATGTCGATTTTTTCATATACATGAAGCGAGTAAAGTCGTTTAAAGGGATTTAAGATAGGATTTAAATGTAAAAAATAATGATAGACCTTCCCTTTCGCATCATAACGTGCATGGAAATCAAGTGGAACATTTTCAATGCTTTTAATGCGGATATCTATAGGTAATAAACCATTCAAAGAATGCAAAAAACGTCTTAAATCTAACTGCTCTGCACTTTTAAAATGAGCCACCTGCCCTAAAGCATGCGCTCCGGCATCAGTTCGACCTGAACCCACTATATTAATTTCATGTCTTAAGATGATTTTAAGAGCTTCTTGAAGTTTTTGTTGGATTGAAATGCCGTTAGGTTGAACTTGCCATCCGCTGTAATGGGTACCATCGTACGCTATGGTTAATTTATAATTATTTTCCATCTTACTATTGCTTGTTGAGCAAATATTCTGCTAATGTGAGGTCATCAGCCGTCGTGATTTTTATATTACGATAAGAACCTTCCACGAGTTTTACGGGATGTCCCAGATGTTCAATAAGGGAAACATCGTCGGTGACTTCTAATTCATGGCTGTTTACATATTCAAATCCTTTCCATATCCATTCAGAACGCATAATTTGGGGAGTTTGGATTTCCCAATACTTTGACCGGTCCGGAGTTTTTTTTACAAAAAAGCTTCCATCATGTTCTTTAAATGTAAAATTAAGCGGCATGCCCGCAGTAGCGGCACCATGTACATCTGCTGCATGAATCACACGTTGAACTAATGGGACATCTATAAAGGGACGAGCACCATCATGAATGCAGACAAGAGGGATGTCCTTTTCAAGTGCATGAAGGCCATTGAAAACGGAATCTTGTCGACGAATTCCTGGCGATGCAAAGCGGATAGGCATGGGACAATGGTCTAAAGGAAAGTGATGTCGATATTGAGGATCACAGACGACAACAATTTCTGCAATTTCCGTCATGCTTTTAAAAACATCCAGGCTATAGCTAGCAATCATTTTGTGATTGATCTGAAGAAATTGTTTGGGGATGGAAGTTTTCATTCTAGTTCCCTGACCTCCACATAAAAAGATGACACTAACTATTGGATGAATCATGATGTACCTTCTAATGTGAGAAATAGTAATTCAGGTATAGCAAACCAGCGAAACTGCATGACGCTTCCTAAACCGCGATTCACGTAAATCCATTGACCATTCTTTTTAATTAAGCCTCGTTTAAGTTCAGGATTTTCCATCAGTGTGAATTTCTTCCATAACCAAGGCAAATTAACTTGCCCCCCGTGTGTGTGTCCGCATAAAATGATGTCGCCGGGGAAATTAAGTAAGGAGGGTACACCGTCGGGGTTATGAGCTAGGACAATCCCTGGATAATTTTTATCATAATTTTGAAAGGCTTGACTTGGATTGAATTTTCCTGTGACATATTCTTCCAAACCTGTCACGTTAAGAAATGAGTTTCTAATGGGTACGCGTTTGGATTCATTTTTCAAAAGTTTAAAGGGTGTCTTTTTTATAAGGTTTTCCAAGACTTCATTGTATTTCACAGCTTTTGCCTTTGCAGTGATCTGGCGAGTCAAAATGGTCTGATGCAAGAGGCGTCTAAAAATCCGACTGAAAGACCCTGCTGAGGAATTAAGAACGTCATATGCGCCTGCTTCATTGATGGAAACAAATTCGGCATAATCATGGTTGCCTAAGATGGCATAACATCCATAGGGCGCAGAAAAACTACTAAAAAACTCTGGAGCCTTTCAAGGTCCCTGGGTAAGGCAAAGCAAAGAAAATCGCCTGTGAAAATAATCATATCCGGTTTGTAGGTATGAATTTTGCGTTTGATTTTTTCAAGAAAATGATCAGAGACTTTAGGGTGTAGGTGTAGATCAGAAAATTGTGCAATTTTAAGCCCGTGTAGATCCTTAGGTAGCTTAGGAATTCTTAGGGTTAACTTTGTTGTGCTGACAAGCTTAGGTTCAATGAAACAGGGCCAAATGCCCACAATGGATAGGCAACACCAAGCTTTCCAGCAAAGGTTTGCAAAATAGGAAGACGTATGCTGATTGTTGTTTTGTTCCATAGAGGAAATGATTTTAAAGTATGGAAAAGGAAAATGGAAAGAAAAAAAGCTAATCTTTAGCTCTTATAGAGTTAAAGATTAGCTTTAAACTATTTAGAAGCCATTTCTGGTTCTTTAATATGCTTAGAAAGTTTGCTTGTCATTTTGAACATATCAATCGTTTGAGAGCCTAGTACTTTCGCTAACTTGGCATCTGGATTGATGTTTCTTTTGTTTTTAGTGTCTTGCAGCTTATGCTTTTTTATATAGTCCCACAATTTTTTTGTGATTTCAGTACGTGGCATGGGGCCGCGGCCTACGATTTCTGCCAATTCTTCACTTATTTGAACTGGTTTCATAAATGCTGAATTTTTTTTAGCCATCACTTACTCCTTACGTTGTTTAGGATGATTTGAAGAAAATTTTGCTTTTTTCCGAGTATCTGTCAAATCAAATTTCACCTTTTTTGTTTTTAGGTTCAATTTGACGACTCGGCAACACTACTTGCTAGGGGATTCTTGTATCTCTGTTTTCATTTATAGTCAAAAGAAATTAATAGAAAAATTCGTTAATTCTTTCAACAATCCTCATGTATAAATAATTTCATTACATGAAATTTGGTGGACTATGGGGATTCTGTTTGCCTTAAGATTTATAATATAAAGGATTTAGCAATTAAAATCATTCAAAATACACACTCAAATCCATTGCTGATGAGATCGCCTATATAATTGTGCATCCTTCGTTCTTTATTTCTTTAAGCTCTTCTATACATATTGTTTCCCCACGTGCAACACCTTTTTCTAAATATTCAATGGCTTTTTCTGTGTTTTGTTGTACTCCGTCGCCCCAATAAAAATTCCTACCAATAGTATGAAAAACTCTTCTTTGACGGAGGTTACCGTTTTTTTTTCATACTTTGAGGCATTCCTAAGCTTGTCATGATGTTTAATGCTCTGGCTTTAACATATGCCTCAGCCTGTTGTCCGGCTTTGTTGTACAATTCACCACTGAGCCAGTGAGATCACTGAGAAGATGTGAGATGGGGAGAATTAGGCTGTTTTTTTCATACTTTGGGGCATTCCTAAGCTTGTCATGATGTTTAATGCTCTGGCTTTAACATATGCCTCAGACTGTTGTCCTTGAAATGTTCGACCTTTCAGATCTCTTCCAAAGAGTACTTTAAATCTATACATGCCCGTTTCAGCAAGACTTCTTCGGTGATAACCTCTAAGTTTTTTCCAGAGCTTTCGTGCATTCTCATCCTCTCCTAATCCTTTGATCTCAAGCAAAGACTTATTCCTCTCCAAGAAATAATCAGGTGCACCTGCACGGTATTGTCCATTCCTACGAGGTGGAATTATAGCAGTCGACCCATGATGATAATTAGCCCGATAACAGACCATTTGATCATAGGCTCCGTCGCCATATGTTCGCTTAACAGTTTTTGGGGCATTCTTTATAAACTGAGGATAAACTTTATGATCGGAAGTCTTGTTATCAGTAAGTTTTACAAACAAAATTTCATTAGAATCTGGACAAATTGCCAAATGAAGTTTTCTCCATGTTCTCCGTTTGCTATAACCATGGAGGCAGAGGACTATTGATCAACTTTAACGTAAAATTGCTGAAGTATGGTATTCGTCGTTTAATAGTATAACCCTCCTCAACTTTCTCATCGCTTCTCTGTGATCTCACTGGCTCTGTGGTTATTTATGCAACAATGCCACACATTCTCAATGATCTCGATGGCTCAGTGTTAGCCGTACAACAAAGCTCTAAAATCAAAAATTCTAAAAAATCTAGTCATCAAAATGAAGAACTTTTATGATAAAAAAAGACTTCGATTTAAATGATATATACAAAACTTGCGTTTAATAAAAGCCAAATTAATGAACGAAACATCGCCTAATTTACAAAAGATAAAAAATAACCTTAGTAAGTTAAAGCTTCTCATCCTTGCGCTTAAAGATGCAAAAAATAGACAAGAACAAATAGAGATTTTAAATCAAACTGATGAGGTTAAGGGATTTTTAGAAAAATCTCCTGCTTTAAAAACGTATATAGCGAAGCTTGATGAACAAGCTGCCTTTATTCTTTTATCTCTTTTAGCATTGGGACAAGGTGATGTTGTCTTTCATGGAATGGAAAAACATAGCGATCCAGAAGCGGCTTTAAAAAAAATATTGGAAGAACTCGAACCTGTCGAAAAATTTTACGACAGTATCGGTGGTATCGTTGGTTATCATGTCGCCATGTTAAAGCTGATTTTAGAAAAAGAAACGGGTGAGCCTCATGAAACGAGCTTGGAAGATCGTGAGCGCTATCTTAGGCCTTCTGGATATGATATTACAAAGGAAACTCCCTTTATTGACAAAGTCATTAGAAAAGCTTTTGAGCAAATGCACTTATTTGCAGAAATTTATCCTGTGGGAGGAGCGGGTGATCGCTTGAATCTGAAGGACGAAAAAACAGGCGAGGCTTTGCCTTCAGCTGAATTGTTATTTGAGGGAAGGACTTTGCTGGAAGGCTTAGCTCGTGATCTTCAAGCGCGTGAATATCTCTACTATAAACTTTTTGGCAAGCCTGTGCAAGTCCCTATAGCCATGATGACGTCCGATGAAAAGAATAATCACGAGCACATATTAGATATATGTCACCGACATCAATGGTTCGGTCGTCCTAAAGATTCCTATATTTTCTTTAAACAGCCTTTAGTCCCTGTGCTGACAGAGCATGGTGAATGGGCTGTTTCAGAGCCTATGAAACTGCATTTCAAACCTGGTGGTCATGGTGTTCTATGGAAACTGGCCTTAGACTGCGGAGTTGTTGATCAATTATTTAAAAAGGGCTGTGCTTTTGCTTTGATTCGTCAGATTAATAATCCCATTGCTGGAGTAGATTTTGGACTTTTAGCCTTTTGTGGTTGTGGGATCGAAAACAATCAAAAGCTTGGATTTGCCTCTTGCTCTCGTTTGTTGAATACTGCTGAGGGCATGAATGTATTGATGGAAAAACAGATGGATAGCGATTACGAGTACTGCATTTCAAATATTGAATATCCTGACTTTGTAAAAAAGCACATCAGAGATGTTTCGGAAAAACCAGGAAGTCCATTTTCAGCCTTTCCAGCCAACACCAACATTCTATTTATCGATTTAAAAACAATTATTGAAGCGGTGGATAAATATCCTGTGCCGGGTATGTTAATTAATATGAAAACTAAGCTCGCCACACGTTCTTCTGAAGGGACCTTTCGTGAAACATTAATCGGGCGTTTGGAGTGTTTAATGCAAAATATTGCAGACGTAATCACCAATCGCTTTCCACATCAGCAACAGCATTTTAAGCCGGAAAGTCTCCATACATTTCTGACTTATAACGAAAGGCGTAAAACCATTTCCGTTACAAAAAAATTATATGTCGAAGGGCAACCCATTGTTGAAACTCCTGAAGGTTGTTTCTACGATCAACTTTATAATCATCACGATCTTTTCACCCATTATTGCCAAATGAAGCTCCCTGCCTTAGTTCCGGAGGATGAATATGTGAAAAAAGGGCCGAGTTTTTTAACGGCCTATCATCCTGCCCTGGGTCCTACTTATTCTGTCATTGCTCAAAAGATTCAAGAAGGAAGTTTAGCGACTGGTTCTGAGATGGTTCTTGAAATTGCTGAGCTGGAGTTGCAACAGGTTGAAGTTAACGGCAGCTTGTTAATTTATGCGGAAAATATTCTTGGTCATAGAGATGAACAGGGTCAAATCATTTATAGCGAAAATGTGGGACGCTGCACTATGAGAAACGTAAAAGTGAATAATAAAGGGATTGATCGCGAGAAAAGCGTTCCTTATTGGAAAGGGGAGCGCGTGCGCAAAGAGTCATTAACAATTTTGTTAAAGGGCCATTCAGAATTTATAGCGGAAGATATCATATTCTTAGGAGACATGTATATAGAGGTTCCCGAGGGATGCCGCATAACTGCCCATCAATATGAGGGAAAGATCGATTTTATTTTGGAACGACTTCCTTCTTCGATAGAGTATTGGAAATATAAATTTGATGAAAACGACAGAATTAAATTGAAAAAAGTCACTAGTACACTTTGAATGTTTATTAAATAATTGATGACTTGCGAAAGGCGAAATACTTAGCTGTCGGTGGCCAACTAAGTATTTCGGATGGAAATTTTTAAGCACCACGAACGGGTAAAGCGACAGGATTGCCCCTAAATGCAAACATAATCGCTCCTGCTGCAAAGAAGAATGCGGCAGCAGCAACAATTAGAATACCACGGGCTGCAGCTTGTTTATCTTTATTCAAGGAGACAGCTATGATTGCTAAAACACCTCCGCCAACTGCAAAAACTCCACCTACACCATAACCTGTTCTTATGGATTGAGGAAAGTTTCTAAAAAATTCAACAATGGCTGTCCTAACTTTGCAAGCGACGTCTTTGGATCCTTGCAGAATTTTTGAAAATGTGCGACCTAACCAGGTTTTTACTGTTTTAGCAGTGCCTTTAACTGTATCACCGACTGATGCCGCAACATTCAATGCAGCAGCGTTTTGTACTGATTTCATAACCATGAAAATCCTCCGGGATTTTTTGAAATGTTTAAACAAAAAAATTAAACTAACCTTTTTTTACTAAATTTGGTAGATATTGTTTTCGACTATACGTTTTATTTAATTTTCATGCAATACGTTGAATCTTCAATCTTCAAAAAAACAATACCATAAATTTTTTAGTAGATCTTTTCTAAATATCTTTTTTGTAATCTTTTAATTTTTTGAATTTGTCAACGAAGGAGCAACCATCGCAACTGGCTTCATGGTTGACACAGAAATCTTTATACAATTGAAAGGCTCCCTGTTGTGCAAGGGCTTTTTGTAAGATTTGTCCTTTGGGTAAATCTCCGAAAAAGCGATGCGAAAGAAAATTGGCTTTGCTATTATAACTTGCAGGTAGTGAACGATAGAAATCTCGGAACGCCCCCATTTCGGACATATTGTTTTTCTTTAAGATGTCAACATATAACAAGGGGAGAACAGTGTTTATAATAACAAGTTCTTTTAGATCTTTTCCAAAAAGCGACAATTGTTGCTTTTGCTTTTCCTTTTTCAAAAGTATAATGCTGGTTCCAATAGACATCACTGTAAGTAGGTAAATGATCAGTCATCATTTGTCGGAATTGAACCCAATCTTTTTGAGACAAGTCTCAGGCCAATATTGGTGCCAGCATGCATAAATTTCTGCATAAAGAGAACACATGGAAGGATCTTTCAAAAGTTTGACTAAATAAACCATGCGACGAATGGGGTGGTTTAATGGTCTGACTTGATTGAGGCTGAGATTCACTGAATGTGGCGATAGATAAGAGATATCAGAATAAATTTCGCTAAGCTCATGATATAGCGCTGAGTCTTTCCACTTCAATTGATATTTGTCTGCAAAAAAACCACACATCCCCATCGCTAAAGATAAAAGGTCCTTTTCAGATTTGTCTTTATGCTTCAGCAATCGCAAAAATAATTCAAAGAACTCTTCTGAATTGCGTTTATATCCCAAAGCCATAGCAATGCCTGCTGCGACAATTAAGCGTTGATCTTCAATATGGCCTTTAAGATAATGGGCTTTTTGTGTCAGTCTCCATTCTGCTGCTGAACGGAAAAGATCATAAATTTTTTCATCGGGCATCGTATTAAAGAGTGCTTGTGCACAGCGTCCGCTTCCTAGAAATTTGCGATAGGGGTATTGATCTAAATCAATAAGTTGTAAGATTCGCGTTTGTGATATGGTTAAATTATTTTCAAAATAGGTTTGAAATATCTTTTCTCCTTTGGAATTCATAATGGGTTTCATTGTGTGAGGTACCCAAAGAGATATGTGAAGGATAACCTTATCATAACGTGTATCTTGATGATGTTTGTGCTGCATCCAGGATTCGTTATCCAAATGAATCTCTATATCACCCTTTACGTCTTTGTTACCTATCCGAAGATGCGCTTTAAGAAAGTCAGGTCCTGCCTCTGCATTCCAAATGCCGGGGGATATGATTTCAATAGATTGATTTTCACTGGTTTTTAAATTCTTAAAGTATTTTTGTTCCCACCACATGACTTGTAGATGGCGTTCAGTCCAATAAAGATATGGGTATCTTGTCTCAGCAACCTGATGAAAATTATTGGAGATCGGCGTGGTGTAAAGATTATTTTCTATATCGGTGTCCGGTGCGTACATAATATTGCTCTGTATAATTTATTTTTGACAACCTACTTGTTTAAAATATTTGATTTATATATTCAAGAAAAAAATGAATCTAATGGATTTAGATGTTAAAAAATAGAGAGAAAAATGATGTAAACCCAAAAAGCAGATGGGTGCTTAATGATGTTGAGAAAATTAGAAAGCGCCAAGATTTTGCCGTACTTTTTTGCATTTTTCAAAAACCAACCTCTTTCCCACAATATCATGTGGAACAGAAAATTTTAAAAGGGCAAACAAATAGTTGTACATTGGCTAGAAATTTATTTTTCCCCGATCTGATCTATAGTTGGCGTTCTACCCTCTCCAAAATGGACCTATAACACAGCGCAAAACTCAAATGAAGTCCAAGTCTAGTATATTTTGACTTTTTATGTTAAAATAGTTTAAGCTCTTATGATTATTTAACTAGGAAGAGTTTAGATAACGAATCATCACTGCTCTCCAAATCTCTTAATAAGAGGACCAAAAAAATGAATATAGAGATGCAACAGCGCATAAAAAATACCGATGATAGGCTTCTTCATATGTTGAGGTATCTTTGACTTGGCTTCGAAGGAAGCGCGTGTTAAGGAGCTAGAAGCACTTATGGGAGATTCCCATTTTTGGGATAATAATGAACAGGCACAAAACGTAATCACAGAATGTAATAGTTTAAAGGCTTGGACTGTTCCTTATAATAATTTAAAACAGCGTTTTGGCGATGTTAAAGAGCTTCTACCAGAAGCTTATGATAGTGGTGAAGAAGGTTTGGTCGCCGATTTAATACAAGAATTGAATACGATAGAGAAAGAGTTAGGGGACTTAGAAGTCCGTAAGATGCTTTCAGGTGAGCTTGATAATAAATATTGCTATCTAGCCATCAATTCTGGCGCTGGCGGCACAGAAGCGTGTGATTGGGCCTTAATGTTATCTAGAATGTATCAACGTTGGGCCAATAAAAGAGGGTGGAAAGTCGAACTGATAGACTGTGTTGAAGGGGATGTCGCTGGCTTAAAAAGTATTACCTTCAAATTTGAAGGGGATTTTGCTTACGGATATGCTAAGGCGGAAAAAGGTGTTCACCGTCTAGTCCGTATCTCCCCTTTCGATGCTAACGCCAAGCGTCACACCAGTTTTGCATCGGTAGATGTGACCCCCGAAATTACTGACGATATTGTCATCGATATCAAGCCCGAAGAAATACGTGTGGATACTTATCGAGCTTCCGGAGCTGGTGGCCAGCATGTGAATAAAACTGACTCAGCTGTACGCATGACTCACATCCCTAGCGGTATCGTGGTTTCCAGTCAAACACAGCGCAGCCAAATCCAAAATAGGGAATCTTGCTTAAAGATGCTGCGGTCGAAATTATATGAAAAGGAAGTGACGGAAAGAGAAAACGATTTAAAAGCAATGTCCGGGGAAAAGAAAGAGATCGCTTGGGGGAGTCAGATTCGAAATTATACCTTTCAGCCCTATACACTTGTTAAAGATACACGCACTAAGTTCGAGTCAGGTAACATTCAGGCTGTAATGGATGGAGAACTTGATGATTTTGTAAATGCTTATTTGAAGGAGTTCGGATGACACACCAAAAGAATCCTCCGGAAGGTGTAGAGGTTCGCTATACTGATTTAAGTGACGGTAAGTATTTGAAGCAATGGCTTCTTGACCCAACTGTAGCACGATGGTTCCCCATGTATGATGAAGTGGAAATTGACGATGCTGTGGCTCGTTGGATTGGTTTCAGTCGCTACAAGTGTAGCCTTACAGCTGTTAAGGATGGCATTCCTTGTGGAATTAGCACTTTATATTTGCAACCCTATCGCAAATTAGCTCATCAATGCGAATTTGGGATTATTGTAGCTCCGGATATGCGTTCTAAAGGGGTTGGCACGCTATTAATCAACAGCCTCATGCATTTGGCCAAAGAGAATTTCCGCATTGAATTACTTCATCTTCAGGTTTATGCAGAAAATCCAGCAATTCACCTATATAAAAGGGTGGGTTTTAGAGAATTCGGTCGTCAAACTCATTGGATTAAAGAAAAAGAGGATTTTTATGTTGGACGTGTATTCATGGAAAGGTTTTTATAATATTTAACATAACAATAGCAATTGGGTTTCCCAAAGACTACTTTTAGAATGAATTAATCAATATCACCAAATAATATTTTTTTAAGCTATGGCATTCACCACTTTTCAACAGCAAGTCGAAAATTTATCAGGCATTAAATTAAAACTAAAAATTAATGACAACCGTTCAACTATGTTGAGCGTCCGTTGGGAACCTGATTGTACAAAGGTTTCTCTACATCGTATGTTTTTACAAGCGCCTCAAAATGTCATGCAATCTTTAGCCTGTTACATCCGTCAAGAACAGAAAATGATATCGCGCGAGATTAAGGTTTTTATTGAAGATGGCCTTAAAAAACTTGATTATTCCCATACTTTAGATAAATCCAAGCTTTATGTGCAGGGAAATTTTTATAACCTTAAGGACATTTATGATGAACTCAATGATGAGTATTTTCGAGGTCAGCTAAAGTTGTTTATTACATGGTTTGGGAAACCATGGCAGCGTAACAAAAGCCGGGTGACTTTTGGACTTTATCATGATCAATTAAAGTTAATAAAAATTAATCGCCTTTTAGATAGTCCCACAATCCCACAATATGTCATTTCCTACGTCGTATTTCACGAAATGTTACATTACGTTTGCCCTTCCTTCGTGGATGAGAAGGGATTACACCGTGTTCACAGTAAAGATTTCAAGCTTAAAGAAGCTCGTTTTAAACACTTTGATATAGCTCAAAAATGGATCAAAGAACAACAAGCCAATCTTTTTGCCAACTTCGATTAATGGAGACTCATCATGGCTGGACATAGCAAATGGGCTAATATAAAACATAAAAAAGAAAGAGCTGATGCAAAAAAGGGCAAAGTCTTTTCTCGTATAGCGAAGGAAATTATTAGCGCAGTCAAAGTAGGCGGAGGACCCGACCCTAAAAACAATCCACGTCTGCGTCTTGCCCTTCAAAAAGCCCGTACAGCTAATGTTCCCAATGACATCATCGATCGCAACATTAAAAAGGCTAGCAGCGCTGACCAAGCAGACTATTCTGAGTTAACTTATGAAATCTACGGGCATGGCGGAGTAGGTATTATCATAGATATTATGACCGACAATAAAAATCGTGTGTCTTCCGAAATGCGCATTGCGACCAATAAGCGCGGGGGCATAATTGCTAATCCGGGTGCAGTGGCATTCAATTTTGATCGTAAAGGCGTTCTTCAAATTAACAAGAAAAAAGCTAATGAAGATGAACTTTTTCATGCCGTAACAGAGGCCGGAGCAGATGATTTTGAGGTCGATGAGGATGTTTATATCATTACAACTGATCCGGCTAAACTGTACAACGTAAAAGATGCATTAAGTCAAGCAGGGTTTGAATGTGATGAGGCTAGCCTAGAAATGATTCCTAAAAGTTATGTAGACTGCAATGAGGAAAATAAAAAATCCAACCTTGCTTTAATTGAATGGTTAGAACAACTTGACGATGTTGATGAAGTTTACCATAACATGAATCTTGATGATTAATTCTTATGACAATCTCTTAAGTTAATTAACTACATTAGTAATATCTTCCGTTAAATATTGAAATTGTGTATATTTTTCATATCATTAATAAATTAATAAGGTTTTTTTATGAGAATTGACAAGGTTAATAATTTTTTCTTTCATCCCTTATCAGAAAAACATTCTAAAGTAGCCAAAACAATTTCAGTGATTACTGTTGTGGCTTTGAGCATTTTAACTGGATTTATTTTCTTGTGGTTTTTTACTTGCATCAATTTGAGAGATCGCCAAATAAATGCAATACAGCCTAATAAAAAAGCTCTCAAAAATGTGCAGGATCTTAATAAAGTGGGAAAGATTGCACCTGCGGAAGCTAAATTTAAACCAGCTAATCCAACGGCAGAAATACTTAATGATATAAATGGATTTTCGATTGCTCCAGAAGAAAATGAGGCGCATCCTTTTATTGGTCATATTGGTCCTGTTCAAGGTCATGTTAAATTTCGTGCCAAAGTAGCCAAAATGACGCTTAATGATAGCAGCCCTTTAAATCCCAAAGCCATTAGGGAAAATCGTGAAGTTAACCCTTCTCTTTCACTGATACTAACAGGGAAAAGACTCGCACATGCTTTAAGCTTTAGAGGTGAAATGATTCTAGATAACGACATATTTAATTTGGAAGGGTTTAATGAAGTTTTTACAATTCCGATGCTTGCCGACTCTTTTAATGTATTTGCAAAAGAAAATCCGCTTTTAATCACACAAGATAGGGCCGACTGGGTTTTACAACATTTTACAAAGACCTCACGAGGTGATGCTTTAACTGCAGATGACATCGTGGCTCAACAAAAGAATTTAAAAAATCCCTATTTTGAAGGGCCTGAGTGCGTTTCAACAGGTTATGATTGGCATGGCACTTTTCTCGTTTTCTTTAGATATTTTGTTTTTTCTATGAATCGTGGAATTGATCCATTTCAATTAAAACTTGAGGGTGAAGACGTACACGTCCATGATTTATCTGGGTCAGGAGTCAGTGTTTTTACAGCAGAAAAACCTTTCGATATTTCCGATGAAGTGGCAGCCAAAATCTTTAAAAGAATATCTGTTTCACGACATACGGGTTTAAATATCAACGATCTTCAAAAGGAATTGGGGTTGCAATTTTTGGATATCAAACGTACAAAAAATCAAAAAGTCGGAAATTGCACCTATGTAAATACAAAATTAGCAATATGGGTGTTACTGGCTTTATACTCAATAAAAGATTATGAGAAAATTATCACTCCGGATTTAGATACAGCTTTTGAGAACGCACGAAAAATTTATAAACAATGGAGTGATTTTGACCGCAATTATGTCGTCAAAGACTTAGTCGAAGAACTTCAAAATTTACAGGCAAAAAAACAAAAAGGCCTGATCTATGATAAACTTTTTGAGTTGCTAAAAAAAGCACGCCAAAAACGCCATAAATTGTCTTTACCAGTCCAAGAAGATATTGATAAAGTTGTTGCAGCTCATGACCTTGCGAAGTAAGTTTTAATTAACGGAAGCCCACCGAAATCTGGTTAATAAATCGAATAGCCTTGTCAATTCACAAATCTCTATATTTCCCCTTGTCATATAAATATTTTTAATATATGGCTGGCTCTAGATCGTTTTTATTATTATAATAACCAGGAGGCAGCTATGTCAGCTATTGCATTAGATCACGCACAAAAAGCCCTAAATTTAGTTGAGTTTCAAAAAAATCTTCCCCCGAACCTTCTTATTAAAGAAGGCCATCTTCAGGGACGAAAAGTGTTGCCCCTTGCTTTTTATTTGCATTCTATTGGAACTGTTTTTGGAGGCATTGCCGCCGTTGCAGTTTTAATCTCCGCTATAGCTTTAGCGGTTTTTGCACTTTATGTAGCTTTAGCTGCCTGTATTTTATTATGTTTGACTAATGCACTTGCAGCATTCTTTATCTATCAGTTAACCCCAGATAAAGATCTAAACTCAATCCTAGAGAAACTGACGATAAAGCTGCAGGAACTCTTTCACCTCAACCAAAATCTGCGAAAAAATGCAGAGATAAAAATAGAAAATGCTGACTTTAAGAAATCAGCTTTTGATCAGTCGAAAGAGAGCGTGAAAATTAAGAGTCTGAATTTAAAAAAGATACATCAAAAGAGACGATAGAATCGAAAAAAAGTACCATTGAAATTATTGAGGAACATATAGAAGATAAAATGGATGAATCTGAACATGAAATGGTGATGTTGGATGAAATTGTATATGCTAATAATGAAATGATTGATGAAGAAGTAAATGCTTTACCTGAAGATGAAGCGCGTGAAGAAGTATCTGCAGCTAAAGGCCGTCAAGAAGAATTTATTAAAGCTAATCATGAACTTGACCAAAGTATCAATAATTTGCAAAAACTACTAAAAAAGCAGCAGAAACTTCTAACTAAATATAGATTGAATCTATCAAATTACATAAAAAATCATGCGGTTGATAAGAAAATTTTACAACAGAACCTAGATGATATAATTAAATTCTTTAAGGATAAAGGTGAAAATACTGCTAATTTGGACCAAATGAAGGTTGTCTTAGCAAAGATCGATGAAAACGAACAATTAGATGATCCAGAGAGTTTGTTTGAAAGTCATCTCCAAAGCAATCGCAATCTTTACCAGCAATTTTCCGAAGTGTTACCTATCATTGTGAAATATACTGAAAAAAAAGACAAACACATCAGTGACATAGAAAAAGCTAAAGATGTAATTGAAAAGCAACTAAAGGAAAAAGAAGAGAAAATTTTAAATCTACAGAATAAAATGCAAGATTGGGATAATCAATTGATGGGAAGCCAACTTCAAAGAGATTCTTCGAAGGAATCAGATTCCGCAAAAGAAAACTAGACAAGAGATTTAAAAGAAATACATTGATATTCAACAAACAAAAAAAGAACAGGATGGTAGAATCATACTATTTACCTAATCATTTTTTGAAAATAGCAATTAACACATAGATTTATGAGTGACTCTGTACATTATCCTTGTGAGCATGAAAATGCATCACGTGCGGCAGTTTAGAGCGCTCAACTTTTAAAATGTTCGAAAAAACAACTAGTGGCGCGCTTACGAGTTCGACCACGAATGGCAGGTAGGCTTTAAAATTTGAAGCAAGACGAACAACATCAAGTGATCTAATAAGAATAAAAATTGGGTGGAGTGATCGGTATGACTTGACAAATTCACATAGCAGGATAAAGGCATTAGACCTCTTGCGTAATTAAGAGTTCGTCGATTTTCCGGATTATTTAGGCCGATTAAATCTGCTCAAAAAGAACAGAAAATCGACAGAACCCTAATTACGCAAGAGGTCTGTGTATCCAAAGTGCTGGAAATACCCCTTCTATCCTGCTATCCTGTTTCTTTTTTTTGTTTAATTCTTCTACCACCCAAATTTTGTTTTTGCAGCTTGACCTATTCTCTCCACTTGTTCTAAAGGAATTTGAAGCTCCGTTAAAGGGTAAATTTTATCTTCTTTATCGATTCTTTTTCGATAATTCAAAGGGGCTAAAGCTGGAAATAGGTCTCCACGAGTATTAATAATCATCTGAAGAGAAGGAATAAATATCTCTGTGACAATTTTCTTTTCTATAACATGCTTCTTTTTCCCTTCAGTCACTGTCTCCAGTGGCTCATACACTGGGTATGCATATTGAAGAGCCGGGATTGTCTTTATTAATTCCATGGATAAACCTCCTTAAAGTTCCAGTTTGCTAAAAATTTTTACTATTAGCCTTTATTTTTTTTCAGTTTCTTTGTGTTTAATTTTACTGTAATGCCATGAACAGCTATTTCGTTTTTTTAAGAGTTGGAAATTTTGAATTTATAATAAGGTCAATTTGGCGAGCATGTTGCATAGGATATCTAATTGAGTTTAAAGGTAAAGTTACGCCATTCCGCATATTCTGAGCTTTCACTGCAAAAAATACTTCCCTGTTCGAATTAACAATAGCCTGAATAGAAGGTATAAATGTTTCAATGACGGTTTTCTCTTCGGTAACGTCAACCTTTTTACCTTCGACAACTTTCTCCTTTGTCTCACAAACTTTGTATTCATATTGAAAGGCTAAGGTTGTTGCGATTGAACTCACGATAAGTCTCCTAAAGTTTAAAATTTCTCAAAGATGGTATGTAATTCCTTTATTTTTTTTCAATTTCAAAGTGGGATTTTAAAAGGGTTTTCTCATTTCTCTCAATGATCTCAGTTTCAGTGAGCTCAGTGGTGATAATACAACACGCAACACGGTTCCTTTCCCACGCACTTTTTTCCAAGCTCGCTTCCCTCTTGAAGATAAACGTAAAAAGGATTATATTTAAAACTTTCCGAAAAGTTTAAATGGATGCTTTCTAATGTCTCAAGCAAAAGATAATTCTGCTATTGTTCCTACTCGTGAACAAGACTACCCTGAATGGTTTCAACAAGTTATTAAAGCTGCAGATTTGGCGGAAAATTCTCCGGTTAGGGGCTGCATGGTCATTAAGCCTTGGGGTTATGGCATTTGGGAAAACATCCAGCGACAGCTCGACGAACGTATAAAAAATACAGGTCATGAAAATGCCTATTTTCCATTTTCATTCCTCTGAGTTATTTAGAAAAAGAGGCGCAGCATGTGCAGGGATTTGCTAAAGAATGTGCGGTCGTCACACATCATCGCTTAGAAGAACGCAATGGGCGTTAGTCCCTACCGGAGAGCTAGAAGAGCCCTTGATCGTCCGTCCAACTTCCGAAACAATTATCGGAGAATGCATTCTCGCGTTGGGTGGAATCCTATCGAGATTTGCCTTTGCTTATTAATCAGTGGGCAAACGTTGTCCGTTGGGAAATGCGTCCACGCATTTTCTTACGAACAACAGAATTTTTATGGCAGGAAGGTCATACCGTCCATGCAAGTGACGAAGCGATCGAAGAAACCTTCGATGTTAGAAGTGTATCGCGAGGTTGTCGAGGACATTCTTGCTATACCTGTCATATTGGCGAAAAATCGCCCGGAGAGCGATTTCCTGGAGCTGTCAGTACTTTTACCTTGGAAGCGATGATGCAAGACCATAAAGCTCTTCAAGCGGGAACTTCCCATTATCTCGGTCAAAATTTCTCAAAAGCCTCTAATATTCGTTTTAGCAACAAAGATGGTGAGGTCGAATATGCCTATACAACCTCTTGGGGTGTGACTACGCGTTTAATTGGTGGAATGATTATGTGCCATGGGGATGATGACGGCTTGCGCATGCCTCCCCGTGTTGCGGCCAAACAGGTGGTTATTATTCCTGTGATACCAAAGCCTGAGATGGAACAGGCTGTTTTAGCCTATGCTGAGAAAGTTGGAAAGTCTGCGTATTGTCCAATATCATGGCAGGCCTATTTCAGTCTTTATTGATAAACGTGACAAACGCGGGGGCGAAAAAAATTGGGAATGGATCAAAAAAGGCGTGCCTTTACGCCTTGAAGTAGGGCCTAGGGACATTGAATCTCAAGCCGTGATGGTTTGTCGGCGTGATAAGCCTCATAAAGAGAAAAGTGTCGTCCATTATAACCACATAGGTCAAGAGTGTGCTAAATTGTTGGATGAAATACAGCATAATCTCTTCGAACAAGCTCAAAAGTTCCGCAATGAAAATATCTGCACTGATATTCAATCCTTTGATCAGTTCAAAGATTATTTTACGCCTAAAAATACCGATAAACCGGAGATTCATGGAGGATTTGTATTGGCGAAATGGTGTGGTGATCCTGAGACTGAGAAAATGCTGGATGAACTAAAAGTCGCTATTCGCTGCTTGCCATTGAAACAAAGCGGAACACAGGGAGTGTGCATCTTGACAGGGAAACCGGCTACATTAGATGCCATTTTTGCAAAATCTTATTAAGCGCGTTCTAAAATCGGCGTTTATTAGGCGGTTACTTTACATATAGCCAGTGATTTCCCACATTTAACGAAGCAAAAGCTTTTTTAGCTTTTTTTGGATCGCGGACATTTTTCAATTCGACTTCCAGCTTTTCATCGAGCTGTTTCTTTTGCTTTTGCAGTTCTTCCCAATTCTCTTGAGTAAAGTTGTCTTTTTGAGAAATAAAAGCGGTCAGTTGTTCCGGTGTTACGTCTAATTCCTGCAGAAATTTAGAGATGTCATTTTCCAGTGTTTCAAATCGAATATCAAGTTCACGGATTTTTTTTTCATTTATATGAAGTTTTTCTTCAATATTATCTTTAGAAAACATAAAAACCTCTGGCATATTAAGAATACATATTATATCAATATTAAAGTAAAAATTCAATTATTTAATTAAATGAAGGGTCCAAATGACAAAATTACTATATTTGCTACCTTCATGGGGGGCTTTAATTGGTTTATCAAGCGTTTTGATAACCTATTGCTGTCTTTGGCTTAGGATAAAGAAAAGCAAAACAGCCCTGATTAATAGCTTTAAACAAAAATTAGCCCAAGGCGGTTTCCAAAATGATTTTAGAGAAATAGTTGATGATAAGCTGGAAGGGTTTATCGCTGATTTACGAGCTCAGATTCCGATGGGAGCTATGTTATTTAGCCCAGCCTTATCACAAAAGATTAAGGAATTAGCTAAGGAAGGTATTATAAAGATGATCCCTGACATCAAGGAACGTGTGTTAAAACAGCTGTCGAACGAAATCAATATAACATATTGTGGCAAATTTTGCGACCAGAATTAATCCGCATCATGATTTATGCAGCTCTTTTAGGATTTATTCTAGGGATGTTTTTTATTTATTTTGTGAATTTCTAATTAAGGATAATAAAATTGAAGTTATTAGGATAAGGCTTATGATTCCTAAGGTGATTAGGATAGGCAAGTGAATGAGTCCGGAAAATAGCATTTTCAATCCGATAAATACCAAAATGACTGCCAAGCCATAGTGTAGATAATAAAAAATGTTTAACATTCCAGATAAAACAAAATACAGAGAACGCAGTCCTAAAACTGCAAAAATATTTGATGTATAGACAATAAATATATCTGTCGTGATGCCCAAGATAGCGGGAATAGAGTCTATCGCAAAGATAATATCCGTTGTTTCTACAGCCAGTAAAACAATAAATAGTGGTGTCGCACAAATGTTTGGCCCTCTTTTAACAAAAAAGTGACCGCTCACATAGTTGTCGGTCACAGGCATATAGCGCTTAAAAAGCCTTATAAAGAAATTTTCCGGAGACTTTTTAGCTCCTTTGGACCAGCCCAATTTGATTCCTGTGAAAATAAGAAAAGCTCCAAAAATGTAAATAAGCCATGAAAATTTGTGGATCAAGGCAATCCCACATACAATGAAAAAAGGGCTCGCATGACCACAGCCCCTATAATTCCCCAAAAAAGAACCTTGTGAACCGAAGGGGCTTGGAACGCGAAAATAGGTGAAAATAAGGAGGAAAACAAAAAGATTATCTATACTTAGGGAATATTGGAGCTTAGATAACCAGTAAAGAAATTCAAAGCATCTTCAAATCCTCTTGTGTAATAAATGCCTACATTAAACATTAAGGCAAGACTCACCCAGAATGTTGTGGCCCAAAAGGCTTCCTTAATGGAAATGGCGCGTTCTTTAACATGGAAAAATTTTAAATCAATAAGAATCAAAGCAAAGATGATGATATTGAATAAAATCCAAAACCAAATGGTGTTTTCAAACATGGCTACCCACAATTTTCCCTCTGCGTATTAGATCTCTGTGTCTCCGCCTTTATAAAATCCTGAAGGCATCAAAAGCTCTAATCATGTTGTTATTTAATACATCCATTTAAATTATAAATCTATCTCTATGTGAATGATCTAATATGTGTCGCCGGGTTGAAATTGAATCGAAAATAGTGTATGCTTTAATCTCTTGTAATTTGAGGTTTAGCATGCGTCTTAAAAAGATAAAAATCTTTGGCTTTAAGTCTTTTGCCGATCATACCACACTGGAATTCAATGAAGGCATTACCGGTGTGGTCGGACCCAATGGATGCGGCAAATCCAATATAGCCGATGCCTTTCGTTGGGTTTTGGAGAAGAATCAAAGTTGACGCGCGGCCAGAAAAATGAAAAATCGAATGTGATTTGCTGAACCGCGACGCGTAAGGCCCTTAATTTTGCCGAAGTGACCATAGTCATCGATAATTCCGACGGTTCATCGCCTATTGAATATGCCGAGGTAGCTGTGACTCGCCGTCTTCACCGCAGCGGAGAATCCGATTACTCCCTTAACGGACACCAAGTTCGACTTAAAGATGTTCAGAGTCTATTACTTGATCGGGGAATGGGTAAGGATGCATATTCAATATTCGAGCAAGGAAAAATTGATCAGTCATCAATTTCACCCCGTTGGAAAGGCGCTATATTTTTGAAGAGGCGTCCGGTATTTTACGATTTTTGCAGCGTAAACGGGAAGCTTTACGTAAACTGGAGCAGTCGGATCAGAACCTGACACGCGTTAAGGATATTCACTCGGAAGTCGAAAAGCAAATTATTGTTTTAGAACAACAAGCCGAAAAAGCGCGGCTTTTCAAAGAACAACGTCATCAGCTGGAGATTTTAGAAGGGGTTTTCGTCCATCAAATATGACAATTTGCAACGAAAATGCCAAGATATTTTTAAGAAAGGTGAACAGCAAAAAGTCTCCATGATGAGGCTTGTGCTTCCATTGAACTGCTAAAAAATGAAATGCAAGAAGCCAAGGCCTACCTCGAAGAAAGCGAACTGGCTCTCCGCAGGCAAAGTGAAGAAGTTTACCGTACACGCAGCGAAAAAGAAATCAAAGTTAGGGAAAAGCTTTCCAATCATGAACGCCTAAAAGAGTCGACTGTTAAAGAAAAAGCGTTGGCAACAAGAGCTGGAAGGTATGTATCAAAAACGTCAGATGCGTCAGACGGAAAAAATCCAACTGCAGAAGCAGCAAAAAGAACTAGAAAAACATATTCAGCAGATGCAAAGCGTTTCCCAAACTCAACGGGATAAAGTTAAAGGCATGGAACAAGATGTTGCTGCTTTGCGCGAAGAATATCACATGGCTCAACAGCAGCTGATGAAGCTACTTCAAGATGAAAGTGAAATTGAAAGCGAGCTGAAACAAAACAGTGTCCGTCTCGACAAAATCATCTGAAATCTGTAAACTCGATGCCGTTCAAACGAATATGCGAGCCCGGAATGGAGCGGTCCGCGCCGACCTGCGCCACCCAGAAGTCGTGACCCAGCATCACCACCGGATCCCAGCTTTCCACCAGATCTTCTTCCGGGCGGAAACTTCGGCCCACGTCCGGAATCACGCCCATCGCC
>CAVVKX010000012.1:0-21344 GCA_963748975.1 uncultured Parachlamydiaceae bacterium
AAAACGAGACAAGTTGAGTCAAAATTACAAAAAGACTACAAGCTGACGAAGTAAAGCCGGCGTAAGAAGAAGAAATTCAAGCGTTGATTTATGTAAGTGAAGCGAGCTAATAACGGTTTCAATCATTTGTCGCAAGTTTGCTTGGTGGCAATAGAGAGAGGGAAATACCTGAACCCATTCCGAACTCAGAAGTCAAGCCTCTCATCGCCGATGGTACTACACACAAGAGTGTGGGAGAGTAGGTCGCCGCCAAGCTTTTTTTCTCACAAAAATTCTCAAAAAAATTCATACTTAGATGCTCCGCCGAAGGCTTTGGAGTGTCTGTGCTTTAGCACAGCTTTTTTTCACATGAACATGGCAGTTTTCTCATATTCTCTTAGAGATCTCAGTTCAGAGCTCGGTGGTGATAGCCTAGATGCTTTTTGTAAGGGAATTAATAATATCTGCGTAGAGTTTTAAAAATTTTAATTCTTTATTTAATTCTTTTGCTGCTTGTCCACGCACCTTCTTTCCTAAATCTTCCATTAACATGACGTATCGAGGAATTCTTTGAATGGGCATAATGATAACACCAGAGGGGTCATTTCCAATACTATTGGAAAATTTATCAATAATAATTTGAGCTGATGATTTGGCTTCTTTTTCATTTCCTTTCGGCCATATTTTTTCAAATTTTTGCCTCATAGCATCATATTTATTAATAATTGCAGGAAATAACTTTAAATAGGGTTCCACATGATTAGGGTCAAAAGCATGCATATAAGCCCTTATCATTTCTTCTAACAAAACCTCTTCTTCTTTTACTTTTAAGTCTTCCTCAGATAGAGAAGGATTTGCTTTTAAAAATTCTTCTATTTTTTCCTTGGTTTCTCTTTCATATTTTTTAAGGTTATTTAAAAAACGTTCGCTGCCTTGAATAAGATCTTCCCAACCGGCAGACATATCCATTTTTTCAGTTTTAGAAATCAATCCTTTATTTTCTAGCAATGTAAATAATGAATGATTTATGTTTCCATTCCCCATTAAATATTTTAGGTTTTTCAAAAAACTCTCTTCAGTGTGAATAGTTTCAGAGATTATTTCTTTAATTTTTTTGGGATTCTCAATTTCAGTTTTATTAAAATCAATATTTTCAATTTGTGTGTTCTTTAACTCTTCAGCCTTTGATTTGGCATCTATTCTTACAATGACTTTAGGAAGATTACTTATGAATTCTATAATGGCGTCAGCATTGCTAGGTTTTTGTTTCAATAAGCTCTTAAACTCTGCTCTCGTTTCTCCATATATTTTTGGGTCGAGTTTTTCGATCTGTTTTAGATCATGTCTAGCCACTCGTTTAGCAGTGGCAGGAAATCTTTTACAACACTCCTCACATACTTAGTTTTCAGAAATTCTTGCGTTAACTCTTTTAGTTCCATAGATTTTGTTTCTATTACCCCGTACATTTCTTGTCGGAATTTAAAATGCGTATAACCAGCGTCCATGGCTTTATGAATATCTTTAAAAATGACAACCACAGGTTCACGTGTTTGTTTACTCCGACTGCTTTTGATGTATTTATCAAGTAAATCCCCAATAGCAGTTCTATGCTTAGCTTTCTCAATAATCCCCCCATTCTTCCTAACTAATTTCCTAGGTTTTTTTTCGAATTTTTCATCATTCAATTTTTCAATCAAGTTCTTATAATTTAGTAATTTATCATTCATTTTTGATGATTTGACAAATTTAATTTCTTTTTGCCTCTGAACTTTTCTTTCTTCAGAAATTTTCTTTTTGCCTTTTAAATCTTTAACTTTTTCCTGCGAAATTTGTGAAGTTGAAGGTGGAGTTTCAGTAGATGAGGGAGTCATTGATCCAGAATCTAATGATTCTTCTGTTTCTGGTTTTTCCCCTTTGGTAATGGAATCTTCTATTTTAACTTCCAAGCTCGGTTCAATGATATTTTGGGATACTCTCTTAGTTTTAGTGGTTTCTTTTAAGTTTTCTTCCTTACCTGGAGATTTAAATTGCTTAGCCTTGGATGGCTTTGGGCTCTCTTTTTCTGCACGAGTTAGTTCTTCCCATTTTTGTATAAGGTCGGTAACCACACCCTCTTCCTTAAAGCCTGCTTTTTTCTTTGAATGAGTTTTTGGCGCTCCCTTAGGTTTATTAACTTCTTCAATGATAAAGTTAATATCAGAAGAAGGCGATCCACTAATTTTATTTGGCATAAATGCTCCTAATTAACAAATATTCTATTTTAGTATAATATTTATTATACGGTAGTTGTGATATAAACTGTTAATGTAGATTTATTTAATTTTAATTAATTTTTAAAAAGCGTTTTTATTTAGAGTTTAGGAAGACTTTGCTTTACTGTCTCAGGCTTCTCATGTTTTCTCATTGATCTTTAACTACTTTGTGGTTATTTATTTTTAAAGCCGCAAATTTTAAGTGAAATTTATCCAGTAAAAGAGCAGATTGATGGTATTTAAATAGGTTATTGTTTCTATGCATATTGCTTTACTCACAAATTACAACCTTTATGAGTCTAAACGTTACTTTTGTAGTAAATTGGCAGAAGCTTTTAATAGAATTGGTATTGAAACTAGTGTCATCGATTATACAACACTTAAATATCAGAAGATGGAGTTTAACCGCGCCTGTCAACCTGAAGAAACAATATTTACATGTTCTTTCAATTCAATGATTCCCTCTGACGAGGGCAGATACATCGCCGATTATACAGGGGTACCGCACATCGCTTTTTTAGTAGACCCAGCCTATAATTCTTATAAAGTACTAAAAAGCAGCAACACAATCATCACTTGCGTGGACCATTTTGATTGTGATTATGTACGTTCTCATCATTTTGA
The DNA here is from genome assembly GCA_963748975.1 of uncultured Parachlamydiaceae bacterium. Classification (GTDB taxonomy): domain Bacteria; phylum Chlamydiota; class Chlamydiia; order Chlamydiales; family Parachlamydiaceae; genus Neochlamydia. The sequence goes on from CAVVKX010000012.1 coordinate 2,856, forward strand.
AAAGGTCTTCTTTTGGGGCCATGCAGTAGAAAAAGAGTTAGCTCCTTTACCTAAGCAAGAAAGACCTTATGATGTTGTCTTATTAGGAAGTTGTTATGATCATGAGAACTTACGCGCATTTTGGCATCAAAAAATGTCAAAGAATGACATTAAGATTATTGAAGCTGCAGTAGAAATAGTATTAAGTAGCATTTCAACTCCTCTTTATGAAGCTGTTAAACAATCAATGTTGCAAAATGGTCTACACTTTGAGTCTGTAGAAGAATTAGAAATGAAGTTGCATGGTTATGCCTATTACGTGGATAACTATATGCGTGGTAAAGATCGAACTGAATTGATTCGTTCAATAAAAAAAGCTCAAGTCCATGTTTTCGGAAATGTTTGTTGGCGCACGGAAGAGCCTCTTTTAGGTTGGGAGCATAGCCTGAAAGGAATGAAAAATGTGACCATTCATCAGGCCGTTAATTTTGAAAAATCTTTAGAAATTCAAAAGCTGAGTAAGATCTCTTTAAATAGCATGCCTTTCTTTAAAAATGGAACACATGAGAGAATTTTTACTGGTTTGGCGTGCGGGGCATTGCCTATCACTTCTGATAATCTATGGATTAGGGAAAATTTTACACATAACAAAAATATACTGATTTATCCTCCTAAGGGCTGGGCGCAAGTCGATTCTTGGGTCGAAGACTATTTAAATCATCCTGCCAAACTGAAAGAAATCGTTCATGAAGGGCGGGAAAAAGTCATGCGTGAACATACTTGGGATGTCCGTGTTCAACAATTATTTGATAACTTTGAGAAACTTCCCTTTGGAAAATCAAAAACATCGTAAATATTTGAACCGCGGAGCGTTGCGATGTTAGTTCTGAAAATACACTGTAAACGCATCGCGACGCTTCGTGTTAAATAAACTTATGGGCTTATTTGACGCTTACCGCACACCGGCACGAAAATAGGTTACGCAAGAGGTCTAATCTTTTGCTAGGCATGCTATTACCTATAAATATAAAATGATCTTTGTTAAGATAGGGATTGCTTAACGTGAGTTTTGGATAAAAAATATGTTTCATGTTCTTAAGCTACGACGCTGTCTTGTATTTTTTTTATTCATTTTATCTTTAATGAGCTTTCTCCACGCTGACTTTGTTCCAGGAAATCCATCTATCAAAATTATCCCTATTGATTACGAGGGAATCACTTGGCGGTGTAAAAGATGTGGATACTATAATTATTCTGAATCTCCTGATTGGAGAGGGGATTATTTCTGTCTGCGTTGTAAAACGAGAAAGGGCGATGAATAAGCATATTTTCTTATCCAAAACTCGGGTTAAGAGCCTGATCACAGATATTGAACAGGCTCTAAAAAGAACTCATCAGGCTAAGTGCCACTAAGGCTGCGGTATCTGTTCGCAAAATATTAGGGTGAAGCTTGACTCCTTTAACTTTCAAACGTGTAAAATCCTCAATTTCTTTTTCAGAAAAACCCGCTTCAGGACCTATGAAAAATATAGCACTTTCTGAATGCTTGAATACCTGGCTAAAAGGTTCTGCTATTTCATACAAATCACCAAAATAGGCTGGAAATGGTACATTATCCCAATGAGTGAGCGAAGGTTTGATTTCAATGGAGGGTAAATATAATCTCCCACATTGCTTCATCGCTGCGATCGACATATTACGAAGTCTTTCGATTTGATGTTCATTGATAGTTTTTCTTTCGCTATGCAATCCAGGAAAGAGCCAAAATTGAGTGGCACCCAACTCTGTTCCTTTCTCTATGATAAAATCTAAACGATTCATTCTTGGCAAAGCCTGGGCTAAAACTAATTCTTGCATCGGTTTTTTTTGATTAATGACAGATTCAATCTTTAGTATGGCTCTTTTTTTTTCTAAATGATCTAACAATGCATAACCTAAAGCTCCTTGACCATTAACTAATTCGATGCTGTCACCTTCTTTGATTCGCATGACATGTGCTAAATGATGAAATTCTGTATCAGTTAAAATGACATCTTGGCATTGTTGTAGGAGCGATGGGGTGTAAAAACGATCGTTAGGCATAACTTTTTAACTTTTTACTTTGATTGTATTGCCTTCAATAAAACTATCAATATAAAGTTTTTGATTGGGTGATGTATAGAGTTTAAACTTTTGTAGATAATCACGGAAACGTTTGTGTAATAAGGGCTCTTGCAGCTGCTTGAACATCAATGTATCTTGCTTACTATTTTCAGGTTGGCCATCACCAATAAAATAAGCGACGTAAATGTCTTCCAACTCTTGTGCATTGATCACTTCCGTACTCCATTCTAAAATTTCCCTTTCTTTTTTTGGGGCAGCTACAATCACTATTTCTAAATAGTTGTTAATAATTTCAACAAAAAGGCGGCTGACATTTTGTGTATATAATTTTTGGTTAAGGATGAATACGCCATTTTTCTCTTTTATTTTTTCACTGGTGGCTATAGAAAATTTCTTGGGGTTGATTTCTTCCAGGTTTTTCAGGGAGAAGAACGCTCGGATAGGAATGGCATTTGCAACCGGAAAAAATTCTTTTTTTAAGAAATCTATGCGCAAGTATTGAGCGGCAGGATCATTAATTTCTTCCAATGCATGATTGTGAAAAGGAATAGCCACTTCTTTCCAATGGTTAGGTATGTAAAAACTTATTTCATCATCTTGATTATTCAGATGGGCACTTTGGAGAGTGTCAAGCTCTACACGTGTAATTTGATTTAAGTCAAAAACAAGTTCGAGACCATGTGTTTTTAAGTTCTGAATAGCCTCTTCAGGGCCACTTAATGTTTGCATCAATTTTTGTGGCCAAATATCAAGAAGTTCATACCCCTCAGGAGCTTCTCCTATAGGAGGAAGGATGTTGACAGGAATCTTTGCCGTGACCAAACGACTAATCTTCAAAATAAATTCTGTATGGGCCACATCGGTGATATTATGAGCCAGATCTATGTCGGGGCTTAGACTAACTAAGTTATGTTTTGTTAGGACAACTACCCAATCTTCTCTCTCAAGATCAATATCTGCAGCATCAATGAGAACTTCGAGGTCTCCCGGTTCAAGTTCGCGGATGACACTTTTCGTTCCGCTCAGTGTCAAAGCAATCCTTTTATTCAAAATCCCTTTTGGAAGTAAACCTTGTATCGTTTTGTCCGGTGGTAGGTTTACAATACGAATGGGAACACCTGGTATAGTTTTGGTTGATGTAATGGAGTTGTGGATAAATAGCCATATAACAAGAGCGATAGTGATGGCTACTAGTTTATGTTGCCAGTTTTTAAAAAGTTTTGAAATCATTGTTTCCATGGTTTGAAACGTCCTAAGGCATCAAAGCTAGATTGAATAGTGGTTTTAAGGGGTGCAAAGATACTACGCATAATACCTTTAAAGCGATCAATTTTCACTCCACGTGTCATGATGCCATCGCGAGCGATTGAAACTTTACCTGATTCTTCCGATATCACAATAATCAGGGCATCTGTAAGTTGGCTGATTCCCAATCCGGCACGATGTCGGGTTCCCATAGATTTGGACAGTTGTGTGCTGTCGTCTGCTAAAGGTAAGATGGTTGCGGCAGATAAAATGGTGGTCCCTCGAATGATGACAGCTCCATCATGCAGCGGTGTCGTTGTAATGAATATTGACTCTAATAACTCAGAAGAAAATTGTGCATTCATAATCACGGCATTACTCGCATATTCTTCTAAAGAATCTTGATTTTCCAAAACAATCAAGGCCCCAATGCGTTTTTCAGACATGCGATAGATAGATTGTGAAATGCTATCCAAAAATTTATCAAATTCTGTTATTTCCCTATATTTTTTTCCTTTGACGCTAAGTTTTGAAAGCGCTAGGCGTAATTCGGGCTGAAATATAATTAAAAGGGCGATGACTGCAACGCTTACAAAATAGTGCATGAGTTTTTCAATGACAGGAAGATGTAACCAAATGGATAACGCATAAACAAAAGCTACGGCCAATAAACCGAGTATTAGATTCATGGCTCGCGTGTTCCAAAAAAAAGAAAGCAGGTAGTATACGATGATGGAAATCATCGAAATTTCTATGGCAGGTATTAACCAACTGAATATTTTCATAATTAATGGCTTTATTAGACCTCTTGCAAAATAATCCAGAAAATTGACGAACCCTAAATTACGCAAGAGTTCTATTTCTGGTAAGCATTCAATAAATCTATAATGTCCCGGTGTGCTTGTACATCATGTACGCGTATATAATCCACATGAGAGAGAATGGCAATTGTGTTCATCGCGAGTGTTGCGGGTAATAGTTCTGTCGGTGGCTTATTGAGTATCTTACTCATGAAATACTTACGGGAAATTCCTAACAAGATCGGGAATCCCAAGCTTTTAAGTTGAGCCAGATTGTGTAGGATTTCAAGATTATGAGCAACGGTTTTTCCAAAGCCGATTCCTGGGTCTAGTACGATATGGCTTTCTTTCACACCTGATTGGATCAGTTTTTCCAATATATCTGTAAACCAAGACTTTATATGATCGAGGATAGGTTTTTCATAGTGCGGGTCGATTTGCATGGTATAAGGATTTCCCTGCATGTGCATCACGCATAACTTAGCTCCCGTAGCAGCAGCAATCGCTCGCATTTCAGGATGGCGGAAGCCACTGACATCATTAATCCATTGGGCTCCCGCTTCTATAGCTTTGGCCGCTACTTCCGGTTTCATCGTATCGATTGAGATGGGGATAGGAATCAATCCTTTTATTTTTTGTATGACAGGAATGACCCTCTTGAGTTCCTCTGCGGCGGAAACGGCTACTTCATCGGGATTGAGATAAAGATTCCTTGGCCGTGTGGATTCGCCTCCAATATCGATGATATCGGCGCCTTCAGCAAAAATTTGCTGTCCTCGCGTAACCGCAGCTTCTACGTCTGAAAAGCGGCTTTTATCGTAAAATGAATCTGGCGTAGTATTTAATATGCCCATGAGTTGTGTTTTCATAATTTTATATTAGTTGACGGCAATTTATTTCATTAAAATCTTTATTGTAGGCTTTGCAAAATTAACCACTGAGTCCACCGAGATCACTGAGAGGCAGAAAAATTAAAATACAGTTTTCTCATATTCTATCAGTGATCTCGGCGGTGATTTAAGTATTATAAAAGTTTTTTTCTATGATGAAAATCTTTATTTAATTACCCTTGCACAAAAATGAAAGGTTTTTTGAATGGATGTAGAAATATTAGCTCGTTTTCAGTTTGCATTTACTATCATGTTTCATTACATATATCCGCCTTTAAGCATTGGCCTTGCATTGGTTTTAGTTATATCTGAAGGTATCTATATTAGAACAAAAAATCCTGTTTACTTGGAAATGGCAAAATTTTGGACTAAGGTTTTTGCCTTGACTTTTGCTATAGGCGTTGCGACAGGTATTGTAATGGAATTTGAATTCGGAACTAATTGGGCGCGCTACTCCCGTTTCGTCGGAGATGTCTTTGGCAGTGCACTGGCAGCAGAAGGGGTCTTTGCTTTTTTTCTAGAATCTGGATTTTTGGCCATTGTCTTGTTTGGGTGGAATAGAGTCAGTCCTAAATTTCACTATTTTGCAACAACCATGGTTTGCCTGGGAGCGCATTTTAGCGCTATTTGGATTGTGGTGGCTAACTCGTGGATGCAAACACCTGCCGGATATCATATCGCAGGGGAGGGATTGGCCGCCCGGGCCATCATTAATGATTTCTGGGGCATGGTTTTTAATCCTTCGTCCATGACACGTTTATTTCATACAGTGATTGGTTGTTGGCTGGCTGGTGCTTTCTTAGTCATTAGCGTAGGTGCCTATTATGTTTTAAAACAGCGTCACATTCAATTTGCTAAAAACTCATTGAAAATAGGTTTAGGTGTCGCTTTAGTCTCTTGTCTTTTGCAAGTCATCACGGGTGATTCCAGTGGTCGTATTGTGGCCAAATACCAACCTGCAAAACTTGCTGCAATGGAAGCCTTATATAAAACAAAAAAAAGCGCTCCTTTAACGATTTGGGGCCTCCCCAATTCAGAAACTGAAACGCTCGATTATGCCCTCGAAGTTCCCTATCTTTTAAGTATTTTAACTTTTCATGATCCCTACGCAGAGATTAAAGGATTAGACACCGTTCCGCGAAAAGATTGGCCGCGCGTGCCTGTGGTTTTTCAAACATATCATCTCATGATTATGATGTGGGGATTTATGTTGTTGACAACATTATTGGGCATTTATTTCTGGCGCCGAGAAACTTTATTTCAAAAAAAATGGATGTTACGTTTGTTGGTAGCTTCTGTCCTTTTTCCTCAAATTGCCAACCAAGCGGGTTGGGTTACGGCAGAGATGGGGCGCTATCCTTGGATTGTTCAGGGGCTTTTAAGAATATCTGAGGGTTTATCTAAGTCGGTTGTAGCCGAGCAAGTTTTAGGTTCTATCATTTTGTTTGGCTTCGTCTATACTTTTCTCTTTTGCTTATTTATTTATTTACTTAACGAAAAATTTAAGCAGGGACCTGCCGATGTAGATCATGCTACAACTTACCATCATTATTATGAACTAATCCATGAGGATAAGAAATGACGTGGCTTTATAGTTTGGAATTCATTTGGTTTTCCATTTTTGTTATCCTTCTCACAGGCTATGCGATATTGGATGGATTTGATTTGGGGGTAGGCATGCTGCATTTGTTTGGCGGCAACGATAAGGAAAGGCGTCTTATCCTCAACTCCATCGGACCTGTATGGGATGGCAATGGCGTATGGCTGGTTACGGCCGGAGGGGCCCTTTTCGCCGGATTCCCTAACGTATATGCCACGTTATGTTCGGCTTTTTATATTCCGATTATGATACTTCTCACAGGCCTTATTTTTCGTGCTGTAGCCATTGAATTCCGCAGTAAAGAACCGATGGCATGGTGGCGTTGGTCATGGGATATTATGTTTACTATGGCTAGTTTGGTCATTTCGATGGCCTTAGGGATTGCTTTAGGAAACTTAATTGTGGGAATTCCTTTGGATGCCGAAGGTGAGTTCACAGGCACTTTTTGTTCCCTTCTTCATCCTTATGCCATTTTAGTAGGGCTGATGACGACAGCTCTTTTTTTGATGCATGGTTCTATTTACTTAGTGATGAAGACTGAAGGGGAATTGCATGATAAATTGAGGAGGCGCGTGAATCCTTCTATTATTATTTTTATCATGTTCTATGCAATCACGACTGTCGCCACACTTATTTATTTTCCTTACATGGCCGAGATGGTCCGCAATAGACAAGAGCTTTTTGTTCTAGCTGTCATCAATATGCTTTTAGTCGCCAATATACCGCGTGAAATTTCCAAAGGGCGCGATGGATGGGCTTTTATTTCCTCCTGCGCAAACATTGTTTGCTTAATGGCCCTTTATGGTGTAGGAACGTATCCCAATGTCATTCGTGCTTCAAATGCTCCGGAGACGTTAAGTCTCACAATTTATAATTCAGCTTCTTCTCAAAAGACACTGGAAATCCTGCTTCTCATGGCAATCATCGGCATTCCTTTAGTCATTTCCTACACGATTGTTATTTACAGAGTTTTTTACGGTAAAGTCAAACTGGACCCTACAAGCTATTGAAAATGAATATAGCAAAAAAAAAATAATATTTGATTGACAAAAAAAAATTAAATCTTGATAAACGTTCAGTTATAATCGGCTGATTCAATGAAAATGTAAAATAGAGCCTTAGAAAAATTAAAGCTAGGCAGAAGACCTAAAGATTTTTCATAAATGCAGACTGAATTTCAGCTTTTTAGGGGTATCTGTGAGAAGTGACAGTTCCGTTCGTTAAGAATATAAACGTATTATGAGGAAAAAATATGCCTGTACAAGATGAAGTACCTAAGTCAAGAATAACTTTAACTTATAAAACCGAAGTGGATGGTGAGCCAGCTGTTGTGGATCTACCTATGCGCTTAATGATTTTAGGCGATTTTTCAAAAGGCACCTCCAAAGATAGAAAAAAAGAGCTGGAACAAAGAGATCTAAGAGCTCTAGACGGTTCTAACATCGGTGAGATCATGAAAGATATGGGTATCACTTTGGACATGGTCGTTCCCGATAAAATCAATGCGGAAGGCCAAGATATGCGTGTTCAGCTCGAAATCGATAGTTTAAATTCATTTTCGCCTGAAGAAATAGCAAAACAAATACCGCAAATTCGTTCCTTATTATTACTTAAAAAGCTTCTGGAAGAAATCCAATCGAACGTCGCCAACAAAAAGGAGTTTGCACAACTTCTCAGCAAACTTTATTCCAATGAAATGCTTTTAAAGCAAATGCGGGAAAAATTACAGAAATTTTCCATGTACCGCATCCCCCTTAAACAAGGTGCGGCTAATGACGAGAGTATAAGTATTGAGATAGAGGAGAAATAAACATGACAAAATCACAAGTAGTGACAAAAACGGTTGAACCCGTAGTTGAACAGGCGCATGAAATCGGCTTAGATCAGTTTATCAAAAGCTTAAAGATTGCTTCTTACGACGAAGAAAAGGCTTTGACACCTATGTTAAGCGAAGGCCTTCTTGATGTTAATGAAGAGGTTTCAGACGCTGCAAGGCTGATCTCTTCCCTAGCCACAATTATTTGGAACATTGACATAGGAAGTTCTCGTTTAGACAAAGGGAAAATTCAGGAATTGATTGCTCGTTTAAATAAAATGATTAATGACCAGGTTAATGAGGTGATTCATCATGAAAAATTTAAAGAATTGGAATCCACTTGGAGAGGCCTTTTCGATCTCATTTCAGGGACAAACTTTCGCGCGAATGTGATGATTGATTTGTTGGATGTTTCCAAAGAGGAACTCAATGAAGATTTTGAAAATAATTCCGTGGATTTCACCGCGTCGGCTCTTTTTCAAAAAGCCTATGTAAGTGAATATGACCAATATGGCGGAAAACCTTTCAGCTCTATCATCGGCCTTTACGAATTTAAACATACTCCTGCAGATTTAAAATGGCTCAAGGTCATGGGCAAAATAGCCAATGCGAGTCACTGTCCATTCGTCAGCAGTGCTTCTCCAAGCTTCTTTGGTTGCGATTCCATAGAGGAATTAGCTTCCATTAAAGATTTAGAGGGTTTAATGAACCACCCTAAATATTCTGCTTTTAGTGCCCTTCGCGATTCAGAAGAAGCTGCTTACTTAGGCCTTTGCCTTCCTTCTTACGTCCTTAGGCTTCCTTGGCACCCTGTCACAAATCCATGCGGCAATTTTAACTTCACGGAATATACTTGGGGCGATGATCATAAAAAATATCTTTGGGGTAATTCGGCGATACTTTTCGCTAAGAACTTAGTGCGTTCTTTCCAATCGTCCGGCTGGTGCCAATATTTAAGAGGACCTAAGGGTGGTGGATTGATTACAGGTTTACCTGTTCATACATTTAATATTCGCGGGGAAGACGAGATAAAAATCCCCATTGAAATGACCATCCCAGACTATCGCGAGCTTGAATTTGCCAATTGTGGTTTCATCCCTTTGATTTATCGTAAGGGTACCGGCGAAGCATGCTTTTTCAGCGCGCAGTCATTAAAAAGGCCGAAGAAATTTAGAGATCCTAAAGATTCAGAAAATTCTCAATTAGTCTGTAATTTGCCGTACACCTATTCGATCACACGCATTGCACACTATGTAAAAAGCATTGCCCGTGACAATATTGGAAGTTCGGCAGATGCAGCCTATATTAAAACTATATTGAATAACTGGATTTTAGATTACGTAACAGCTGTGACTAATCCAGATGATTGTACTTTACGTCGTTATCCTTTTAAAGCTGCCGCTATAGAAGTTGCAGCCAAAGAAGGAAGGATTGGTTGGTATGATTGTTCGATTTCTGTTTTACCTCACCTTCAAATGGAAGGGATGGACGTTGAATTGCGCCTAGATGCTAGGCTTTAACTTGGAAAAGAATTTTAACAATATCTATCGCGTTGTCGACAGATTAGCTTTTTGAACATTAATTTTTTAAAAAACTGGAGGTAATTATGGCTGATAAACTTTTCACAAGTATTGGCGTAAAATGTCATGCAAAAGCTACAAGTAATTTTGTTCTTGGCAATAAAAAAGAGGTAGGACATCTTTTGGGAATGACTTTTACTAATTGTGGCAAAGATTTAGCAAAAGATATGGAGTTTGCTGATCCTGAAAGTCCAGAATCTTTAGTAGAAGTTGTAGGTGTATTTGATCGTATTTATTGGAAAGGTGGGCCAGCTGAACCCATCGAATTTAATGTTAGAGTTTCTGAAACAAATAAATCAACAATTCAAGAAGCTCTTTCTTCTTTGACAGGTGGTGCTGAAATTGAAATCTCATGGGTTATCTATTTATATGATGGCGCGGAAAAAAAATACTACAAGCATTTCCATGATGACAATAAGAAAATCAAATGTGTGTTTACTAGGGATTCAGAAGTAGAATTTGGACCAGAACTTGAAACAGACATTGAAAGTCTTCCGAATTTTAAAGTTTATTTCTCGTTAACAGGGAGTAGCGCGGGCGGAAAGCAAGAAGTTTCCCTTGCATATACTGCAAAAAACAAAATGCAACGCAGATTCGGAATTGCTCAAGCAAGTTAAACCTGTAAAGATACGATAATCTAATTATTATTGAAAAGAGTGGAAGCATTTACCTTCCACTCTTTTTATGTCTCGGGGCATTTAAGCAGGTTTTGAAGTTTATGCAACAGTTAAAAAGAGTCGGTTGGCAAATAGGGCAACCCTTACTTCCCATACATCTTGTAGCTCAAGAAGAATCTTTGCTCGCACATGTGAATTTTTACATTCAAAACCTAGGGATCCCTTTTTACGGGGTTGGAAATTTGAAGTGGGATGATACCTTGCTTGCTCAAGGTGTGGTTTCCATAAGCAAATTTACCATCATTTTTCCTACAGGAGAGCTCATCGATGTTCCCGACAATGGAAAAATTTCCTCCTTTGATTTAAATGTCGTTGGAGTCAACCATGTTTCCGTTTATGTTCATCTGATGAAAGAATTAACTGAGCAAGAGATTTTTGGCGAATCCCTTGAAGAAGAAGAAAAGGTTGTTTATTCTGTGAATCACCTCGTCATTTCTAGTGAACATCATATGTATTCTGCCAAGGTCAGTTTAAAGCTTGCCGAATTTGAAAAGGACGTTGAAAACCGTTGGAAGCTATGTGAAAGTTATTTTCCTCCGCTATTCACCATTAATACACATCCTTTTTTTATCGCTAAATTGTCGACCATCCGGACCATTCTTGAAAGTTTCCAAAAAGAGCTAGAGCTTGAAACAACCACCGGGAAATTGTTTGAACAACGTACTCTAAACACAAAATTATGCTTAATTGAGGTTGCGAAGTTAAGGCAATTTCTGCTCAATATGGATCGAAATATCATCACCCATCCTTATTACTTATATGAGCAGCTCTCCCAATTCTTAAGTACTTTAGCATTGATTTATCTAGATCATGGAGATTTTAGCGTTATTCCTTATCAGCACGAAAAACTCGCTTTGCTGTTTTCCAAATTGATCGAACTCCTCATACAATATCTCAAACCTAAATCTGAGAAGCTTTCATCCATACAATTTGAAAAGAAACCGAATTGTTATGTATCCGATAGATTGCCGCAAGATTTATGTGAAGCAAGCGAAATGTATTTTATTGTTCAATTCGTAGATCCCAAAGTTAAGTTTGTTATTGAAGGACTGAAATTAGCAAGCTATTCACGTTTATATAATGTTCATAGATTTGCTTTGACAGGGATTGTATTATTAAGGCTCGAATCTGCACCCTTTAACAATAATTTTTCTAGAAATGCTCATGTTTACAAATTAGAAAAAGATTCGGAATGGGAGCATGCAGTTGCTGAGGGAAAATTGGCTTTCTCAATCCAGGGAGATAGCCCGGACCTTCAAGCTTTTGTGTATTGGAGATAAAACGCTACTTAAAACCGAGATCTTATGGGCTTGTTAAGTAAATTTCGAAAGCAAAAAAAGCAGAGTAACTATAAAGAAGAAATTTTGGAAAACTTGAATGATCTGCTAAATACCAAAATGGGCTTTGGCAGCTACCCAAAGGATTTGGGTCTCGATTCTTATATTTATCTTGGATCCGACAGAAAGATTGTTTTGCAAATTATTGCTGATATTAAAACCTGTTTGGAGAAGTATGAAAAGCGCATTCATCAGCTTGAAGTGATTCACGTGCCCAGTGAAAATCATTTTTTCGTTTCTTTTGTGATAAAATGTAAAATTGACTCCCGTCCATGTTCCTTTCACCTTTCCTTTCATCAAAAAAATAAATCATATAGTTTAGAGGTCAAAGAATGAGCGCTTTTAATGCGAATTCAAATCCTTTCTTTGAAAAAAATCTCATGCTTTCGTTAAAGCTCGAATCGGATGGAAAAGAAGCAGAGTTGCCGTCGGGCAATATCGAAAGATTGAGCTTAAACCTTCACTCTTATGGCCATACTTGTAATATTCAATTTTGTACTTTTGACGATGACGATGTTGATCAGATATTTACAGTACCCAAGGTTTTGAAGGCAACGCTAGCCTTTAAACCCATTGATCCTGCTGACGGAAGCGCCCCATTACTCGAAATAAAAGGAATTGTGACTAACAAGTGTTTCAAACGCATCCCTTCCGTTTTAGGAAAAGAGGAACAAGCCCATCGCGTTTATGAAATTTATTTTAGCGATAGCGCGAAAGTAACATGGGAACAACATTACCCCATCAATATTTATCTAGAAGAGTCTATGAAGGATGTGATTGATAAACATATCAATCCTGAAATTACGATGAAGTATGATTGGGATCCATTAGAAACCAAGTACCCCATCACTGCCTTTTCACTCGAGCATAAGTATTGGCTGCCTGCTCAGGAACAAACCAATTTCTATTCATTTTTAATGTGGTATTTATATCAGGAAAATGGAATCTTGGCGTACGACTATGAGACTCACGGCTATACCATTACCGGGAAAAAAAGGAAGCCTCTGGCCCTCCTTTGGACGTTTACGAATGGAATACCACCCCTCCGCTTTGCCTCTTTCCCCACACTCCACGCTATAATACAAAAGACATTAAACACTCTGCAGATACCATGGATGGAGAAGATAAGGAAAATGACGATTCCTTTAAATCCGTTAGAAGGGAGACCATAGATTCCAAGAACTATCGAATATATCCCGAACAAGCTAATGAACCAGTACAATCCACCCTGGTTTCTGAAAATAATGAAGTCGAAGTGGAAATTACCCAATTCGTAGATAAGCTTCAGATCGATAAATTAACACCCGGTTCTTTCCTTACATTTAAAGGAGATAAAGAAGGAAATTGGACACGGGACGCAGTCTTTAAGGATAAAAATTTTAGGATCCGTAGCCTTTACTTGGAAGCGCATAAACTTGAGGTTTCGGAAGAAATTATAAAGCCACTCCAACCTTATCAACTATATATAAAAGCAAAATTGGAAATGGAAGATGAGACTTTTGTTGAATGGCCAAGGTTTGTTCCTCCTACTTATCCATTTTATATTCAAGGTAAAGTCTTTAGCGATATTGGAGACAAAGAACAATCCACTTATAAAATTCAAGAATCTGAAGAAGCCCCCCAAGGGCAATATTTAGTTCTTGTGCCCTTAGCAGGTGAAGATAAAAAGGTTGTAGCGCCTTTTGTTCCTGCCTACTCAGGTCAGTATTATTATCCATTTTGTAAAGACGCTAAAGTCATGCTATCGATGCATTTCCGAACGGCGAAGATTGACAGGCCTATTGATTGGGACCCTCTTGCACGACTACCAGGGGGTGTGCAGGGAAATCAAAATGTTTTGGCTTCGAATGGCAAAGACAAATACATGATTATAAGACATGAATTTGTGGATGGCAAAGATTCTGTCTTTACCATTAAACAATCCTCTTCAGAAACCCAGACGCAAACCATACAAATCAAAGAGAAAGATATCCTCATTACAGTAGAGGAAAAAGATAAAAAAACTCTTTTCATTCAATTGAATAATGATTCGGGTGTCACTTTATCCCTGGAAGATAAATCGGCAGGAGCTAATCAGCAGACTGTTTTTGATGGAAAATCCATGACCCATACCTGCAAGGGGAGCGAAGGGACGAGTACAATTGTTCAGAAACCAGATTCTGTGACCATTGATTGTAAAGAATTCACAGTGAAGTCTGATACGATTACCTTGGATGCAAAAGATACTATTTCACAGTCAGGTAAAAATAAAGTGAACATTGAAACCAAGGTTGCAAACGTCTCTGCTTCCTCAGTGAAGCTGGGATAGATCAACATAGCTATAAACCACACAAACTAAAACTCCGCCGAAGGCTTTGGAGAGGTTCTTTAGCATATACGCAACAGGCTACACAAGTCAAAAACTCCGCCGAAGGCTTTGGAGTGTCGGTACTTTAGTACCGCTTTTAAAATGTTTGTAATAAAGAAAACGCCTTGCTTTTCATTAGGTCTGTGGAATAAAGCGGAGCTAAAGCTCCGACACTCCAGAGCCTTCGGCGAGCTTTGCGTCTTGGAGCCTTTGAGTCTTTGCGTTTAATTTCTTTTATTTAATGTTTTTTTCCCTTGGGCTATCTTTTATGGAGCTGCTTTTTTTATATTTCTCATAACTTTCCTTCCAATCTTTTGGAAAAAGCCTACCCTCCATAAATTCGATGTACAAATTTGTCAAATCGAGTTCAGCTTGCGCGCTGAGAGATTGAGCATATCGACCCTCTCCCGACTCTAAAGAAAGAGCTTCTGCAACTTTTCTACGAAATTCAAAAAAAGCCTCATCAGCTTGAGAGAGAGATTGAACAAAATATTCTTGTTTGCGATTCCATTTTTCAATTAAATAATTATTTTGGCTGTCCTCTTCATTTAGCTTTTCGTTTGAATGTCCTAGCTTTGTGAATGGATTCCTATACTGCAAAAACCAGGCAATTTCATCTTCAAAATTAGCCCATCTTTCTTCAATCGTCTTACCTTGATTGACTATCTCGATGGAATGAGGTGAATCATGCGAAGAGTCTTCATGGGCATCTAACCTTAAAAAGAAAAAGGAAAAAAACATAAATGAAATAAATCTTTTTTCCATATGTTTATCCTGGAACAGTTTGAGGTTTCGGTTTCTTAGCTTTTGCAGCTTCTTTGGCCGCTTCTTTAGCTGCTTCTTCAAATAAGGCTTTCACTTGCGAATTTCTGACATCAAAAGCATCCCCTGCGCGATCATATAATGTGGTGTCCGCTAGTTTTTTCCAATTTTCATCAAGTGCAGCTAAAATTACACCTTTCGGTAAATATCCTTTATTATAGGCTAAATCCAAAAGGCCTACTTGAGCCGATAGAGGGGATTTATCGAAATTTTTCAGATGAGGTTTAATAGCCTCACCTAATTTGACTAAAATATCTTTATGCGCCAGCATGACAATTTGATCGTTGTCGATAACCAAGGATTTCTTGCCATTAGGTATATAAAATGAGCGGCCTAAAAATGGATTTTTGGCTTCTCTATGATGAAAACTGAATTGTCTAGCTCTTAGCTTTAAAGCTAAACCTAAAAGTGTTGTATGGGTTTTCATTACAGTTAAAGAAAATTGAGAGCTAGGAATTGACTTTTCATTTTTGATGATGATTCCTTTGCTTTTGTCTTTTTCACCCTCACTTGTTTTGAATGGCAAACTTTTTACGTCAAGGAAGCTAAAGCATACATATTTTGTCTGAGAAAGGTTTAATAAATCTTCTAGCGTGACATTCAGGAACGGATCCACATCCTCTGGATGTTTAAGATTTCTAAAATTTTGATTTTGTGTGAGTTTTTCTGAATGAATTTGCACAGTCAAGTTATCGATGACTTTTTTAGCTTTGAGGTTATTCCAAAAATTATAGGTATCCCATCCTAAAAGATGTCCAGAACCTACTGTAATGTAGAATTCGCTATCTAAGTATATATAGCGTATGACATTTTCATAAATCTCGGCAAATTTATAATATGTCTGGAGGAGCTTTTTATATTTCTCAAGGTCTTTGTCTGAAGAAAACCTATTTCTTTTACTGGTCTCGTCATTGAATTCGCCTTGGTAGCTTTCCGCTAACCGCATCAACTGCGCATATTCTTTTCTGAGATTTCTTGTTGCTTCATTAGTTCCTCCTTTTATAAATATAGCTGCCGACATCTTCGCCTATGCCCCAAAATTAAAATATCCAAGTCATGCTAAGTAAAATAAAAATTTTATGCCAGGAAAAAGTACACCATTGGGCAGTAGAAGACAATTTCTAAAGCAATTTGAAGAGTGCAAAAAGGACTGTAGTTAACATGATGAGCCCCAAAAGGACCGAAAAGAGAGAGCGCCAAATACCAAAGCGATGTGTTTCTGAAACTGTTGTTATTAAGACAATAAACCCATAGATGAAAGTTGTAAGCGCGCCAAGGTAAGAGATTATTCTAATTATGAGTGCTACAGTTCCATGATCGGGCCTTCTGATGGTAAAATAGATCAGCAACAAAAAAAAACCGATGGGAATAGACCAAACTAGCGTCCAAAGGATGGCAGAACGAGTTTGCAATAGAGTGCCTTGTCCATTAAAGCATTTGGCGCCGACCCAGACTGCAAGTGATGTTGCATAGATGACTGTCAAGGATCCAAATCCTAAAGCGATAATCGTATAGACTATCAAATAAAAACCTTTTAGCGTCAATAAAGGCGAGTATAGTCAATTTATCCAAAGACAAAACGAATAGGCTTAATTGAATAAAATAAAAAAAAGTGAGGATGGCTAGAATGCGAAGATAGGAAGATGGCGATTGATCAATATACCGGACAATTTCTCTGGGTTTGTACCACATGGAAGTATACGTGCGCCCTATCTGGATTTATTTTGAAACGCGAGTTTTGAAGCTAGGCTCACACGTATGCAAATTAATTTCAAGTATATTAACTTAACTAAGAATTTTTTCTGCAACTTCATCATTTCAACTTAGGTAATCTGATTGAATATTTATTCTAAGATAAATAATTCATAAGAATACCTTAAAATACATAACCTATACCTATCCCAGCTTTAACTCCTCCTACATCAACATTTTTTTTAAAATGCACAGGTTGATATAAATAATCGACAAATAGATCTAGGAAAAGGGGCCTACACAAATAATAATAAATCCCTGATTTGAAAACACCGCCCACAGCAAATCTACGAACATGTTCTCTTAAAACAGCAGGCCTTGTTATCAATAAAAATGCCTGAAAAATTCGGACCGATGCCTACATAGCAATCCAAGCATCCGCATAGAGGATAAACATATTTCAAACCAAAACTAATGTTAGACATCTCTATGCGAGTTTTTGCGCAAAGACAGCTTGGCCTCCCATGTTTTGAAAAGTAATCAAAATTCGACCAAGCAGTAAGACAGTGGCACAGCGAGAAGGAAGCCTCGACTTCATAAGTTGTTCCTGCATTGCCATAAAGATGCCTAAAACGTTTTTCCGAGGGACCAAATGCGCAACAGCGCAGTTCCAATGTGCTTTGCTGCTCAGCTATAAGTGGACAAACAAACCCTAGTAAAACAAAAATCAAAACTTCAACTAATATTTTATTCATTTGTTATCCTTAAATTTATACGTGGACTTTCGAAGCCCCCTTCATATACTGCAGAAAGAGCAAATCCAGATGCTTGTGACTTTTTTTCTATACATTTGAGATATTGGGGCGATCGACTAGGTGCCACTTCGGCCACAAGAACTCCATTCTGATAAACCCTGTATAAAAGGACAGCGTCTGATGGAGGTTTCCATTCGACTTGAAATTGAAGTTTATTGCGATTCAAATATTTACACTTTTTTATCTGTGCTTTGTAGGAAGTTGGAGCTGGTGGATCAGTTGTAAAAACATTAATGCTGACGGGATTTGTTTCTGCGATTAAGAAAAAGGCGCTTCCGCTCGAGATAGTTTGATATTCAAATACACCTGTATTGTAAAAGGTGTTACCTACACTGGGAAGGCTAAATATAGTGGCTTGAAATTCTATAACTGCAGATTGACCAATTAATAAATCCCCAATCAAAAAGCCATCCACAAGATTTGGATCGGGATGGATTGTAGTGCCATTGAATTTAAAGCTGCCGGGAACTAACACAAGTCCTGGATTGTGAGCGCAGCGCGCGCAAAGAGTTCCGCCAAGGCAGTTGGGCTGAAAGGGACGGTCACGGGGGAGGGTGGGAGAAATCCGCTGGGGCAAAAGGTGAGCTTCGTTACGTTCCGTGGAGTTCCGTGGCATCGAGGCGCTGAATCCACTGCTCGGGCGGCACTTTATTGTCGGGCAAGACATCATGCTTTCCCGCGTCCTGCTGAAAAAGGGATGTGTGGTGCCCGAGCACAGCCACTCTAACGAGCAGATCAGCTACGTTACCGAGGGCGCGTTGAAGTTCGCGGTCGATGGGCGAGAGG
>CAVVKX010000013.1:0-107639 GCA_963748975.1 uncultured Parachlamydiaceae bacterium
TAAGGCCGTGTTGATTTCGCCTGGGGCTGGCTGAGGGCTTTTATGACCGCACTTTCCTAATTGAATTAAAGGACACACGTTCGATATTAGTTTTGGGCGGTAAAATTTGACTGATATGCCAAGCAATGGCTTCTCCTTCACGGTCAGGGTCAGGAGAGAGCGTAAACAACATCACAACCCTTGGCTGCTTTTTTCAGGCGTTGGATGACTTGGTCTTTTTCAGGCATTGTGATGTATTCAGGCTCGAAGTCATTTTCGATATCGATTCCGAATTCTTTTTGGGGCAAATCACGTATATGGCCTAGAGAAGATTCAAAGACAAAATTAGACCCCAAAAACTTTTTGAGAGTTTTAATTTTGCTGGAAATTCTACTACAACTTAAAGACTTTGCCATTCTTTCCCCAAACAACCTTTTTATATATTTTTCCCGGATATTCTCTCATGGCTTTTTTTAATATTAAGCCCATCAATAAGACATTTAATTTCATTGCACTGAGTTTTGTCAATCCGGCAATTTCATCGAATGATAAATCCCGAAAGGGTATCTGTGCCAGTAGTTTCTCTTCATCAGCATCTAAAACAACTTTTTCGCGTGCCAAAGTAGTAGCTTTCATACAACCACCTATCAGATCCTGGAAGCATTCAGCGATGTCTTCTGCATTTTCTATTAGTTGCGCTTCACCTGTTTTAATTAAACGATGATTTCCTTCAAAAGATTTATAATCGACCCGCCCGGGAAGAGCAAATAATTTTCTTCCTTGAGAAAAACCCTTCTGCATCGTAATCATTGCCCCGCTGTCTATAGGAGCTTCTATTAAGACAGTGCCCATGGTCATCCCACTCACAATACGATTGCGCTGGGGAAAATTCTGCCGATCGGGTGGAGTCCTCATGGGAAACTCGCTGATTAATGCTCCTTTTTGTGCAATTTTTTCAGCTAACTTGAGGTTTTCCCTAGGGTATACATCGAGCAAGCCCGAACCGATGACAGCTAGCGTTCTTCCACATTCTAAGGCTTGAGTGTGTGCTGCAGTGTCTATGCCTCTTGCAAGTCCACTGACAATAGTAAAGCCTTTAGTCGCTAGGCCACCCGAAATTTTTTCGGCCATTTCATAACCATAGCGCGTAGTGTTACGTGTGCCTATGATCGCAATGGAATGATGGTCTTGTGCCTTAATCTCACCTTTTACATATAAGAGTACAGGCAAATCATGAAGTTCTAAAAGTCGCTTGGGGAAATTAGAGGCATAAAAAGGGATGATTTGAACCCCATGGCGATCAGCGAGCTCCAAATCTTCTTGCCAAGAACTATCCTTTTCCCAACTTTTCCAGTGCTTAGAAATTTTAGGGCCAAATCCCGGCATCTCTTCTATATCAGTCTTTTCGGCCTCCAAAGCATTTAATGCCGAACCAAATCGATGCATTAATAATCGAATTTTTACAGATCCAAGATGGGGCAAATGTGAAAGGATAGCAAGCGCATCTAACTCCTTCAAGTGTATAACTCCTGACAAATTTTACTTATTATAGCATATTCCAAGTTTTATCCCAAACTGAACTGCCTGCTTTCTTTATCAAACCCTAAAATATGTTTTATATTGATGATCATTGGGGCTTGTTGTATTATTTCCCTCAATTTTCTAAGTGATCTCATTGTCTGGGTATTTAAAGCCATAAAGATGTGTAGTATAAATGACCACTGAGCCAATGAGATCAGTGAGAAAATATAAGAAAATTGAAACGCACTTAGATAATTAAGATTTATTATGCAACTAACAAGTACAATAACAGATCAGAATTTTTTCAATACTGTACCAAAAGATATTCTATACAATATATTTAGAGACGTTCCGAAAGGAGCGCTTCTAGTCAATAAGCGCTTAAACGACTTTGCTAAAGATTTTTTCAAAGTGAACAACGAGCAAATCATCAGTTTGTATCCTCGCTTAAAAAATGTTTTCGAAGAAAAAAAACTAAAGAACATGTCTCATTTTGCAATTTTTATGCAACTCATTAATCGATTGCATGATCAAGCAAAAATAATGAATTGTGACCAAACATTCAATAACGAGAAAGAATTTAGAGTGCTATGGGAACATCAGAATTTCCAAAACTTAGCAATCGCTGTTAATAACGCCTATCAAACTAATCGCCGAATGATGGCCTATGATTTTATGAAATTTGTAGATACAATCGAGGGGAAAGTGAAACAAAAAGTAATGTTTTTTAAAAGTTATAATGAAAAGGATGTAAATTGGGAAGCAGATAAAAAAAATCATGAGGTTTTTGAAAGTTTGCTTAAAGATCCGAATATAGTTAATGTTAAAAAAATCACTCTTGATTGTCTTGATTTTATTCCACCAGAAATTGGTCAATTAACTGATCTTGAAGAATTGTATATTTCTGAAGGATAGCTTTACGATTTTCCTCATGAAATGAGTTTACTCAAGAATCTTAAAGAATTGATTATTTATAATGTATTATCAATGTCAAGTTTCCCTCTTGTTATATGTGAGCTTAATGAATTAACCCATTTGATCATTAACTATAGCAATTTAGAAAATTTACCTCCGCAAATAGGTCAATTAAAGAAATTAATGAGTCTTAAATGTACTTTAGTTAAGTTAAAACAAATTCCTCCAGAGATTAGTGAGTTGACAAATCTCATAGAGCTTTCTTTCTCAGGTAACCATTTTGAAGAAATTCCACCAGAAATTTCATCACTTTCAAAGTTGGAAAGGCTTAATCTAGAGGATACACAATTAAAGAGGCTACCATCAAATATAGACGAGCTAGCGCAATTAAAGTTCCTTGATCTTTCCGAAACATTCATTACTGAACTACCAGAAAGGTTTTATAATCTTTCCAATCTCGAAGTTCTGAATTTATATAGGTCCGAATTGTCGGTTCTTTCAAGTGAAATTATTAATCTAAAAAATTTGAAAGAGTTGTTTTTAAGTGATACAAAGTTAACATCTTTACCTAATGAAATGGTTAATATGAAAAACCTTAAAAAGCTTGATATTGGAGATACTACTATCGATGCGGAAAAATTGCCATCGGAGCTAAAAGAAATTCTGTATTCCCCAGATTGGTGAGCTTAGTTTCATATCTGTAGCTATTAAGATAATCTGTGGATCGACATTTGACACTTGCTCCACACATCCTAATAGCGACCGCTTCCCATGTAAATAAGTATACCCGAAATCTTCTTGCTTAATACAATGGCGTTGTTGCATAAATAACCACCGAGCCAGTGAGATCACTGAGAAAATATGAGAAAATTAAGTGGATAACTAGGCGCCGAACACTCTAGTTGACCATGATCACCGCAAAGCCTGAGAAAAACAGTCTAAGCTCCCAATCTCAAACCTCCTCAGTGATCTCCGTGATGAATTATACAACAAAGCCTTACACAATGACCAATAGGCTTAAATTTTTTTATTTAAAAAAGGATTGTCATGCAACCCATGATTGAAATAACAACTCAGAATTCTTTTGGTACTGTACCAAAAGATATTCTATACAATGTATTTAGATATGTTCCGGAAGGAGCGCTTCAAGTCAATAAGCGCTTAAACGACTTTGCTAAAGATTTTTTCAAAGAGAACAACGAGCAAATCATAAGCCTATATCCTCGTTTAAAAAATGTTTTCGAAGAAAAAAAACTAAAAAACATGTCTCATTTTGCTATTTTTATGCAACTCGTTAATCGTTTGCATGATCAAGCCAAAATAATGGATTGTGACCAAAGTGCGACTGTTCAAAAGTTGAAAATAATCAATTTATTAAAAGATTTTTTGTTAATTCATAAAAATAATTTAAATATTAAAGCTAATTTTTTAAGTCTTTTTACAAAATATCAAGATATAATGTTTCATAAGCTTATTAGTGAAACAGAAATAACAATCATGATGCGGAACTTAAAAACATTGAATGTCGAGAAAGAATTTAGAGTGCTATGGGAACATCAGAATTTCCAAAATTTAGCAATCACTGTTAATAACGCTTATCAAACTAATCGCAGAAAGATGGCCCATGATTTTATGAAATTTGTTGAGACAATTGCGAAGGAGATGGACAAAGAAGTAACTTTATTTAAAATTTATGATGAAAAAGATGAATCTTGGGAAGCAAATGATAAAAAAAATCATGAGGTTTTTGAAAGTTTGCTTAAAGATCCGAATATAGATAATGTTAAAGAAATCTGTCTTGAAAACTTTGATTTTATTCCACCAGAAATTGGTCAATTAACTGATCTAGAAGAATTAGAAATTTCAGGAGGGAATTTATATGATGTGCCTTATGAAATGAGTTTACTCAAGAATTTAAAAAAATTGTATATTGAAGACGCATTATCAATGTCAAGTTTCCCTCTCGTTATATGTGAGCTTAATGAATTAACGCATTTGAACATTAACAATAGCATTTTAGGAAATTTACCTCCGCAAATAGGTCAATTAAAAAAGTTAATGAGTCTTAAATGTACTTTAGGTTATTTAAAACAAATTCCTCCACAGATTGGTGAGTTGACAAATCTCATAGAGCTTTCTTTAGCACATAATCCTTATAAGCAAATTCCATCAGAAATTTCATCGCTTTCAAAGTTGGAAAAGCTTAATTTAAGTGATACAGAATTAGAGAGGCTACCATCAAATATAGACGAGCTAGCGCAATTAAAGTTCCTTGATCTTTCCGCAACATGCCTTACTGAACTACCGGAAAAATTTTATTATCTTTTCAATTTGGAAGTTCTAAATTTATATTCGTCTCAATTATCGGTTCTTTCAAGTGAAATTATTAATCTAAAAAATTTGAAAGAGTTGTTTTTAAGAGAGACAGAGTTAACATCTTTACCTAATGAAATGGTTAATATGAAAAACCTTGAAAAGCTTGATATTGGAGGGACCTCTATCGATGCGAAACAATTGCCGGAGGAGTTAAAAAAAATCATCTGTTCCATGGATTTGTGAGCTTAATTTCATATTCATAGCTTTTAAGATAATCTGTGGATCGACATTTGACACTTGTTCTACACATCCAATCTCTTTCACGAGAATTAAGTTAAGCTTACCCCCATATGTTTTTTTATCCCCATACATCAATTTTAAAAGTGTTTCCGGAGGCATCCTAGGCAAGTCCACGGGCAATTTTAATTTTTTTAGCAAACAATGCAAACGCTCAATAAGAGTTTCATTAATCAACCCTAAAACATGACTCATAAAAAAAGCACAGCTCATTCCAATAGCAACCGCTTCACCATGTAAATAATAAGTGTAGTTTGTCGCTGTTTCAAGCGCATGGGCAAAAGTATGCCCGAAATTTAAAATCGCTCTTAATCCTCCATCTTTTACATCTTGTTTTACAATACATGTTTTTATTTTGCAGCATTTAGCAATGATTGTGTCCAGTATTTCCAAATCGTTCAACACATCTTGCCTTTCAAGCCTCTCAAAAAGCAAGGGTTCTGCAATGATGCCATACTTGACAACTTCTGCTAATCCGGCCCTCATGTCACGTTCTGGAAGGGTTTGCAAAAAGTATGTAGAGATATACACATGTTTGGGTATATGGAAGGCACCAATGATATTTTTCCCACTTTCCATGTTCACACTCGTTTTTCCGCCTATCGCTGCATCGACCATTCCCATTAAAGTTGTGGGAATATGAACGACATCTAAACCGCGCATATAACAGGCGGCGACGAAACCCGCTAGATCAGTGATGACACCTCCTCCCAAACCGATAACTAAAGCCTGGCGGTCTACGCGCAAGCGGTGCATCTCTTTCCAGCAGTATTGCGCCGTTTCAATATTTTTGGAGCTTTCTCCAGAAGGAATCAGAATTCTATGCACAGATAAGTTTAAGGACTTTTTAACCTTTTCAGTGATGAAAGGACCATATAAACCATAGACTGTAACATCTGAGATAAGAATGGCACTTGAGTAATTTTTTAGGGAGTTAAAATTTAAGTCTTCAATGTTTGAAAAGAGGCTATACAGAGTTGTGTCGGAGAGGTGTGGGTGCATGTAGGACCTTTTTGATAAAAAAAATAAGACGGTTATCTTGCAATAACCGTCTTAAATTCGTTTTTCCTTTCTAATTATTTAGAAAGAAACAGTAAACATTCCTTTGACTTCAACAGCTGACAACAAAATTTTGGTTTCAGCAGCGATAAAGGAAGCGTTATTTACTTTATGTCGCGGATTGACGATTACGTTAAGCTCTGGAACAAACTCATCAAGAGCTGGTTCATCTTTTACTTCGTCAAAAGCGAGTGAGCTAATTTTAGGACTCACAATTAATCTCTCCATCTACCTCTTATGAGGCAGCTAAGGTGAGAACACTTTTATCAATGATTGAGGACCTGTCCCCAATCTCAAAATATGATCGTTGAGATCTACAAGCCTAACAGTCTCAACTTTTTTGCCCTCTATGGCTACATGTATTGGATACATCTAGCCAACAAATGCCAAAAAATTTTTTCTGTTACTTAATAGTGGTTGGACACCATTATTTGTATGCACAATCCATTGATTGGTGTTCCCAACAATGATTCTTTAATCCCGACATCCTTAAAAATACGGGTTTAATTTCTACTTTATAACAATTAATATTCACCTTCCCAAAGAGCGTGGTTTCGAGCTCCAAATAGACTGATGTCACCTCCTTTTTTGCTCTAAGCGTTCCACTGTTATTGGGGCTGCCAGAATTAATTTCTGGCAATAATCCTAAAAAAATATGGATTATTTACTTCTATATAGTCAAAAAAAAATCTTCGCAAGACTAATCAACTGTTTTTCTCTCTTGCTTCAATATAATCTGTAAACGAGGTATTGCCTTCTGACAACAAGTTATCAAAAGACATAAATAAAGGACCATTAAGGTAGGCAGGAAGAGAACCTTCACGGCTCTTTTTTAATAAATCTTTCCATTCCTGCCAGGTTTTCAATTCATCCGTTCGTAAGGCGAGTTGTTGTTGCAGCATTCCAATTCTTAAAAGATTAAGAGAATACAATAGCGTGCTGAAAGGCAGCTTTTCCGGTGTTTCCTTGAGTTCTTCCCCCTCTTTAATCATCTGTTCTTTCATGGCCATGGCATCTTTAAGGGCTTGGCCATAATTTCCGTTAGCTATTTTTAAAGTTGTTTGCGCATAACCGGTATAAAAAGGTTCATTTTCACTTTTGGTTCTATCGATGGCCGGTTTGGCATAATCCATCGCTAAAGCGCTCTCCCCACGTATCAGCAATATTTCCGCAATAGGCCCGTCATATTTGGGATGTAACTCTGGATGTGCCGTAAGGATTTTGTTTAAATTTTTAAGGGCACTCGTTTGTAGGGTTAAATCTTCCCCTTCCTTTACAGGAGCTGAGAAGAGGCGATATTCTTTTTCTGCGTGAATAAAATCCGCTTCAGATGCCACATCCTTACTAAGGGCAAAGCGAAAAATGAGAATGAGAAAAAGAATGAGCCCTGCAAGAATGTAAAGAAGGACTTTTCCATTATCTGTCAGCCAGTGAATTAAAGGATGCTCTTCTAAAGCATTAGACCATGAATTTTGATCTTCAGGGGGTAACACATCATGCTTTTGTGTCTTTTTCATATCCATAGGATCCCTAATTTTTCATGCACCAAATCACAACCAAAAAATTTTGCTTGCTTTTTGTGCTTTCTAGAACAAATATAATAAGACAAAAACAATTTTTGTAAAGTTAAAAGTTATAATTAACGAGGGCTAGCTGATGACAATCCATAAAAATAACCCTTCATGCGAAGAACTGCGTATCGTAAAGATTGATCAAATTCGCTTCAATCCTCATCAACCTCGTCGCTTTTTTGATGAGGGTGACTTGGAGGAATTAGCTGCCTCCATTAAGGCAGTGGGACTCATACAACCCCCCGTTGTAAAACCCACAGATCATCTCGATCAATTCGAGCTCATTTCAGGCGAGCGACGTTTACGTGCATGCAAATTAGCTGGTTTAGTTGAAATTCCTGTGGTTATTCGCCTATCTAATCCCTCCATTTTTGCACAAATGGCTTTAATTGAAAATATTCAACGTGTGGACTTGAATCCTATAGAAATTGCTCAAAGTTTGAAGAATTTAATGGAAGAATTTCAGTTAAGCCAAGAAGAGGTTGGTGTACGTGTAGGAAAAAAGCGTTCCACTATAGCTAATTACCTAAGGTTATTGTCGCTTCCTAAATTCATTCAAGAAAGTTTAATGAAGGGGAGGATGAGTATGGGTCATGCCAAGGCCATTTTAGCTCTTGAAAGTCTTGAAAAGCAACAGGAGCTGTATGATCTTATCCTAGTCAACCAATTAAGCGTACGTGAAACTGAGGAAGCGGTTCAAAAGCTCAGCTGTAAAACTAAAAAAAAATCTTTAACTGATGAGACGTCAGATATACATTTTAAGCATTTGATTGAAAAATTACAGCAAAAGCTAGGCACTAAGGTGGTGATTCAAGGAAAGGGGTCTCAGGGACGCATTTCTATTGATTATTTCAGCCTAGATGACCTGGATCGTCTGCTTGAGGCCTTAGGCATTCCAAAAGATTAAACTTCCGAAGCAGGCCTTTAATCGTATAGCCACTCTCCATTTTCTCCTATTTTATCACTGATCCTCAACAACGCTTTAAACCAGTTCCTGTTTTATTAATTAACAATACATTAAATATTAATAAATTATTTTTTTACAAATTTATTATAAAAATGATATTATTAACTGTAGGTGGCAATTAATAATAATTACTTATTTTCCAATGAGGAGGCGTTATGGCTCTAGTCATTCATCAATTAGCTAAAGAATTAGAAGTGATGCAATCAAAACCCATTGAAGCAAAAGGATTTACTGGATCTTTTGGCCGAATGGTGACTCAACTAAAACATGGTGTAGATAAATTAGAAAATTTAGTTAAAAACTTATTTGAGGGTAAAGGAGTTAAATGGGAATCTAAACAAGAAAGAGATCTTAACAAAATAGTCAAACAATTGCAGATAATCGAAACAGATTTAAATGAAACTGTAGAAGCCTATGGTAAAGCCTATAGTCTTGGTCATAAAGAAAAGGATCAAAGTTTAATAGTAAATACAGAAAAAAATTTTAAGACCTTTACAGAAGACTTAACAAAACATTTGAATAATATGGAAAAAGCTTTACGCCTCTTAAAT
Organism: uncultured Parachlamydiaceae bacterium; assembly: GCA_963748975.1. Taxonomy (GTDB): domain Bacteria; phylum Chlamydiota; class Chlamydiia; order Chlamydiales; family Parachlamydiaceae; genus Neochlamydia. The sequence goes on from CAVVKX010000013.1 coordinate 9,177, forward strand.
GACAAAAAAGATATGCTAGGGATTCCAAAAGTGCAAGCTACTAAAGTGGATGAAGCCAGAGTAGATCTTGCCCATCTAAAGCAATATGTAAAAGATGTAAAAAATAATTTACAGCCTTCAAATAAAAAAGTTGACGATAAGGCAAAAGATAAGAAAGAAGATTTTAGTTTCTACGAAACAGAAGACGTTGAAGGTCTCGAAGAGCCTTTAAAATCTGAAAAATTAATGGGTGATCAAACCCTAGCCGAACTTGAAAAGACTCTTGCAGATGTGGAGTTTAAAGTGGAAACGGCTAAAGAAGAGAAAAATCCAGAATTAGATGCACTAGAAAACTTCTTTAAATCTCCAAAAGTACCTTCTAAACCGGCTAAACCGGCAGGCTTAAAAGAACAATTAGCAAAACAGCCTGGGGAAGTTCAAGCAAAAAAACCACCACCAAAACCAGTAAAACCTCCGCGTCAAAAAGGAGAGCCTATACAATCTCAGACAAAAAAAGAAAAACCACAAGTGCCACCTAAACCTCAATCACAAATAGCTGAAAAAATAGTGCAAGCACCGAAATGGCAATTAGGAAAAGTGACAAAACCATTAGCGCCAGCTCCTAGCGATCCTTTGGATAGTAAATCCATTGCGGGATCTAAACAAAATCTTAAGACAGCTGTTCGCGAAATCCTAAATTCTGACATTTCTAAATTGCCGAAAGATGAAGTCGTCGAAAATGCTATAATGGCTTTTAATGTATTTCTCGAAGTGAGTTGGAAGGACAATGATCTTGAAGAAATAAAAACCCAAGCGAAAGCGAAAATTAAAACGATTTACGGTTTAGTAAAACAAGATGTTCCTGAGCAAGTGATTCAAAAAATCGACAACATCCAGTGATCTCTGAAGCAATAATTGGAGTGCGTTGTCTTCTAGTCAGCGCAGCTCCAATGATGTTTAGTACAAATTTTGCTTAGTGGAGGGTATTTATTTATGCCAAGTATTCAAAAAGTTCCTGAAGATGTTCATGCTGATTTGTCACAATTAGAAAAAAAATTGGAACCTGTCAAAGCGGGTCACATCTTTGGGCGTGCTGCCCATAAAATTGAGGCCGGATGGGATAAACTGATTCGTTTATTCACTCAACGGCGCTTGATATCTCGAGAGGAATATACTCTTGAAAAAATAAATAGTCAGATCATGAAGTTGGATGACTTTTATGGTGCAGCTTCCACACGGCTTCTTAAACACTTAAAAAATCCTCAGCAAGCCGAGGAATTTAAAAAACTTAATAATAAAATGCTGGACCAATTGGTTCGTATGCAATCCATTTGCAATCTTATTCGAAGTAAAGTTCCTGCAAAAGCCCACGAAGATGCTCTATTAGGCGTGGAATCTTTAATTCAAGATTTTATGGATACTTGCGCTGAAGGAGCTAGTAAAGTGGATGAGATTGAAGAGCAAACCCCACCTGATGAGCTCGAATCTTTGAAAGTTAATGATAAAGATTATGAAAAAATAAAAAGTAAGCTAGAGGAATTAAAGCCCAAAACCAATCGCACTTCCCAAGAATTAAAAAAGGAAATTCAAGATTTAGAAAAAGAAATTAGCAGCAAAAAAAAATCTGCAGAATCTGTAAAATTGGCCGATTGGGTGCCTGATGCTGAATTAAAAAAAGCCAAGCTTGAAAAAGAACATAGTCGGTTAAAGGAAAACCAAGAAAAAATAAATTTTCAAAAAGATAAGGTGGTGTTCCTAAGAGATTGTAAAAACTTTATTGCACGCATAAAAAATATCCCAAAGGATAAGTTGACTAACGAATTAAAAGAAAAACTGCAAAATTATGAAAAATATCTGGCCAATCAGCATTTATGGACAAGTAATGATTCTGGAAAAATTAAAGAAGACGTCTTTCAATTAGAATTGGATGTTTACAGAGCTTTGGGTAATATCAATAATCCAATTCCGCCAAAGGCTTAGGAGTGAACTGTGCTTTAGCACAGCTTTTTTTCCTCTAAGTCTTTTTTTTGAGCAAACCCCAACTACACTTTAAAAAGCGAATTAGAGTATGTGCTAGTTTATGTTTGGGAAGTTCTTGGGGCAACATTCGCCAGTGACATCTACATCATAAACAAGAGCCCTACGATTTGAAGTCGGAAAGGGGCTTAAAGGAACCCACCTTAATTACACAAGAGGTCTATTATTAAAAGCTGTGCTAAAGCACAGTCACTCCAAAGCCTTCGGCGTAGAAATGGTATGTTTTTACCAAAAAGTATCTGCTAAAAGCATATGATGGATAAAAAAATTATCTTATTGATATACAATAATTTATATTTTAAACACGAGGCAGCTTAGTTAAGGTATTATAAAGAAAATACATTAAAATAAATCTGTCTTTCAATTTTTAAACAAAAAAACTTTTAAAATGTTATAATTATATTATAGTTTGATTCAAATGTTAATTAAGGAGGGTTTATGACTGTTCAACTAGATAAAATGAAAAGTGAATTAGTAAAGATACAACACGATTTGCAGCCCGTAGCAAAAAATGAATACTTAGGTCGTGCAATAAGAAAACTGGAAGCAGGATTACAAAAACTTGAACATTTTTTAAAAACTTTTTCTTGGGAAACCAAGCAAGAAAGAGCTTTGGTACAAGTAGTTAGTATATTAATGAAAGATGAGAAAGAATTTTTTGATGCAGCAAGAGCTTATAAGGAAAAGGGACTTGATAGTGATGAGATTGATGATTACAGGGTTTTTACCAATGATCTTTATGCCCACTTACAAACTATGAAAAGCGTTTGTAAACAGCTCAAAGCTAAACCCGAAAAAGTAAACAAGGAGACAGTTGAAGGATTAGAAAAAGATATTGAAAGATTAATTAAAGTTTGTGAAAAGGAAATCCCATGGAAAGAAGGGGAAAGGGAATTTGGACCCCAAAAAGAATCCCGAATTGGTAAACACAGAGAAGTGGTTCCACCAAAATTCGGAGCTTCACTTGAGAAAACACATCTTGAACGAAATGTTATTAATCAAGAATTAAATAAAATTGTTACAAACGTTCAACAGTTTATAAATAAAATTAAAAATGAGCAGGATAAATCTTTAGCTCACCAAAATTTTGGAAAATTACTTGAAGTTGTTAATGATTTAAAAAATAAACTAGATACCGATACTCATACCTTGTTACAGGAAGCAAAAGCATTTATTAAGGCCCTTTATCAGAATGCAGATAAAGAGGCACCGGCTAATTTATTCAAGAAAATTGATGATAATGTAAAAGCACAAGAAGAAAATGCTCTTAAAGAAAAAGAAGCAAAAACTGAAAAAAAATAAAAAACTTAAGAACGCGCGGGCGAATTTCAAATATCGCCCGCTTTTTTTTATAAAAAATCCTAATCTCTTATTTTTAACACAAAATTCTATATTTATCGATTATCCTGCATTTGTTATATGTGCGTCTGGAGTATAACAAGACATGCAGGATTTTTCTTTAGAAATGGATTATTTGGCCCTTGTGCTAGCTGGCTTGGCGCTTGTCTTGAGTTATTTTCTTTGGCGAAGAAGCCGAAAGTTTGAAAAGCCTCATTTATTCTTTTCGGCCCTAGATCCGACGTTAGATGTCAAAAAAGACTTGAAGTTGCGGTTAGCTAGACTCCCACCCACATTTTACATTCTGGCCTACCTTTTATTCTTAACAGCTTTTACAGATCCCCATTACTTTGTTCCAAAGAAACATCCCCTTTCTCCTGATCGTAAAAATGCCATTCCTACTGAAGGCATTGCGATATATTTGCTACTTGATCAATCGGGGTCCATGGCTGAAACTGTCACAGCGACAGTCAATGGCAATCGAGTCAACATTTCTAAAGAGGACCTCCTCAGACAAGTCACTAAAGAATTTGTGGCAGGTAATCCTGCCCAGGGCTTAGAGGGTAGGCCTAATGATTTGATGGGCTTAGTGACCTTTGCTAGAGTACCACATGTGGAGATACCTTTAACACTCGATCATCAAGCTATTTTAAAAGCACTTTCACAAATTCAGGTAGTCAAAAAACCTGATGAAGATGGCACAGCTATGGGCTATGCCATTTATAAAACCGTAAACATGATAGCCGCAACTAAACACTATGCGGCTGAACTGGCGCAAAAAGGTAACCCTTCTTATGACATCAAAAACTCTATCATCATCCTTGTCACGGATGGTTTACAAGATCCAAGCATTTTGGATAAAAACAGTCGACTACGCAATATAGGATTGGATGAAGCGGCTGCCTATGCGAAAAAAAATGCTGTGCGTCTTTATCTCATCAATATCGATCCCAATACCTATTCTGAGGAATTAACGCCACAAAGACACCAGATGGAAAGAATAACCAAACTCACGGGTGGCCAGTTATTCATTGTCAACGATCCGGGAGATATTACAGGGATTTATAGTGACATCGATCGCATTGAAAAAAGTGTGTTGCCGCAAGAAGGTGTGTCTAAAGAAAAACAGCCGCAACTTTATAGGCGCATGTCTTTTTATCCTCTTTTGATAGGTTTAGGCATGTTTTTCTTATTAGTAGCTATTCTTCTCCAGACAACTGTATTAAGGAAAGTGCCATGAATGCCATAGATCTTTATTACAACTTTCCGGAGGCAGCCTACCTGCTTTTTTTGATTGTTATCTTTTTGATTTTATTTTGGATATTATATCAACATCGTTTAAAAGTTTTTTCCCATTATAGCGACAAAAATAAGTTGCCTGGATTGCTCGTGGGCCAATCGCCAGGTAACTACTGGATTAAAACAGCTGCCATTTGCCTAGCTTGGATCTGCCTTTGCCTAGCTCTTATGCAACCTAAGGGAAATGCGCGTTATCCTCAGGATTATGCGGCTAAACGAGAAAATGCGAGCCTTTTACGCTTGCAACCGCATGAAGTCATTTTTTTAATCGATGCTTCAGCTTCCATGACCGTGCCCGATGGCAGGCTGGGTCAAACGCGTTTCGAAAATGCTAAGGAGATCGCCGACCAAGTCATGAGTCGCTTACAAGGTCAATCGGGCTCCTTATATGCTTTTACTTCCGACGTTTCCAAAGTGTCTCCTCCTTCCATGGACTATCTCTTTATGCGCTTAATGCTACGCAATATGTCTATCAACGAAGGAGGGATTAGCGGCACTGACATTAAAGCAGCACTGCAATACGTCCATGACAACTACTTAAATTCCACCACATCCCTCATCAAAACTCTCATTATCATTTCGGATGGTGGTGATAACCGCTTGGAGGATCTGATTGGTGCTGAAAAGGACCGCTATATCGAGGAAATGATAGCCTTGTTGGGTGAACCTGCAACTGAAAAATTACATGTCTATACTATTGGTGTTGGAACACAAAAGGGTGGTGAAATTCCCCAAATGGTATATGAAGGCAAAAAAGCTACATCCCAGTTGGATGAAGGTTTATTAAAAGCTTTAAGCCAAAAAGGACAGGGTCGCTATTATTCAGGAACTGAATTTGCTGCATTAGATATAGCAACTGATCTTGCTATGCAAATTGCCAAAGCTGACGTGTTTGCTCCTTCGCATGTGATGGCAGGAATCAATGCCAATGAAGACCTCATTTATGATCTGTATTTTCAAATACCTTTAGGCATGGCGCTGCTCTTTTTAGCCTTCTGGCTCTTTTGGCCAGACGTGCAGGCCTTAAAACATACGGTGCCTGTGGGAGTTCAAAGTTTAATCATAGGGTTAATGTTAGTGTGGGGAGGAAGCCCGCTGGGTGCGTCGGAAAATCACGCAGATCAGCTTGGCCTAGCCGCCGCTTATTTTGCTGCCGGGGCCTATCCTGAAGCTATCAGCATTTACCAATCCTTATTGAATGAAGACCTCACCGGATGGGAGCGCAGTGTCATCACATATAATTTAGGAACAGCCTTGTCTTCACAGGGTGATTATGAAAAGTCTATGGAAGCGCTCCAATCCATCTCTATCGACCAAGATACGTCTCCTTTACTGGCTTTTAGAGCTCGCAAAAACATGTCGGTGACCCTCTTTCGACAAGGGCAAAAACTAAGTTTAGTGGCACATTCTCAAGCCTTAGCGCCTCTAGATCTTTTTTTCAAAGCTATTTACTTTTTTAAGCAAGCTTTGGAAGAAGTGCCCTTGGCCGGGGGATCGGAATGTCATCTATTGACAGTTGTCAGTGAAGATATTTGTCCCGGAGATTTCGACTTAGATGAGATGGATGCAATTTCTAAATCAAAAATTGCTGAAATCGGAAGTGAAGTTCATCATAATCTTATCACCCATGCCGATTTAAAGCAGGGCCTTCCCTGGTTAATCACAGGCCTTCAATTGCTGGGTCAGGATATGCGTTTTATGCTGGAGAACGATTTGTCTTCAGAGTCTTCATCTGACTATGGAAAGCTTTTATCGCTGCAGGCTAATAGTTGGAATCCTCTTTGGAATCAATTGCATGCTAAAGCCATCAAAGATAAAAGCACGGTCGATCTCTTTGAAAAGGCAGCGAATCATTATCGAAAAATGTTAAAATTTTTAGAAAATAAGGATTGGATAAAGGCTAACAGTAGTTTGAATGAGGCTTCTCAAAATTTAAATCTGTTGTTACAACAGATATTTGCAGGGGATACTTTTCAGGAATTTATGTCCAAGCTGCTTAGTGATTTTTCATTAGCCTCCCTCCAAGATCCCTTAGAAGCTAATACTTTGCTCTTTTTAGAGCAGGAACTTAAGGCTGTCACTTTGCCCGAAAAGCATCTCGTCTATAAAGAAGGTTTAGAGGCTGTGAAAGATAATCTGGAACATAGCTTAAATGCCTTACAAGGCCAGGAAAATCTTCTGGGCCAGATGTTTTTTAATGAAGCTTTTCAAGAGATCAGGCGGATCCTTTTGTTACTAACACCCGATCTTAATGAGAATCCTGAAATCATATTAGAAGCTGGATTATCCGAACAAAGCCATGCATTGGCACAAACACGCTTGTTGTCGCGTTTATTAGAAAATCAAAAGACAATTTCGCCCATCGCTGAAAGATTTGTTGTGTCTTCTCAGCAGTACTTATTAACATTTGAAGAGTATTTTTATAATGCTGCTTATGCGAAACAGATGAAGGACTTTACTAGTGAGCCTCCCCAAACGGGCGATGATTTGCGCTGTCAATACCATCCTTGGAATGAAGTTCTTCCTCTATTTCAGCAAGGCGTTATCCAAGCTAGAAAAGCTCTCCATATTTTAAAAACAGAAATCAATGACTTGAACACTACAAATGCAGCTATGCAAGAACAAGAGAAGGTTTTGAACCTATGGAAGGAAGCCTTGGTAAAGTTACAGGAGCCCAAAAATACACAAAGTTGCCATACAACTCCTTTATCGAACCAACCAGAACAAAAAGGACAGGGTAATCCACCCGTAGAATCTTTTGAAGATGTCGCACGGTTGATACAGCAAATGAATGAAGAAGATCAAAGGCCTTCGGGTCCGCAACCTGTTGTTAAAGAGGGACTGAAGCCATGGTAAAGCTGAGTCATTTACGCCGGCTTTTATTTTTATCTATATTTTTTCCGATGAATCTTTTTGCTTTAGCTGATGTTTCAGTTAATGCATCGATTGATCCCACGACTTTATATCAAGGCTGGCCGATCAAAGGAACTCTTGAGATCACTCACTATGCGAATGAGAAAATTGATGAATCTAGTGTCTTGTTGGAGAGAAAAACTTTAAAAATCAGCCTTCTGCGTAATGTGAAGATCTCCCCTGAAAGCCAATTAATGGTTAGTATTTATCAATTTACCCTACCAGCACATAATAAGGGATCCTATATCTTACAACCTATCACAGTAAAAGTCGGCGGTAAATCCTATAAAACCATATCTTCTCCTTATACAGTACAGGGACCCATCACCCCCCCGCCCGGTTCTCCGGGAGGTTCACAAGAGAGTACTTTAAAGCTTGAGGCTTTTATTGATGGGCCGCATGAACTTTATCCTGGACAGATTACTAAGTTGGTTTATCGATATGTATATCAAGGCAACATATCGCTTTCTCAAGAAATCCTTCCCATGCTTGAAGCTAAGGGCCTTCAAAAAATCGAACGATACGAAACCAAAAACTATACAGAAGGCTCTGCAAGCGTCTTTGAGATTGCGCAAAAAGTCCAAGCGATCAAACCCGGTGAATTCTCTTGGGGACCTTCATCTATTGAAGGTGTGGTTTATGTAGAAGATGCCTTAGGCAATAAGCAATTGACCACAACGAAGCTTGTGTCAAAAGCGCCGGCCGTGCAACTAACCGTTAAGCCCTTTCCTTTAGAGGGCAAGCCCGCATCATTCAATGGAGCCTTTGGTCGATTTACTTTCCAGGTTTCTTTAACAACACCATCCAAAATTAGTGTGGGTGATCCTATCAACTTAGATATCGCTATTGCAGGCCAGACATCTAATTGGGATAGCGTAGCGTCACCTGAATTATGTTGTCAGCCTGGTTTTGCCGGTTTTTTTAAACTCAGCGATCTTCCTCCTATTAGTAAAATGGAAGGGGATAGCAAGCATTTTATGGTCAACATGCATCCTATGACTTCTTCCATAAAAAGCATTCCAGTGATTCAATTTTCCTATTTTGAACCTGAAAGTGGTCGGTACACGACTTTATATAGTACTGCTATTCCGCTTTCTGTGGCGCCTATGCAAGATATTGCTCAAGAACCAAATGCCTTAGAGCAAAAAGCCTTTCAAACGCAAGAAACGGCACATGACTGGTCTGTGTTATATAATCAGATGCATCCTTTCGAAACAAAAAGATGGATTCCCCTGGAAACAGCTGATCTGGAAAATAAACGCTTCGGTTCGTGGTGGATACTATGGATGATTCCCTTTTGTTTGGTTTTATTAATCCTGCAATATAAGTTTAAAGACGTTTTACATCTCATTGTAAATCGTCCTACTATCAAGAAAAGTCACGAAATTTACGAAGAGATGCTGAAAGCTTCAGCTGCTTCACCCTTGTTTTTTCAGCTGCTGAAACAGTGTTTAATTTTACGTTTGTTTGAACGGGGAGACATTCCTTCAGCTAACGTCGTTCCAGAAGAATTACCTTCCGAGGGATTAGGAGGAGAAGTTCGGACATTTCTCATGCACTTAGATTTTACGCGTTATACAAACGCTGTCCCGGATAGCGAAGTTTATCCTAGCGCATTGGCTCAGGGTAAACATCTTTACACATTACTGCAAGGTCATGGACATGAAAAGTAAAATAAGTCTTAGTGCTATCCTTGCCGTTTGTGGATTTTTGGTGCTATTTTTAATCTTTTGGATGATGCACTTTTCAAAATATGCGACACAAACCTTATATCAAGCTCAGACGTACTATGAAGATGCCAATCAAGCTTCTAATGTCATCCAACGTGAGGCCGATTTAAATCAGGCTCTCAGCCTATACTCTTCTTTAGAAAGGCAATACCATCCTATCCGGGGGAATGGTCAATTTTATAACAATATGGGTGAAATCTTTTTTCAATTGGAGCAGTATCCATGGGCTACTTTTTATTTTTATCAAGCCCGTGCTTTAATGCCGCGCAACCAGATTGTTAGCGATAACTTGCAGGATTCTTTAGCTAAATTAAATCTAGTATCTAAACCTGCTGATTCTATATTTAGGCAAATATTTTTCTTTCATACCTACTTTTCCTTGCCCGAGCGATTGCAGATTTTGAGCTTTTTTACTGGGCTCTTATTTGTTGTGGCTTCCCTGTTTCTGTGGAAGCGCTATCGTTTTTTAAAGGGAGTAATAGCTGCCTCGTTTTTTGTGTGGTTCTTGTTTTTTTGCAGCGTGCTCTACACGAAATATTTTGAACCTTTAGAGGGGGTGGTGGTTAAATCCTCCATGCTTTATCGAAATGCTAATAGGGATGCGGCTACCGTGATGAAGGAGCCTCTTTTGGAAGGGAGTAAAGAGGAAATTTTGGATGTCGTGAAGGGGGGAGAGTGGTTGAAAATCCGCACGGCTGATGATAAAATAGGCTTTATCCCTAGTGATTCTGTCCGGCTGCTTCAATAGATTTTAAAGCAAAGCCGTGCTGGTATGTTAATCTTTGGTCTCATTTTTTTTCAAAAATGATTGGCACTAATATATTTTTTTTGATAGGTTGGACTCCATCTGACCTGGAAGAGGATGTTATGGCCACGCAAGAAAGTACGTTAATGAGTTTTGAAGGAAGCGCTTTAGCGGAAGACACCCTTTTGAATAGGCCCTTTCAGGTGATCAGTACTCCCTATATGGACTGACTTGAAAAATGCTTTGGAATTTGATAGAAAATGCCAGGCCTTAGAGGCATTATTTAATGATTTGCAAATACGCATCCATGCTGTTGAAAATGAACTATCCGGCTTGAAGAGCTATTCCTGATCCATCCCCCTGCTACTTGCCACTTAAAAAAAGCCAACGCAAATTCATTTTTTTTGTCTCCAACTTGAATTTTCAATGCATTACCTAGATTGTTTATCGTAAATATGATATTATAAAGCTATAAATTGTGAGTTTAAAAAATGGATATTGAGCGCCGCGCTTTATTTAATTCCTTACGTATGAATTGGCTTGAAAACCCTCATATCAGGGTTTACCCTTGGCAGGTTGAGGATTATCGTGCTTTATCTCCTGAGGAAATTTTTACACGCTTAAGTAAAAATGACATATACCTGGATAGAATTGCGTTTTGTGCCTTAGCTGAAACTTCAGATTCACCGGAAGAATTGTGCGATGGACTTTTAAAAGATATGGATCTTGATAGGCCAGAGCAAGATCAAATTTATTTGCTGGTCTTTGAACTTTGGCGTCGCTTTGTTAATGAAAAACCATGCCTCTCCATTTTTTGCGATGAACTAGATACGCAAATTTTTGCCTATGATCATGCGCAAGTCATTCACCCTGAAAATATTCAAGATATCATCGCTAATCTTGAAGTCATTCTCGATGAGAATACCGACGCAGGAGCTAACCCTGTGGCTGTTTTTGAAACCATCTCCCATTGTTGCGCCAATGATTTAGAAGCCTTTTTGTACGACTATATTGCTGAACAGATCGATATTCATAATTACTCTTACGCTTCGGATCTTCTCGATGGTTTTGGAAAGTATGTTAAAGATACTTCTTGGTTTGATTTTTTACGCGCTAGGCTTTTGTCCTATACGGATCCGGAAAGTGCTGATGTGATCATTCAAAAGTTGGCTCAAGATGTCAAGAAACAGAAGGATTTAGACCTTGGATTGGAAGTATTGGCTTTTTTTAGCCAAGGGGGGAATCCTGATTTATTTCGCACGCTGGCGCGCCAGGTGGTTTCTATTCTCGAAACTGAAGAGGATTTTCAGGAACTTCTATCCATTTGCGTCGATTATTATCATTTTTTAGATCAAGACCAGGAAGAACAATTGATTCAGAAAATTTTGAGAGATCGCCCTCAGAATGCATTGGAAAATCAAATTCAGCCCAAAGATGTCAAAGTTAAAGAGTTCTTGAAGATCATTAGGTGAATTTTTCTGAAATTTTTTCGATCCTAATCATTTGATATTCAAACTAATGCAAAACTCAAAAAAATAAATTTAAATGGGATTTACTTCATTTAAAATCAAATTGTTAGGCACAGCTTGTTAAATGATTTCCGAGACAACATTTTTTGGATCGAAAATTAAACTCGATATTGACTTTTAAGCAAAAAAAAAGAGATACCAAGGGCGTTTTGAAAACACAAGCTGTAGTGGTTTTTTAGGTTGTGAACACAACATCTTGTGTTTTTATGGGAAAAACGTATTAACTTCAAAACCTATAAAAAACATTACTAATCCAAGGAAATTGAGATCATGACAAAACCAACAGCACGAGCCATGGCTACAGCACTACGGACCTATCACCGCCCCATCCATGAGGGGGAGACTTTATTAGAAAGCTGGGATCAAGTTGTCGAGCGAGTCATTTCCCATCAGCGCTGGCTATGGGAAAGAGCCTTGGGACGTACGCTTAATGACCGTGAAGATGACGAATTGGAAGAATTACGCAAACTGATCCTCGGCCGTTATATGGCTCCGGCAGGAAGAACATTATGGCTAGGGGGAACTGAATTAAGCCGCACACGCGAATCCAGCATGTTCAATTGCTCCTATACACATGTTGAAACTGTCTATGATGTCGTGGATGTCCTATGGCTATTACTACAAGGATGCGGCGTAGGTTTTAGACCGATCACCGGCACATTGAATGGTTTTCGCACGTCCTCTTCAGGAAATTAATGTCATCCGCTCTAACCGTACGGGAAAAGGCGGCGTACAGAATAACGTCGAAACTTATAACCCTGAAACACAAACATGGACGATTAAAGTCGGCGACTCTGCTATTGCCTGGGCAAAGGCCGTGGGGAAATTAGTGGCGGGAAAATTTCCTGCAAGAACCCTTAGTCTTAGACTTTTCTGAAATTCGCCCCGCTGGTACTCGTTTAAAAGGTTATGGTTGGATTTCTTCAGGGGACGAACAAATCGCCAAAGCTTTTAAAGCGATTGCCAAAATCTTGTCTGATCGGGCCGATCAACTTCTGACACGTATGGATATTTTAGATATCGTCAATTGGCTGGGAACAATCCTTTCTAGCCGCCGTTCAGCACAAATCGCTCTTTTCGAATATGGCCAGCCTGAATGGGAGGAATTTGCCGTGGCGAAAAAAGAATGGTGGTTAAAGGGTAATGCCCACCGCCAACAATCCAACAATAGCCTTCTTTTTCGCCAAAAGCCCAATAGAACGGAATTGGAGAATATTTTCCAAATCATGATGGATTCCGGCGGCTCTGAACCCGGTTTTATCAATGCGCATGGAAGCCGAAAGACGTGCTCCTTGGTTTAAAGGATGCAATCCTTGTGTAGAAATTCTTTTGGGTAATAAGAGCTTTTGCAATTTGACTGAAGTGAATGTTTTGGCTTTTAAAGGGGATAAAATAGGCCTGGAACGAGCCCTTTATTTAGCCGGACGCATGAATTATCGACAGACCATGGTGAATCTGCGCGATGAAATTTTGCAAGAGGCTTGGCATCTCAATAATGCAATTTTTACATCTTTGCGGCGTTGGTTTAACGGGCATCCGTGCAAGGCCTGACTTAACTGCCTATGATTTTAAACGTATGCGTAATATCACCGTGAGTGCAGCTTATAGCATGGCTAACGAACTCAATTCGCCCTTACCAAAAAACGTCACTTGTGTCAAACCTAGTGGGACCTTAAGCAAAATCATGGGAACGGAAGAGTGGGGAGAGGTGCCGGAAGGGGTACATTTGCCTTTAGGAAAGTATATTTTTAATAATATTACTTATTCGAAGCATGATCCTTTGGTGGCACGTTTTCGCAGCAGCAGGATATTCCGTAATTGAAAAACCCTACGAACCGGAATCTGTATTAGTCAAGTTTCCTGTCAAATATGAAAATGTAACTTTTACTCGCACAGTCGTCACCAGAAAAAATGGAAAAGTAGAAGAAGTGGAAGTGAACATGGATTCAGCCGTTTCGCAGTTAGAATGGTATAGACTTTTACAAGAAACTTGGTGTGAGCAAAATGTTTCCAATACGATTTCTTATGACCCTTCGGAAGTTCCTGCCATTATCGATTGGCTGCTTGATAATTGGGACTACTTATGTAGGTGTATCTTTCTTATTCAGAAATGATCCCACTAAAAATGCCGAAGATCTGGGTTATGCCTACCTTCCTCAAGAAGTGGTGACTAAGGAAGCTTATGATCTTTATACTTCTAAACTCAAAGATATTGATTATTCAGGCATCGAAATGCGCGACATGGAGATGGAAGCTGCTTGCGCGACGGGTGCTTGTCCTGTGCGTTAAGATCAAGTAAAAGACTTAGAGGACGAAAAAGACGTAAAGTAAGTTAATCAATAACATGATATTTGGATAGTCAATCCTTGACTATCCAATTAAATCTCCTATCTCAAACCTTCTCAAGAACTCAATAAAACTCGCATTTATTATTTTATAAAAATAAATAAAATTTTATTATTTAAATAATCTTAACGAAATATTATTTTTTTATAAATATTATAATTTTATAATTAAACTATTAATAATATAAAAATTAATGTTTTTTTATGAGATTTGATCAAATTTTGAATTCTGTTGTGAACCACAATGGCTCTGTTTTAATGCAAGAAGGTGAAAAGCTCGTCAAGCATTCATCTTCAACTATTTCAAATTGGATGAGAAACGTCGCTCACCTATTTTATGCAAATGATCATGAGTCAAAAAAAATTCAAAGCGGTCTTTTGTTAATTGAAGATGCTTTTATGCAAGCCTTAGAAGATTACGCACTTGCTTCTAATTTGGAAAGTAAGAAGTTAGCCACAAAAAGCATAGGGGCCATGAATAAGATGCCATCAACTCTTTATAATTCCGGAAATGTAAAAGAAGCAGAGCAGGCTCATCAACTTTTACTACGCATGAATAAATCTTTAGCTTTAGTTGAAAAAATTGTTTCCCAAAGGTTTTTGTTTACCAATAAAGAAACTTTGCAAAAGTTAGATAGTTCGGTCATTGACGTTCGAAAGGGGACTGATAAAAGAGATGCCTTACCTTATTTAGCTAATAAACTTTTACTATACTCAGTCACCCATTCCCATCGTTTAACAATGTTTCAAAAAGAGCTTTTAAAAGCGCTGATCTATCAAATGGAAGAATTAAGCAAATCACCTAGTTTTATGGGCGACAGCATTCCATTAGATGTGCAAGGCCAGAATGACCTCAGTCTTTATATGGATGCCAAACTAACAAAACTAGATGGCATGCAGGATACAGATGCCCGCGTGGGAATCCTGTTTGATGGGGGCTATAGATTTATTAATCCTAACGGATCTATGGGCGGACACTTTGCCCCCTCAGGATGCAGAAAAGAAAATGGTTTATATATTGTGACTGCTTATAATGCCGGAAGTGGGGCATTAGGCAAGTATCAACGCATTCAAAAAGGGCACATTGAAGGAAAAACATTAGTTGAATTTAAGCCCATGACGCGCGAAGAGGTTAAAGCATTCTTAATAAACACTTCCATGGCTTACTATGAGATGGAAGAAACCCCAAAAAGTGCTATTGAAAAATATAAGAAGGCTTTTAAGGACGAAAAGATCATCGAGCTTCCGTTGCCCTCACGCGATTTTCAACGCATTGATAATTGTGCTCTACGTAATGTTATAGAGTGGGTGATTTATACAATGCAGCGTGCGGGAGAAGAAAAGTTAGCGAATGATCTGGTGTTTTTTAATATCATACAAGATGAAACAACGCATCCCAAAAAACCTATCGTGTCGGCTAATTTAGACGAAGGTTTCTTTCATATCTAAATCTAATGTTCTGTAGGCATAGGGAGCTCAGCCAACTGATTATTGTAAGAAAGCAAGATCGTTGGAGAAGACGAAGTTAAAGGAATTTGATGCTCTCTTAAGGCTGACTCAATTTCCCACAGGAAGTCAGCTTCTTTCGAATCAGTATAGGATTTATGTTTGTAGTTCACCCAAACAGCCAAACAGAACTCCAGCGTATACTTATCAAATTTTTTCAGCCACACTTGGGGTGCGCCATACTGTTCATAGGGTGCCGTACAAGGCACGCGAACAGCTGCATCAGCTACCACCTGACGAACGAGATTTTTGTCCGCATCACTGGCGACGCAAAAGATAATATTTAAGCGTCGAAAATCATTGTTCATTGTATAGTTAATCAAAGTATGATTGGTTAATTCCGAATTAGGAATCACGATTTCCACACCGTCAGAGGTGCATATCACTGTATTTTGAACGTGAATTTCCGTCACTTTACCATAAGTTCCAGATTGTAACTCTATATAGTCTCCGATTTTAAGGTTGCGTTCGAATAAAATGCAGAGTCCGCAGATAAAATTATTAGCAAAGGATTGTAGCCCGAATCCGATACCTAATGTCAAAGCGCTTGCAACCAATACAAGATTACTAAAATCAAAACCTATAGAAACTAAGGCTAGAAGAGTACCGATAATTAATGCAAAGTAATGGAGTAGTCTTCCTAATGTATACAAGGAAGCCGCTGTGACATTGCCACGTCGTCTTCCTACGGACATCAAAGCTGTCCTCAAGAGTTTAGAAGCTAGCAGAGCTAATGTGAGGATAAAAGCTATACGAATGAGTGAAAGTAGGGTAATAGGAAGCTCACCAATTTTAAAAAGTGTATAGTTCAGACAGTCATTGACGAATTCCTTAGCTTGAGTAAAGGCATGGGATAGATTAATCCAGCTAATTTCTAATAGTGAGCTATTTGCTCTGATGTATGTATCCAGCTGATCGATGAGCCATCGAGAATTAAAAATTTCATCTTCGAGTAATTGCAAGGTCGACAAAGTTTCAAGAGATTCCTGTCGTCGCGCTTGATTGAGTTTTAGTTGTTTATTATCGTTGGATTCGTGGGAAGTGATCAGTGTGGCATAATCTTGTCGGACACGATCCTGTTCCCTCAAAGCCATTTTCTTCCATTCTTTGGCGTGATGGGAGATTTTTTCAATATTCTCTTGCCATTCTTTCAACTTATCATGCATCTCTTTGTGGCTTGCATTAAATCGTTTATTAAGATGCATGTAAAGATTGTATTTGAGGTTTTGAAAGGCCACACGCGTCCACGCCAAAGATCGTAGGGCTGCTGAATGGATCAGTTTTTGGTTGAAAAGATGTCGGTTATTTTTTTCATGAGGGTTCTGCGACGTGGTGACATAGGCATTGTTTTCAATTTTAATCAATTCAGCTTGACGTCTTTCTAACTCGTTTTCTGCGGTTTTAATATCTGCTTCGAGTTTATTAGAATCAAACTGCTTGAAATTAAGCAATTCCTTAGAAGCGTTTAATTCCTTCTGAAGGAGGGATAAACGCATCTTTTGTACTTCTAAACGTTTATAAACTTGTTTCATTTGCTCTTGGGCAGAGACTAAAGCGGTTCTGTTAGCCATAATTTCTAGTCCGGCAAGCATTTTTTCTTGCGAGGGTTTACTTTGAGCTAAATAAGGGACTAGAAGAGAATCCTGATGCTTCTGCATCTTATTAATGCGTTCTTTGATGTTTTCAAGATCTTCTTCTTCATTTTTCTTTTCAATCACGGCTAATTTGATTTTATGGTTAATTTCCAATTGCTGTTCTATTGTATACGTTTGTAGAAAAGGTTGAGGAGTAGGGGTTTCCAAGGGTGGCTGTTGCTTCGAAGCCAGTAGGGCATTAAAATGCATCGCGATATTATTAATTAAAGCCGTAGCGCTTTCCTGTTCTTGTCCTGACAGTCTGGGCAATAAAGAAAAAAGATGTTGGCTAGCTGCATTAATGCGTTGTGAAAACTCTTGAGAAGTTTTAACTTCAAAATAATCCCACCAATTCAGCTTAAGGGAGGTAGGATCAGGAATTTCAATAGGGCGCTCTTCGGTGTTAGAATGTAAAAGGGAAGAAAAGTCATCAGTTAGGACCAAGGATTCCACACTAGAAAAAGCCATGGCAGGGACAACAATCATGCAAATAAAGCCCGTGATTAATCTAAACAATAAGGACATAATGACCTATGGCGAAAATATTAATAAATTATTAATTATAAATGAGTTTCGGAATAAAATCAAGATAATCGGCAGAAGTTAAAAAATAGCGTATGCCATTTTTTTCACCAAATAACGGAAGGTGCCTTTTGACATTGTGAAGGTGTCCGAAAACACATGTATTCACCTTATATTTTTCTAATATTTGCGAGGCGGGGGATTCTCTGAGATCGGCACTAATAGGAGGATAATGAGTCATAGCAATGCGGACATCCGCATCTTTATTAAGGTTTTTTAGACTTAACTCCAGACGTCCTAACTCGCGTTCGAAAATTCTTTGGGCTTCTGCCGGGTCTTTGTCGATTTCACTCAGTTGTTTTGCACGAGGATTCACTTTGAATTCAATATAGTCATTAAAGCTGAAGTCGCTATCCCATAATCGTGCTCCACCAATGGAGAATCCTTTCCAGTTATAAACATTATTTTGAATAAGGTGGATGGAAGGGGGAAGGATTTTTTCTACTTTGCTAAGGGAAGTCCACCAATAATCATGATTGCCGCGTACAATGACTTTAGTTCCCGGCAGTTGGTGGATCCAGTTTAAATCGACCGCAGCATCGTTTAAATGCAGAGCCCAAGAGATATCTCCCGCCACAAGAACTAAATCGTCTGTTTTAATGTGAGCGAGCCATTGCTTTTTGATTTTTTCCGTGTAATCAATCCAAGGTTCGCCAAAAGCATCCATTTTCTTGTCGGAGACGCTAGTGCTAAGTGAAGGTCGGCTAATGCCCATACTGTCATATAATTAAATCATCCTGAAAATATAACAGAAAACATCGTTTGAACCGGGGAGCGTTGCGATGCATGAAATGAAAGTTTTGTAAAGCGAAGGAAGGCCTTCGCACTCCAAAGGCGATGCGATATTAGTTCTTAACAAATACCTGTGAATGCATCGCCAACGCTTCGCGTTAAATAAACTTATGTGTAATAGCATGCGTGTCCATGCAATTTTTTAAAGAATATAACCATCTGGCAGGTAAGCTCCCTGGGGTACAATAATAATGCCATCCCTTATGTAGATTTCATCACTATTATATTGATTCAATTTGTTTTTATTGATCAATTGCACATTATTGCCTATGCAGACATGTTTGTCAATAATAGCCCTTTCGATGCGACAGTTTTTGCCAATTTGTAAATTCTTAGGAAAGCTGCTTTCAGGATGAGACGGACAATAGAAGTCATTGCCTATAAGATAACTATCTTTAATGACGGTATCCGACTTGATCCGGATACGAGGACCTAAAATGCTGTGTGAGATTTCCTTAGCTTCAATAATGGATCCATCGCAAATAATAGAATTCATGATTTGAGTATCATGAATTTTTGGTGCTGGAAGATTTTGGATATTAGTGGCTAGCAAAAAATTTTCATCATACCAATTGTACTCCGGCTGTTCTTTTGTAAGAGCCATATTAGCTTTATAATAGGCTTCTATAGTTCCGATATCTTCCCAATATTCCATATGCAAGCAAGCGGCAGCAGCCCCCTTTTCAATGATTGTAGGAATCAGATGCTTACCAAAATCATCCCGCATGTCACTCATCAAAAGCTGCAAAAGGGCTTTTCGCTTAAACAAATAAACGCCCATAGAACCTAAAAAGGTTTTGCCAGTTTGCAATTCAAATGCTTCTCGAATGTCTTCTGTCATTCGAAATTTTTTCAAGAACTTTTTTATCTTGTGGCTTTTCAATAAAATCAGTAATGCGGCTATCTTTATTGATTTTCATGATGCCTAAGCGATTGGCTTGCTCTTCCGCTATAGGTTGTGTGGCGATGACTACATCAGCTTGAGTTTGCAGGGCAGTATGCATCATCTTTTGATAGTTCATTTGATAAAGGTGATCGCCCGAGAGAATTAAAAAATAATCGACGGCTAATTCATCGAGATAAGCAATGTTTTGACGAATGGCATCCGCTGTTCCTTGAAACCATGTTTTTGTATGGGGTTTTTCTTCTACTGACAAAACTTCCACAAAACCCGTACTGAACAGATTGGGCCTGTAGATTTTAAAGATGTGATCGTGTAACGATTTTGCCAGATATTGTGTCACGACAAAGATTTTATGACACCCCGAGTGAATGGCATTGGAAAGAGGAACATCGATCAAGCGATATTTGCCACCAAAGGTCAATGCAGGTTTACAATGAGTGCGAGTGAGGGGGAAAAGGCGAGAACCCTGTCCTCCTGCTAAAATGAGAGTCGCCACGTAGCTCATGTCATAATGGAATTGATTTTTAAGCTTTTGTTTTGGAGCGCTTTTTGTTTTAGAATGATCGGATTGTACTGAAATCATAAATTCTCCATAAGTATGGCTTAATCGGGACATTAGATTAAAATAATTATTTGATCAAGATTCATATGGTAAATTTAATGAACCTATAATTAAGAATTGTTTTTGTCTTGAACCTTCTTATTGATCTCACTGGCTTTACATTTGCAAAAGTAGAACAAAGCTTTTATTTTTAGGGATACTATGCTATCATTATTCTTAATGAAATTGATTTTGATCATGCAAGAAAAAAATTCGGACGGCTTCAGCGAGTTTTCTACTAAACAAAAAATGGATTCGCAATGTAGGTATGAGCCTTTTAGGCTTAATTCTGCTTTTCGGAATCATGCGCACATGCTTTTTTTATAGTGGACATGCAAAAACCTATTATTTGATTCCGCGAAGTATTAATTGGGACGATTTCCAATTTTCTGGAAAAGAACCCAACATGCAAGCTTTCGCTGAGGAGCTTATTTTGGCGGCAAGTAAAGAGGCTCATTTGCGTATTGAATTAGTTTCTGCTAATTCAAGTACCCTTATAGAGGATTTAAATGCCGGAAATTATGACGCGGTATTTACCTTTATGGTCCCCAATAGTCTGAACGAAGAAAAATATTACTTTTCTGACCCTCTTTATATGTTAGGTGATGTGCTCGTCGTCAATGCAGATTCCGATGTTCATAACTTGGAAGATATGGAAGGGAAAATGGTTGGCATTAGTGCGGGGTCCTCTTCAATTTATGAAGTCGATCACTATCCTTCCATTATCATTGTGACCTATGAAAATATGAATTCTGCACTCAATGATTTGGCTAACAACAAAATTGATGGTGTCATTATGGATGACTGGAGTGCAAACGTGAATTTACACGGTTTTTTTTCTAAAAAGCTTAAAATAGCTACGATTCCATTTACACGCCAAGGATTGCGCCTAGTCAGTTTAAGGGAGCCGGATTTAATAGATTTTATGAAGAGCATCAATGACGGTCTCGAACGCTTAAAAGCCAGTGGTCAATACCAAAAACTTATCAAAAAATGGGACCTCTACGATATTCAATAGAGATCTAATAGCTATCACTCATATTGCCTATATTCATGCTGCACCCTAGTCAAAATTTCCTCATCGATTGGACAAGGTTGCAGTCCCCAGATCTTATCGCTATATTCTTTTATAGACCTATCTGATGAAAATTTCCCCATTCCAGCAATATTATGGATGGCATAATCTGCCCATTTTAAGGGATCTTCATAGAGTGCTTCCACTTTCTTTTGCATTTCAAAATAACTTTCCAGGTCCTTTAGGATGAAATATCTATCGGCGCCAGAACCATAATATCCTTCAACTAGCTTTTGAAAAAGTCCGGTAAAAGCTTGGTGTTCTTGTTCATTAGTCGCAAAGGTATGATCTTTTAGAGAATCAAGGGCCTCGCGAATTTTGGGATTATTATTATAAATATCTTTAGGTCGGTAGGATTGCTCAAGCTGCATTTTTTCTATTTCTTGTGCGGAAGCTCCGAAAGTGAAGGGCCACCATTTTTCAGTGACGCTCTCTTTCATCTCAATATTGGCACCATCATTAGTACCAATGGTCAAAGCGCCATTCATGGAGAGCTTCATGTTTCCCGTTCCTGAGGCTTCAGTTCCTGCGGTAGAAATTTGCTCGGATAGGTCCGCTGCCGGAATGATGATTTCAGCTTTAGAGACATTATAATTTTCTATAAAGACAACTTTTAAAAGGCCTTTGGCCGCAGGGTCTTTGTTAATTTTGCGACCGACAGCAATGATCAATCGAAGGATATTTTTAGCCATTTCATAGGATGCGGCAGACTTGCCGGCAAAAATACAGGTTCTTTTCGCTCTATGAGAGCCTTTTATAATTTCTTGGTAAATCATAATGACGTTCAAGATATTCATCAGTTGTCTTTTGTATTCGTGGAAACGCTTAATCTGCACATCAAAAATGGAATCAGTATCAATAAGAGGTGAGGGGACAACCAATTCGCCCTTTTCATTACGTTGTATGTTGTTTTCCGCAAGGAATTCGCTAAGACGAAGCTTATTTCTTTTTTTGATCTCTAAAAATTCTTCCAGACTGGTTTGATCACCGGCAAAATTTGCCAGTTCGCTAATTTGATTGAAATTGACAATCCATCCCTCGCCAATGCGTTTAGTAATGAATTTGGATAGCTCAGGATTGCATTCAAGTAACCAGCGTCGTTGAGTGACACCATTGGTCACATTGACGAACTTTTCCGGGAACATTTCGTAAAATTCTTTAAATACATTCTTTTTTAAGATGTCTGTATGAATTTCTGATACACCATTGACTGAATGGGACCCCACAATCGAAAGATTGGCCATTCGCACCCCTTCATTTTCTATAATAGACATCTTGCGTACGCGTCGCTTCATCGCGTGGAAATTTCATGCGTACAGAGTTACAGAATTCTTGATTCATACGTTCAATGATACGTAGCTGTCTGGGCAACAAATAATGGAATAGTTCCTTATCCCATACTTCAAGAGCTTCGCTTAGAATTGTGTGGTTTGTGTACCCAGTGCAAGCCTGGGTCATCTCCACGGCGGTTTTCCAAGGCAAGTCATGTTCTTGGATGAGTATGCGGATGAGCTCGGGAATGACCATCGCAGGATGGGTATCATTGATTTGTATGCGTACTTTGTCAGCAAAGGCTCGGAAATTTTGATGATGGGCTAAATAATGTCTCAGAATATCTTGTAAGGACGCCGAAACGAGTAGAAATTCTTGTTTTAGACGGATCCTTTTACCTGTTTCATGATGGTCGCTGGGATATAAGACATCGGTTAACGCTGAGTTTTCTGCCGCTTGATCTAATCGTCCGGCATTGTAACGTTGCAATTGAAAATTACGTGGGGACTCTTTGGTTGTCCATAAACGTAAGGTGACCACGGAATAGCGACTATCATTATTGTATCCAATAATAGGTGTGTCATAAGGGAGGGCTTGCACCTCTTCGAAGTCTTTAAGCTGATAAATATCATCGCCGTGAATATTATGAGTCGGTGTTGTTTCTCCACAAAACTTGATATGGACACAGCGTGTATCGCGACGAAATTGCCACGGATTTTCACTTAAAAGCCAGCAATCGGGCGCTTCTACTTGAACACCATTCCAAATTTGTTGTTCAAAAATGCCATATTGATAACGTAAACCATAAGCCTGTGCAGGATAATGCAGTGTAGCGAGTGAATCCAAAAAACATGAGGCTAGCCTACCTAAGCCTCCGTTCCCTAAACCAGGATCAGCTTCATGATAAATAATCTCATGATAAGAACGGTTGAGTTTTTGAAGGACGGCTTGTACAATTTTTAAAGCTTTAACATTCGTAATTCCACTGCTGAGGATACGTCCGGGCAGATACTCCATGGATAGATAGTATAGCATACGGGTGTCATATTTATTCTGTGTCCTTACTGTAGCCAACCAATGAATCATGACCTCTTCCCTAAGTGCATAAGATAGCGCATTGTAGATTTCGTCTGTATGTGCTTCATCTGCAATCCTTCCCAAAGTTGTAATGAGATAGTGTTTGGTTTTGTTAACAAGTCTATCGACGATTGTATCGGTATCCATAGGAACAGTCATAGAATCTCCTTCACTTACTTTTGAATGTATACAGCTTAAACTTATTATTTGAAAACAGCGTTCTTTTTAAGAAATGAGGTTATGGAAAAATTAAACACCCCTATATCGCGATTTTCCTGTGTCAGAGCTCAAACAAATGGCCATCTAAAAAAGGATGAATAGGAACGAGCGGAAATTCAGCTATCCCAGCAACAAGCACAGGGTTAATTCAGATAGCCCAAAAAAAACTTTTCTCTTTTCTTCATGCAGGGAAAATTACACGAATTTCAAATTTTCATGTCCTGATACTCTTTTATTCTATTCTTTTCACCTAGGTTATTATATACCAGGTCAAGGCTGTTGTAGGTCGATATCACATTAGGATGATCGGTAGGGTAGGCTTTCAGAAGAATGATAAGAGATTGTTCGAAATACTTCATAGCCTCTTTCATCTTGCCCAACATCGCGTAGGAAACTCCCAAATTGTTGTAACTTGTTCCTACATCCGGATGATTGGGACCATAGGCATTTAAGCGAATCTTTAGGGCTTTGTCATAATAATCAATGGCCTGTTTGCGTTTTCCCAGATCATCATAGGCCGCGCCCAGGTTGTTGTAGGTCAATGCTACATCCTCATGGTCAGGGCCGTAAAGTTTTTGATTCGTCGTCAATGCCTTCTCTAAATATCCAATCGCCTTCTTCGGCTCTTCTAACTCCCGATAGGACTCTCCCAGGTTGTTGTAACTTGTGGCCACATCCGGATGATCGGGGCCATAAGCTTTTAAGGAAATATCCAAAAATTTCTCAACATACCCGATGGCCTCTTTAGTACGTCCCATATCCTTGTAAGCCAAGGCAAAGTTGTTGTAGTAACGAGCTAAGTTCGGGTGCAAAGGCTCATATTTTTTTAGAAGAATGTCAAGTCCCTTCTTAGTGTTCTCAATGACCAGCTTGGGCTTACCGCATTTTTGATAGGTTCGTGCCAGATTATAATAGCTTGTCGCTACATCGGGATGGTTGGGACCGTAATTTTTAAGAGAAATATTCATAGACATTTGATGATAATCAATAGCCTTTTGGAAATTGCCTGATGACATAGACAGTGATCCCAGATTATTGTAGGTAGAGGCTACTGCCGGATGCTCTGGACCGTAGACTTTTGAACTGATAGCTAATGCTTTTTCGTAATATTCTTTGGCAAGCTTTGCGTCACCCAAATCTTCACACGCTGTTCCTAAGTTATTGTAACTCGTTGCTACTTTGGGGTGATTCGGGCCATAGACTTCCAGAAGGATGGACAGCGCTTTTTTCATATATTCGGCAGCCTTTTTTGAGTCGCCGAATACTTTGTAAGCACCCGCTAAATTATTGTATGTAACTGCAACTGACTTATGCTCGGCACCATGGGCATTCAGGTGGATGGCTAAAGATTTTTCATGGTACTCGATGGCCTTTTTCGGTTGGCTCATATCTCTATAGACGACCCCAAAGCATCATATACTGTTGCCACAAGCGGATCTTCGGGAGTGAAGATTTCTAATCTAACCTTCAGGGATTCTTCATAATACTTGATTGCCTTCTTCAAATTACCCAAACTACGATAGGCTGATCCGAGGCCACTGAAGGATATTGCTATGTTACGAAGATCACGTAAGTTTTCTTCATTTTCGCTACTTATGTCTAAAGAATTCTCGAAATAAACAAGCGCCTTCTTCGAATCCCCCAATTCCTCATGTGCTAAGCCTAGATTGTTATAGATAGTGGCCACTTGAGGATGTTCACTGCCATAAAGCTGTTGGGCTAATAACAATCCTTTCTCTAAACGTTCCAACCTGCCTTCCTTTTCGCCTAATTGCTCTTTGAGATTGCCCAATTGATTTAACGCTTCCCAATCGTTGGGATTTAAAGCTAATGCTTTTTCGTAGCACTCTTTAGCCTTTTGATATTGCAATTTTTCTTTAGAAACAAGCGCTTGAGCGATAAAATCGTCATCGTAAAATTTTTTCTCTAAATAAAAATCTGCGTTTTTACCTTTTTGATCATAAAACTTTTGAGCTAAACGTTGCAGAGGCAATATGACTCTGTGTAATTCAGCTAATTGATCCAGTTCTGTCTCATCTAATTCAAAATGCTTAGAAGAAGAGGAAGGTATCGCTTTGTTACTATTATCGTTACTTTTACCTGTTTCATTAACGAATGAATCTAACAGTTTAGGATGGTATAATGCTTCATGTTCACGTTGATAAAACAAGTGGGCTTTCATGCGATAGCGAAGAACTACATCAAATAATTGGCTTAATTGCTTTTGGCCCTCTTCACTCAAACATTGCTTTTCTCGTAGCTCTTGCAAGCGAGCCCAAGTTCCTTTCTCTTTAATCCCGTAGAACAAACTGACTTCTTGAATAATACTGCTGGGTAAACGATATAACTCTGCTTTTACATCAAAAAAACCGCACTCTTCTTTATTATTATCCAAGCGCGGGGCATATTCTGCCAAATCGCCTAGTAATAACTGCAAAGCCTGGTTTTGACGTAAAGTCATGGGGGTTACAGGCAACGCGGAGGTTGGCTGTGTGGGTTTTAAAGAGGAATTTTTGGTGCTAAATACTGAGAATAATCGATCCAAAAATTTTGTTTCTCGGGGGTTATTGTTTGATAAAACGGCTTTTGATATCACTTCTTGGCTTAAAATTTTCTGCATAGCCAAATCGTATTCTATGACAAGTTTAGGATCGCCTGCCAAGCAACAACCTGTCTTGAGGACGTTACTAGTGATGAGTTCTTGTTCAAACCATACCGTCTCTTGAAATTTGGCTAATTGAGTCGGCGTGCCTATTAGATCAAATAGTCCTTGCTTACCCAAGGGAGTGTTCCCCCCGCTGTCAAAAGAAAAACCTGAAGGGATAGGACTAATCGTACCCATGCCTAGCAAAGGAAATTTCGTTTCAAGAAAACTGATCACTTGCAATTCCAACAAACGAGTCAGGTTTCGAAAATACTGTTTATTTTCTATGGGGTCATTTTCAATCAGAATGGCAAACTCTAGATCTGAATAGGGACTCAATTCACCCCTTCCCATCGATCCTAATCCTAGAAATGCATAATTGCAGGGCGGCTTGCCAAGACAGGCTATGCAGAGATTTAGTTGCTTTTGTGTAATTTCTATAACACCTTGAGTTAAGCGTTTTAACAAGCTTTCTGTGCTGTTGTTCGGATCTTCAATGTCCTTAGCTAACTGTTGGCGATTAGCTTGGAGCTGCTGACGACCAGCTATCGTAAGAAGAGCCGGTACGTCATATAACGGGTCCTTAATTTTCAATGCATCTTTAACGAAAAGAATTTGAATTCGTTGGTGTTGGGTTAAAAATAGGGGAGGAAGTGCCTCAGGCTTAATTTCTCTATCTTTTTGATACAACACTTCCGCCACGCTGGCATATTTCGCTGCAGTAGTATAGGCAAGGCCTTTGCGTTCATTGTTTTCATTGGCTATATGCCGATCTTTTTCAGCATTGGCTAAAGAGGCATATTCTACCGTTTTTTGTAATTCAATCTCACTCAGCTTCAAGGCGCAGTAACTCATGACATCCCAAGCTTGAACTTGTTCAGCGGCAATAATGATCTTTATATATAATTCAGAGGTGGTCAATAAGGACTTCAAGTCTTTGGCTAAACTAAAGGCTTCATCTGCTTGATTGAGTAACGTTCTTAAGTCATCGGTTATTTTTGTATTAATGGTAAAAAGCAGATCGGTGGTGTCTAGTTTGTTTTTTGTATCTATCATCCATTGGTGACGCTGCTGCACAGAGATTTGTTCTTGGGTCAACGCAGTTGACAACTCTTTTTTGAGAGAAGGATTTTCTTTTATCCAGGTTTCAAGCTGGCTTTTAACTTTAGCGTTGCAGAAGGTTATCAAAGCAGGTGAGGATTGGACCACTCGGGTGCCTAAAACTGTAGCATATATCATCGATTCAACCGATTTATGAGTCTCTAACAACGTGATGCAACGTTTGACTTCTTCTAAATCCTTTTTTGCAAACACCAACTGTATCTCAACTTGATGGTCGTTAACAGTTCGATAAAAAATTCCCGTAGCAAGTTGATACATATGTGCACGTTCTTGCCATTTACAACGTGGCTGGGAAGGAGTGACCCATTGGGTTTGTAATCCTTGAGGATTTGAAATTATATTTGTCATGTTATGTTCTCATTTAAATTTTTTTAAGTAACATACGAAAGTCTAAAACTTTGAAATTTTTTAGTATACACTTTAACCTCAGCATATCTATATTTTTTTTGAAGAC
The DNA here is from genome assembly GCA_963748975.1 of uncultured Parachlamydiaceae bacterium. Classification (GTDB taxonomy): domain Bacteria; phylum Chlamydiota; class Chlamydiia; order Chlamydiales; family Parachlamydiaceae; genus Neochlamydia. Next base: position 36,974 of record CAVVKX010000013.1, read on the forward strand.
TTTTCGAAAGGTGCTATCATTAGATCATATGCCTTTAGGATTAACATGGATAAATAACATAACGGCATCAATATTTCTACTTTCTTCAACCATTTATATTCATGTTCGGTTCTAAGCTTGTGCACTGTAATAGCCTAAAGCTTGTTCAAAAGCTAGTTTGGATTCATCATTGTCAAATTCAGGCATGATATCTGTATAAACGTACTCTAAAATAACCTTGAGTATGTCGTAATCATCCTCTTCAACAATTAGTTTGGATTCTCTATTTTCTTTCATATCAATAGTTATCATTTTTTTAAAATACTCCAAACCAGAAGCTTGTAGAATGGCTTTGTGAAGATAAATTTTTGAACCATTTTTGGATTCAATAAGGAAATCAGAGTCTTCAGCATTATTAAAAATCATAAAAAAGATCTATGTAATAACTTTGGTATATTAGGATAGATGAATTCTTCAAAGTGAAAGCAATCATAAGCCAATTTAATAAGTTGTTTTACTTTTGCTGTCTTTTTCCCTTTAAGGATAATATGAGGGCCTTTATTAAGAAAATATTTATGCAATCTAGGCACTGTTCTTAATATGACCCGATGAACTTTTAAAATATCGTTTTCCGTTTCTATGGTCATATCGGAAAATTGAGGATTGTTATAAAGACCGCTAAATGAAACTTGATTTTGTCTCACATAATTAAATGGTTTTAGAAAATCTTTAACAATTTCTTGGGCTATTTCATGATTCCTCAATCTTTCTGCTTGGTCAATCATATCAAGTATATCCCGCATACCCGGTTGATAGACATCTATGATATTTATTTGACGAGCTATTTCTAATTGAATATCCTTTCTTGTCATTGCATCCCATAAAGCAATCAACTGTAGGGAAGTTGTCCAATAATGAGTTTTTACCGGTTCAGAAACCGTTTGACGAGCATACATTAAAATAATTTCTTGAAGATCATCACTAAGTTGATAAAACAGATTAATTATTTCTGTATTATTCATAAATTCTAAAAGAAATCTTATAAGTATTACGTATTCATCATAAAACTTTATACATTTCGCATAACGTTCTTTGTGATATTTAAGCCATTTATGCATATTAGGCTCATAAAAATCACGCTTTTCAAAATATTTTTTGTTTATAATTAAATTTAATAATTTAAATGGTTCTTTTTCTATATAATCAAAATAATGAAAAATAAATTTCTCATGCTTTGGTTCTAATTGTGTGAAATCAATTTCATCAAAAATTGAATCCAAATCCTTGTAAAATCTATGTATGAAAAATAATGGAATGAGCTGTACTATTCCAAAATCAATGATAAGAGCTGATACTTCTTTGATTGTTAAGTTTAAAAATACGTATTTATCAATCATATTAAAAGGCAAAATGCGAATAAAATGTGCTAACTCTGCAGTATTTTTTCTTTCCTCCATATATTTTAATACTAATTTTTTGTGGTATTTGGGGTCACAGTTTTCATTTATCCATAAAAATAATTCTATCCATTCAGCAGAGTAGTTTGGTAAGTAAAGCTTAAAATACTTTACGAATTGCTCAAATTCAATTTCGTCAGAATAAATGGAATTGTACAATTCCACTAATTTAGCTTTTCTATCTGGATTTTTTAATTGTTTTTGTATAAGAGCTATATTAAAGCTTAATGTGCGACAATTTTTTTCAAATTTTTCATCTACGGGGATAAACTTCAATAATTTTGATGGAATTAAAGTTAACAATTCTAGTTGCCTATTTAAATAAAAGTAATTATATGAACTGAAGCGTTCTACAATTGTATATAAAATTTTTCCAATTCTTTCTTTATCATCTAATAACTCTAATGCCTTAATAAAATTATTAAAAACTTCAGTATAGTCGTGAAAAAAGCAGTCTTTAAATGCTTCAAATTTCATAAAATCAGTATTTTTAAGAAAAGACAATTGTTTCTCTTTGGAAACCTCATCCTTAGAAAAAAGATTTTCTAATAAATCTCTGGATCTAAAATATTTGTTATTTGCCAGATTAGGTAAATAGTTGACAGGTAATGCGTAAAGTAGATTTTTCATTAGCTGTTCATATTCAAGCTGTACTATGTAGTTGAATTCTTCGGTATTTTTTCTTCCAAAAGCATTTTCCCATACTTGAAAAGTCTCTTTCGATGCTTTTTGAAATAGATTATCAAATAAGTCTTTGGGCTCTGAAAGCATTCTTAAAGCTAGGGCTAGAATAGTTGTTTTCATTTTTTCATCAAACTCTGGAAATAAAGTAACAAGGCTGTCTAAATGCTCACTAAATAATTCCTCAACTTCTCCATGAATTTTTAGACCGACTTTTACTTTTTCCAGAATCATAGGAAGGTGTTTTTGGCGCACTTCCTCATCGGGATGATTTGAGAGAATTTTAGCAAATTGCAAAAGTTTGCTTTTAGTAGCACGATCATTTTCCTCAAAGCCCTTACCATCAATGAAATTCTGAAACTCTAGTGGGAACAAAGTTGGATCCGGAACCTGGGCATCGTTTTTTAAAGGGTTGCCTTTTAAATTTTGTACTGCGGGTGTGTGGGTGATTTTGAAGATTTTTTTGAATTTGTTTGTAATTTGAATTTTCCGTTCACCATTTTTACATTTAACGTGGCGTATTGTTATATGACGAACATTATACTTCCCAACTTTATCATTTAATTTTTCATAAAATTTTTTAATCGTTGTCGGATTATCTTGGAATAAATTATTTAAAGAAATTTGATGTTCTTTAACAAAGTTTATTATAGTTTTGAGCTGGTAACTTTCCAATTTGAGAATTTTTACTGCGATAAAACTCCACAGATTTTTTTTAACGTTAGATAATTTTTTCTTTCCATTGTTTTCCGATGAGATTTTTAGGATATAATTCTCGTCACCAATAAATTTTTTTATCGTGTCAATTGAAGATACCATAATAGACCTCTTGCGTAATTAAGGTTCCATCGAGAATAGCGTTCATCGGAACATTCGTCAAATCTTTTATTTTACAAAGTTACTCTTGAGTCATATTGGAAATGATTTCACAAAAGCAAAGGTGCTGGAATCTAAATTGCTTCACTCACTTAGGTTTAGGCTTGGGTAGAAACGAATCGACACTTTATAGGAGAAATTAACTCAATTTTCCCTTCCTCATTTTTGAAACCTATTATGACCTCAATTATGTAAGTCAACAAAAAAAGCTGGTCAGGTTATAGGGTATCAGATATACAAAGTAAGTTCAAATTTTGGCATTTAAAGTGAGCAAAACTTCAGGAGATCTGTGCCTATCTTTGCGCGCATGAAACTTTTTCAAAAGGTCGCCATGGCTATCCTCATTTTTTTTATGGGATTGATGGTTTTTGTGACTATTGTGGCTCATGCGAGGCGCTCAGGATCTTTGGGAATAGATATAACGCGGGTGCAACAGATGCAAAAGATTAAGCTTAAAATTACAGATGCCCCATGACGCTTCTATTGACCATGCTGCCTCTATATATCTTCGGCAATTTACATTGTTTAGGCATGTGTGGTCCTCTTGTCATGATGATTAGCAAGCATCATTTTCGCTATTTTTATTTTTTGGGGCGCTTATTTTCATTTTCTTTGGCAGGGTTATTAGCTGGGGAGGCCGGGGCTGTACTTCAAGTGATTCTTAATCATTATCATATATCTGTCCTTATGAGCTTTTTCTTTGGCAGCGTCATTTTGCTGTTGGCATCTTCCTCACTTTTAGGTTTGCATTATCCGGGCTATACATGGGTGAATCGACGTCTAGCGCGTATCAATCAATCGCTTTCACTATTGATGTTAAAAGATAAAGCGTGGCCGACTTTTTTGTTCGGTTTTTTTACGATTGCTTTGCCTTGCGGGCAAACATTGATTGTTTTTTCCGCCTGCGCTTTATCCGGCGACCTATGGGTCGGTTTAATGAATGGCTTTATCTTTGCTTTTTTGACCACGCCCTCTCTTTTTTTAGCTATGCACGCACATCGACTTTTTTTTAACTTAAAAAAGCATTACAATACCATCATTGGATTTTTTGGCTTAATAGTGGGAACTTTGGCCATATGCCGTGGCTTGGCAGAAATGGAGATCATGCCACATTTAATTTTAAACCCGGCTGCTGAAAGCAAATATCATTTCGTGATTTATTAGGAATAGACTTTATGCATAAAGGACCTGTTATTTTATATGTCTTACGTTTTTTAGTGAGCCTGGGCATTTTGTTTCTTCTAGTCATGTTGTACTGGTCCTCTGCCTTACTCGAAAAAGATATGCAGTTCTTGCGTGGTGATGTAGAAGCTTTAAAGACAAATTTCACTAATGTGCAAGATGAGTTACAAAAAATTTCTGAAAACGCTTGGCAAAACCAATCCGTAGGCCATTCCCTTAAAACGCCTAATCGCGCTTTCCAGAATCGTCCTCAGATAGATTCCTCGCTGCCTAACTTGATGGAAAATGATCCTTTTTATGACCATGTCCTCCCAGGGCTTTTAGGAGCTAGCTTCAAACCTCATGGCATCTTAGAAGGAGCGAGTACGGGTAAATATGATAACTTACTACCTTTTGCGGACTGGTTAGAAGTCTCCATTTGGAATGACTGGTGCAATGTGGGTGTGGGAAAGCAGATGTTTGGAAAATATGAGACGATAAGTCCGGACATGGCCATTAAAATGGAGGAACGCAAAACTCAGGAGGGTCAGGGCTCTGAATATTGGATTCATCTACGCGACAATGTTTTTTGGCAACCTCTAAGTCAAGATTTTTTTCCTTCAGGCTTTGAATTATCCGATCACTTTTTGAAAAAACACCAAGTGACGGCCGAAGACTTCAAATTTTATTTCGATGCCGCCATGAACCCTTACATCAGCTCAATGGGAGCTGTCTCCTTGCGTCCCTATTTGCAAGATATAGTTGAATTTCGTGTGGTTGACAAACTGACTTTTGTGATCCGTTGGAAAGTTAAAAAAATCGTCGAACCGGATGGAAAAGAGGTTTTCAAAACGAAATATGTGGCAAAGTTACTCACAGCTGGACTACGACCATTAGCTGGGTTTGTTTATCAATATTATCCTAATGGCAAGAAAATTGTAGAAGACGATAAAGACCCCATGACATATCGTAAGAACGCTATTTGGGCGCAAGGATTTAATCAACATTGGGCCAGAAATATCATCGTTAGCTGTGGGCCTTGGACTTTTGATGGCCGTACAGAAAGGCAAATTAATTTCAAACGCAACCGTGACTTCTATTTTCCTTTAGCCGCTTTAGTGGAGAAGCATGAGATTCAGTTTAAAGAAAATCCGGATAATGTATGGCAGGATTTCAAAGGAAATAAACTCACTACCTATTCTATCCAGCCTGATCAACTTTTAGAACTTAAAAATTTTCTGAATTCGTCGCAATACGCAGAACAAGCAAATAAAAACCAGAAGATCGAACGTTTAGATTACTTTGCACGTTCGTTTTCTTATGTGGGATGGAATCAGAAAAAACCATTTTTTAATTCTGCCAAAGTGCGCCAAGCCTTGACATTAGCCATCGATCGTCAAAGAATCATCAAGCAGTTTTTAAATGGAATGGCCATGGAAATTACAGGGCCTATGTATCCTTTTGACCGGTCTTACGATAAGAATATTATACCTTGGCCTTTCGATGTGCAAAAAGCTAAGCATCTATTGGAAGAAGAGGGATGGTATGATCATAATGGCGATGGAATTATAGACAAAGTGATTGATGGACAGGATGTTCCCTTTCGTTTCACATTATGTTATATTTCCCGTTCCGCAGTAGGGCGCAATATTGCAGAGTTTATCTGCACTTCTCTTAAAGAAATAGGCATTGATTGTCGCACCAGTGGTCTGGATTATCCGGATATGACGGCTAAAATCTCGGATAAAAATTTTGATGCTCTTTTGATGGGGTGGTCTTTAGGGTCGCCTCCGGAAGATCCGCGTCAAATATGGTATACAGATAAAGGAGATGAAAAAGGATCTTCTAATTATATTGGTTTTAGCAATGCTGAGGTGGATCAAATTATCAATGCCTTAGATTTTGAATCCAACATTGAAAAACGCATAGCCTTATACCATAGGTTTCAACGCATTATCCATGAAGAAGCGCCTTACGTTTTCTTGTATTGTCCAAAAGTGGCCTTTTTATATCGCGAGGCTCTGCAGAATGTTTTCATTCCGGCCGATAGGCAGGACCTTGTTCCCGGCGCTGATGTTGCTGAGCCCGATTCAAACATTTTCTGGTTAAAAGCGCATGACTGAATCCATCCATAGGTTTGGTGATCTTAGCCATTTTATAACATTATGATTAACTATCTTATTCGTCGCCTTTTACTCTTACCTATCACGCTTTTCTTCATTGTGCTCGTCAATTTTTTAATTATCAATCTTGCACCGGGGGATCCTGTAACAATCCTGGATATCAGTAAAGAAGGGGGGACACAGCGTCAAGGCCGTGCTTTGGCTTTTGGCAGTGATGATCGTTATTTAATCTTTCGCGAATTTTATGGGTTGACTTTGCCGATCATTTTTAATACCTGGCCCTGGTTAAGCCAAGAGTATGTGAATCAAACTTTGTGGTCATTAACTTTTCGAAAAGAGAGTCCACAGTCTAATGAAGAAATGGGTTACAGCCGGTTTGACAAGTTACGTATAAAATTTGGAGATCAATCTCGTTATATCTTACCGAAGTTATTGAACGTTGTTGATGATGCCCATCAACCCCTCAAAGTTCGACAATTAGCTTCAAGATACTTTCAAAGGGGAACTTACCGCAATGCATACATCGGTGCGGGCTTGACGTATGCTCAAATGCAATTTAACCAAACACTGTCAGAAAATAATAATACCCTCAGTGCTATATTAGAGAACATTCCTAATAATGAAAAGGAAATGGATAAAGTAGCCATGAGCCTTCGGACGTGGTACGCAACCCATAAAGATTTCTACGATGCGGAACCTAAGGGTATGCAAAAAGTTTACATTTTTTTTATTCAGACGCGCTTTTTTCGTTACATGAGTAGGGTTTTTACCTTAGACTTCGGCACTTTACGCAGCGATCCTAACAAAACGGTTTTAAGCGAAGTCGTAAAACGTTTTAAATACTCTTTAACATTATCTCTTTTGCCCATGTTGATGACTTTTGTTTTATGCCTTTTTTTTGGTTTTTTGATGGCCCTTCAACATAATCGTTGGCCAGATTATACCCTAAATGTAACTTTTTTGATTTTATATGCAATTCCCATTTTCGTTGTGGCTCCATTTTTGATTGAAAAAGTCGGACTTAACCATACTTTCCCTTTTACAAATACACCCATCCCGATCAGTGGATTTACGAGTCCTGATAGGATTTACGAACAGCAAGTTTCTTATCAAAGGCTTTTGGATGTGTTAGCCCATATTTTTCTACCTTTGTTAGCAATTATGTATGGAATGCTTGCTTCGCAGGCCCGTCTGGCTCGAACTGCCGTATTAGAAGTGCTTAGGCAAGATTTCGTGCGCACAGCTTGGGCAAAGGGAGCTTCTCTCTGGACTGTCATGACGCGACATGTCGGACGCAACGCTTCCATTACCATTGTCACCTCAATTGCGGGGTCTTTGGGCATTGTACTTGGCGGTTCGTTGATTGTCGAGACTCTATTTGAGATTAATGGCTTCGGAAAATTCTTTTATGATGCTGTTGTGAATCGTGATTACAATGTCATCATGTTTTCCGCTTTGGCAGGATCCTTCTTAACCCTTTTAGGCTATCTTGTCGCAGATATAGCCTATACTATTTTAGACCCACGCATCACATTGGATTAAATCATGGCTAATCGTCAGGAAAGTTATTGGAAGGAAGTTTGGAACCAGCTGCGTAAGCATCGCTTAGGAAATGGGGCCCTCTGGGTCTTTTTTCTTTTTGTCATCGTAGGCGTTTACGCTCCTTTCTTTGCTTCTAGCAAACCTGTAGCAGTCGAATACAATGGATCTTGGTATTTTCCGCTTTTTCGTTATCTATTTTATCCTGAATTTTTCACAAAGAGTTTAGATATATTTTTTAATTTTCTTATGTTTACTTTACCGTTTTTTTTGATCTTGATGAAGGTTTTGGAAAATCATGTAATGGCAAAGAGGTTTTTATTTTTGGCTATTATATGCTTACAAGGTGGACTTTTTTTGCAAAATCTTGTCTCAACTCCTATAGATCCGGCAGCAGACACTCAATTGATTCAAGCGCGACAAAAGGCTATAAAAGATGAAATCGCCACTCAAGGATCTTTCTTACCTACGTGGGACTTCGATTTAACTTATATGAATGCTTATGCCAAACTTAATTTGGTCATCCGAGAAATCTTAAGGAAAAAACAGGATGATCAACTTCAACCTTATAGCGCTGCATTTGAAAAGGCCAATCATCAGCCGATGCCTACGCTATGGAATTTACAGCAAGCCAATGAAAAGCAAGAATTAGAATCACAGTATCAAATCCTTGCTGCTAATGAAAGCCACCCCCATTCCTTGGAGTATCAAGCGGCAAAAAATAAAATCAACTATATTCAAGATAGGCGCCGCTGGGTCGATGAACAAACTAAACAAATCCATGGGATGGTTATGCCACTGATCAGTCATTTTCACTGGGAAGATGATGCGGGAGGGAGCCAAGCGCTCAATCAGGTCATTCCTTGGTGGGATCTTACGCGTGTTAACCGAAAAGATCTCTTAGCAGCATTAATATTTGGTATCCGCATTTCACTCAGCGTAGGTATTATAGCCGTAGGCATTGCATTGGTTATTGGTATTCCCATAGGAGCCTTCGCCGGATTTTATGGCGGGACTTTTGATATCATCACCTGTCGTTTGCTGGAAATCTGGGAGTCTATGCCCACATTTTTTATGCTATTGATTGTGGTGGCCATGATGCAAAGCAAATCCATATTTATTGTCATCACAGTCATCGGCTTATTTGGATGGACCACATTTACGCGTTTTATAAGGGGAGAATTTTTTAAGCAGCGCAATCTGCCTTATGTAGAAGCCTGCCGGGCACAAGGCTTTAATGATTTGTATACCATTTTTTCTCATATTTTACCGAACGCGATGCCACCTATTTTAACGCTTCTTCCTTTTTCAATCATGGGCGCTATTACGAGCGAAGCGGGACTTTCTTTTTTAGGATTAGGTGAAGAAGGCTCCTGCTCTTGGGGTGTTTTAATGGATGAAGGACGCACAGCTTTTCCTGCAGAAAGTTATTTGCTCTGGCCTCCTGCCATATTGTTAACGGTTTTGTTGGTGGCCATTGCATTAGTGGGAGATGCCTTACGTGACTCTATAGATCCTAAATTACGACGCGCCTAAATACAATTGAAAAGAAGCCTCTTGACCGAGTTTCCTGAGCCGCGGATGCGGCAAAAGCATGTAGCCATTGGCGTCAGCCTGTGGGGCGGCGGCGGGGAGCAAATCAAACATGAGCCGCGCTAGCGGCGACAGGAATTTGGGTCATAGTGACTATGTGTTGAATTTCTTTCATGAGCCTCTACCCTTTCTTATCCTTGACTTCCAGGGGGGTAGGAGTACTAATTCCCTCGTAATAATAGGCGGAAAAAAATATCGGTAAATAGCCAATGACTTTTTCTTTTTTCTCTCCTTCAATTTTGACTAGGGCTTGATAATGACGCATATTCCAATTTTGTTTGATAAAATCATGAAGGGAAGGCCATTGGTGCTCTTTCGTGAAATCAACAACGAAGACTTGTCCCGGATCAATGGTTGGCAAAGATAAAACTTCCGTTTGAAAGGGCCGGCTTTCCAAGAGATCTTCTAAGGGTTCGATTAAAACAAAACGAATGGAGATGGTTCCTGGAGCACTAGGTAAATTGCCGACATTCTTTATTTCTGCTTGAAGCTTGACTGTAGAACCAGGTTGGATTTTTGCTGTTTTGACGTCATGCAGATTGTTGGATACCACATGCAGACGCGCTTGCAATACAGCTTGGGATGTATGAGAAAAAACAGGATTCTGCACACATAAAACCATAAAAAGTAAAAAAATAAATCTATTCATAGACCTCTTGATCAACTAAAGACATAATAGATGATGTTATAAAAGACAATAGCAATAAAAGCACCTGCAGGTACAGTGACCACCCATGAGATGATAATATCCCTCGTCATACTTAAATCTAGGGCTTCCAAACCGCGAGCTAATCCGACCCCAATCACCGAGCCAACAAGAGTATGGGTGGTTGAGATGGGCAGGCCGAGGCGCGAGGCGAAAACTACCGTGGCGGCAGCGCCAAATTCCGCAGCAAATCCGCGTGTGGGGGTTAGCTCGGTGATTTTTTTACCGATTGTCTCTATGACGCGCCAGCCCCATGTAGCGAGGCCTACAACAATACCTAGGCCACCCAATGCCAAAGCCCACACTGGGGGGGTTGTACTGGTCACGACAGAATTCGTCATTAACACTTGAACACCTTCGGAAAGAGGCCCGATGGCGTTCGCGACATCATTAGCGCCATGAGCAAAAGCCATTAAGCATGCACTCATGATTTGTAAATAGCCAAAAATCTTTTCTACTGTTGCATATTCAGATTTATGCACTTCGACATCCGCAGAATTTTTCACTGTAGAGGTCACGCTATCTAATTCGCCTAAAAGGACACTCAAGTGATATTGCAGTTCACTGCCTGAAATGGAATCTTTTGCGCGTAATAAATGTTTTTTTGCTTTTTCTAACGCAACTGTTGTCTCTGCATTAAAAGAAGTAGGTGCACGGTAACGTTCAGGAGCAGAAATTCGACGAACGCATAGATAACTGATAAAGGCGCCCACGGCCCCGGCCAGGGAGGAAAAAATCAGCGCTTGAAAAAAGGTGAAGGTCAAACCGAGATTTTGTAGTCCCTTGAAAACTAAAATCAAGCCCAGCACTGAGATAGTGATAAAAACAATGATGGGGGTGAGTTTTTTAGCTGCTTCAATAGGATTGTTAGTGTAAAAGATTTTCTTTCTTAACAAATTAAAGATCAGATAGGAAATGATTCCTCCTAGTAAAGGCGAGATCACCCAACTAGAAATGATAAAAAACACGTTTTCCCACTGAATACCTTCCCAACCGCCTACCATAATTCCAAAACCAATGATCGCACCAACAATGCAATGGGTGGTTGAAACCGGCCAACCAAAATAGGAAGCGATTTGAAGCCATGCACCTGCTGCTAATAATGAGGCTAACATACCAAAAACTAGGATTCTCGGTTCATAAGAGAAAACAGTGGTGTCGATGATGCCTGTTTGAATTGTTTCAGATACGTGTGAACCAAAGAAAAAAGCTCCTGAAAATTCAAGAATTGCAGCTATGAATACGGCTGTTTTTAAACTCAGAGCTCCCGATCCGACGGATGTACCCATGGCATTGGCAACATCATTAGCTCCAATGCTCCATGCCATGTAAAATCCAGCGAGTAACAGAAGGACTAACAATAGCATATTTTCTGGCAACATCATGTTATCCGGTAACATTCAATCTCCGTATAAGATGCCATCTATTTTGCATACTTCCTTATTTCAATTCCAGTGTTAGACGTACTCGATTAGCTAGTTTCTCTGATAAATTAGAAAGTGCCCCCACCTCTTCAAAAATTTTCTGCCATAAATAAAAGGAGCTATATGTCATCTGGCCTTCGGATTGATATAGATTCTTTAAAAGTTTACGTTGTATCAAATCCACTTCATGCTCTTTAAAAGCGACATGATCTACCATGGTCCGCACCTTCTCAGCTTCTAACCCTCCAAAAGAGGTTTCGAGAAGTTCATGCATTTCATTAATGATTTGACGGACTCCTTCAAAAGAATCGATATTTTTAATGAGGAATTGCTCGAAATCATTCTGAAAACTGGGCAAAATTTCTAAGATTTTAAGATTGGCAAGTACTCCTATATCTTGAGCTTTATCCGCTATATCATCCTGGAGGGATAAAATATCTAAAAGATGCTGTCTTTCTATGGGAAGATAAATATTTTTGGGTAAATGATTGCGTATGTGGTTTTTAGTCAGGTCTGCATGATGTTCTTGTTCAGAAATTCTGTCTGCGATCATTTCCATTCTAGAGTACTCTTTATTTTTCATCGCCTCAAATAAGCCAGGCAACATTTGCACAGCTTTGTCAACAAATTCCATGTGGGCTCGTAAAGAGGCAAAAGGGGAGTGTCCGAAAATGCCTAGTATTGTTTTTAGCATAATATTTACCTACGATGATGAATCCGCAAACAAAATACGCGAAAATGATTTTTGAATAAACAGTCTTCTTGTGAAAATTGAAAATTTCACATTTGCTTTTCTTTATTAACGCGAGTTTCGGATAAGGAATAGATAATTCTTTATACAAAACTCGCGTTAATTATCCTTCACAATTTTCTTATAGATACGGGGTGGGCACTGTTGATTTTAAACAAAAGTGAACGAAAAAATTAATTTAAAATTTTTCTTTTTTTTTATTACAGAATTTTTTATACTTTACACTTTTTTAAAAAAAAACTAGGTAAACAAAATGAATAATATACAAAACAATTTTGATTTTTCAATTAATCATTCCAATTCTGGAAATACTACAAACAATATCACAACCTCATATAATTCAAATCAAAATAGCCACTTAATAACATTCGTAAATGATTTTTTTTCCGATAAAATTTTTAAGTATGAAGATAAAATTAATTTCTTGCAGTTACTAAATATTACTGATATTAATATATCATCTGATGAAAACATCTCTATATTTATTAAAAGTATTTTAAATTTAAAACAACTAAGCAAATCTTTTGCTTGTTCTGATAAAAATTCAATTAACAAGTTTCAATTAATAAGAACCGCGTTGCTAACACTCGATTGTTTCAATAGGGTATTTTGTGTATTAAATTCCAATGAACCTACTATCAAACGGTTGATTTCGTATTTGGAAATTTTAAAGTCCGACGCCGAAAGCTGGCTTTTAAAAGAAGGTCATCTTGAGCTTTTTTTTTCGCAAACTTATGAACACCTTAATGTAATATCAAAAGGATTAAATCAACTTCTCGAAAATGATGTGAAACGATGGACTTCAGAGAATATTCAAAATATTTTTACAAACAACTTCTTAACGCAAACATATCATGAGATGTATAATTTAGCCATTCTTACGTGCAACTATACTGTAGATGGTTTTTATAAAAACATCAGGGAAATAAATCAGAAAAGTAAGCTTTTATTAAAAAAATTAAAATTACATCCATATAGTATATGTGCTCAAGAGGCTAAAAAAATGGGCCAATCGCGAGCTTTTGCCATCGCAGAGGCCATTAAAAAGGTCAGAAAGGGAAATCTTTGCCCGATACGAAATATGAGTGAAAAACAAGAAGCTGTATTTTTAAATCATGCTGTTTTTAAGCAGATTAATTTTTCTAATAATAAAAAAGAAAAAGCCCTATTAAATGCTGGATGTGGAACCCATCAAATGAACAATTTAGTTCAGAGCTATGACTTTAAAGACTTAGATCTTTTTCGCCTAGGTATTCCTCTGGATGAAATCGTTCCTAGCCATCGACGCTATCATTTAGATCAACTTTCTTATGAAAACCAATTAAATTTTTTATCTCATTTAGAACAAAATCATTCTGATGCCCTCTTTTTGTGGGAAAAAGCCTCCCTTCCTTATTATAGAGATGAAAATGTCAATTTTAACCATAAGATTAGTTATGAGTTTTTTAATAAACAACTTTTTAAAATTAAGCTCGGAACTTTGACCTTCATTTTAACTTTCAATGAACTTTTACAGTATCATTCCCAGAGGAAGATAGATAATTATGTTGAAATAGCTATGGAGAATAATCAGGGGGTGTTCACAGAGATGGATAATTATTTTAACTGTTTCACTTATTCACAGGATCAGGTGCTTTATTCTTTTTCTGAGGCAGTCACTTTTTATCAACAAATAGATAAATATAAAAAGTCGTTTTTCGCTCCAAGCATTAATGAAAACAATGAAGAGTTATTTAAAAGTTGCGAATCTCAAAACTGGGAGTTATGGGATCATGAAGGTGAAAAATGGATTTCGACTTCTTTTCAAAAACTATATCAGCTCTATGTCTGCAAAGAAATTAATCTTGAAAGTGTAGTTAAGGTTGGGGATGTAATGTTTTTTATTGCAGATGAAAGTCAGATACAGTTGATGAGTGCACTTAGCATCCCCACGACTTTTATTGTTCCTGAGTTGACCAAATACAACCCTTATGATGAGCAACAATTGGTAGTGACTCCGCTGCATCATGTTTCAGGCGAACCCTCTTTAGTATCTCATTCAATTAAAACAATGGATATCATTTCACAAAACAATGTTTTATTTTCTAACATCATCAAAAAACTTATACATCCGGCAAATCTACATAAAGCTTTTTTGTCGCTTCTACATTTTTCAGAACTTCAATCTTCTCAAATAAGTGTGACACCAATCCTAGATTCTAATTCTCAAAGATTGCTTCAATATAAATATGTAGAATTAGACAAAGGAATGTCCCCAAGTCTTCTTTCTTTATTAGAATTAATGGATCTCTATTTGCAAGGTAAAATCAACGATAGCACCTCTATCATAGTTTATGATCCGCTGACAGAGGAAAGATCTATTTGTCGTTTGGATAAAAATAAAGAATTATATCAGGCCTTAAACGCCCCTTGGGATCTGCAAATTTTAGATAATAGCAAGAGTTCAGTCGAAGAAATAAATATGATGAAGTATACACATGGAAGTCTCGATACAAAAGAAAGAAGTCTATTTTCTATTTTACCTATACGAAACTATTTGCTTCAAATTCGCGATTTTAAAGACTATCTTCTTGATGAAGAAACCCTTATGTTAATTGTTAATGCTTTGGAGGCGCCAATCGAAAATGATGGAAGCTTTAATATGCATTACTTCCCTTGGAAATGGCTTTTAACAAAAGATCACGAAGACGTAAAGAGACTGATTCTCACAAAAATAAGCCAACTTGAATATACACTGAATTATTATACTTCTGAGAGAGTGAATATCAATGTACAGATTCTTAACAGAAAAATAGCTGAGGATCTTTCAAATATATCAAATAAAAATGAGGCATTTTGGAAGAAATTGCAAGACTACTTTGTCAAATTCCCCAAAAAAAGTGAGAAGATAAAAGATCATATCGACAAACTAATGGAGAAGACGCCTCAAGCGAAAAGACTGCGTAGGCTAATTTTAAAAGGTTTGTTGCCCAACCTAACTTGGTTACAACATACAAAACATCGCATGCTGAAAGAAAATTGTCTGGAATATCTTAAGAATTGGAATTCGATAAAAATGTATCTCACACAATCTCCATACTCAAAAACAACTTTAAAGAGTTATATCCTTCCTGTTATGAATTCTCATGTATTCCCCTTTTCAAAAGAAAAACATTGTGAACTTATGCAAGAATTAAAGCGCCTCATAAATGTTCAAAAAAAAGTATCAAACGCTTCAGGCAATGCGTTTTATACTAAATTATTATTAGCGTATAGACCAACCTTTGAAAAGTTGGCTTACGCAATGTATCCCTTTTTAGCCGATATTAAGGAATTGATTATGTTGGATTTAGCGGGAAATAAACTCAATGATATTGATCTTCAATATCTTGCCGGAGCCCATTTAGGTCATCCTAATTCTCCGGTCGAACTTATTTTGGAGAGTTTGAAAGACCGCTATGCCCTCTTCCCCCAATATTTAAAACAAATTAATGCTGTAGAAGGAAGAATTCAGGAGGAATTTGATAAACAGCTAATCCTTTATAGGAGACACATTTTTTGGGGAGATGTAGCTTTTCCGACGAATTCTTTATTTAATGAAATGGATAGTTTATAATCATCTTTTATTAGGAAACTTGATTATAAAAAGGAACTTTTTTATGTCACAACCTGTACTTGTTGTGAGAAACTTGACAACCACTTTGCAAATCGGCCAGAAAGCTTATGCCGTGATTGAAAATATGAATTTTGAGCTCTTCTCCGGTAAGACCTTGGCTTTAGTCGGAGAAACAGGTTGTGGGAAATCGCTAACTGCATTGTCTATCATGCGCATCCTGCCTAAACCGCCTGCCTTGCCCTCAACGGGCGAGGTCCTCTATAAAAACCGAAATCTGCTAGAGATAAGTGAGAATGAGATGCGTAAAATTAGGGGGGCTAAAATAGCGATGATTTTTCAAGATCCCAATAGTGCTCTTGATCCTGTCTATACCATCGGCGATCAGATGTTGGAAGTCGTCGAACTGCATCTCAATCTATATGGAGATGAAGCTCAAGAGCGCATTATTAAAGCATTGGGTGAAGCAGGGATCGCTACCCCTCATGATCGGCTGAATGATTACCCTCACCAGCTTTCGGGAGGTATGAAACAACGGGTGATGATTGCTATGGCCCTCATCTGCGAACCGGATATTTTAATTGCCGATGAACCGACCACCGCTTTAGATGTGACAATTCAAGCCCAGGTCCTGGAATTGATTAAAGAGTTGCAGAAAAAGACGGGAATGGCGGTGTTACTCATCACACATGATATGGGTGTGGTCGCTGAGATGGCTGATGAAGTCATTGTCATGTATGCTGCTCAAGGTGTGGAAAAAGGCTCTTCAGAGCAGATCTTTGACCATATGGCTCATCCCTATACTCAAGGGCTGTTTGAATCAAGAACTTCCTTACAGCCACGCCATAAGCGTTTGACATCGATTAAAGGTTCCGTTCCCTCTTTGACAAATTATCCTCAGGGCTGTCGCTTTCATCCTCGCTGTCCTTATGTGATGGAAAAATGCTGCCAGGGCCCCGTACCCAATTTTGAGATTGAGAAAAATCATACGGCGCTTTGTTGGCTCTATGATGGTACAGAAGAAAGCAATGAAAAGATGAACGTTACAGACTAAGAATATTTAATATACTTAAATTAAAAATCAATTTTCCCGGCCTCATCGCGACTCTTCGCGAATCAACAAGCATCGTCACAGCCTCCGGCGAAGTTTAGGTTTACTACGCCGAAGGCTTTGGAGTGACGGTGCTTTAGCGCCGCTTTTTTATTTTACTTCTTCAACTAGATTTCCGTGTTATACGACTGTATTAGTTCCTGTTTAGCTGTTTCAAAAGCTTCTTTGTTAAGGCTTTGCAATTCAAGTTTTAATAAATCTAATCGGCGCATCAGTTCTAATGTATTTTCAAGCACAGTAATGACTGATTTATAATTTTCGTATTTTGGTCTATCCAGAATATATAAAGTGCTGGTAATACCTTCAGGCGATTTTATTTTTTTTGTTAATTCTTTTTTTAATTCTTTTACAGCATAGACATACTTCATTTTTTCATAAATTTTCTTCGCAGGGTAAATATCCTCAAGAGTATATACACCTTTGAAGGAAAAGGGTTTTACATCGGGGCAATGGTCGAGATGATCCTTAAGATAAGGTGTCACACTATCTCTTTCAAAAAAATGCATTCCTATATCATCTTTAAGAAGCACCGGATCTTTTTTCACAACTTTTTTTAGAACTTCATCAAAAAATTGTGCAAAACCGGGATCATTAGACCTCTCGTTTTCAAGAAATTCATCGACAAAATCATTGGTTTTTTTTATTTGACTTAAGCTGGCAATCTTTTTTATTTCATTTCCTTCTGTTTTGTCATTATTATTTTCTTGAGGAAGAGTTGCACCATAGCTATACAATTGAGTCAATTTAAGGGCAGCATCAGCAAATTTTGATTGATCGGAATTATTTTCCAAAGCTTTGTGAAGATTCTCTAATTCATTGAGGAAATTGATCCTTAAACTTAAATCATTGACTCTAACGGCCAATTCATAAGCTTTATATAATTTTTGATCAGCTTTTACATTTTCTTTCATTAATTCTTTTTTCAGTTCCTGGCTGGCATAGACACTTCTCATGATACTAAATTCCCGTGCCGCAGGATAGATGTCCTCAAGATTATAAAATCCCTTGAAATTGAACGGTTCTAAATTGAACGGTTCTACTTGAGGGAAGTGTGCTAGACGATGTTTAAGGTACATAACGGCATTGTTGCCTTCAAAAAAATGAAGTCCTTGATCTCCTTTAAGAAGTACTGGATCTTTTACGACAGGTTTATTTTCAATCTTGTCGATAAATGGAGCAAAACCCGGATCATCGATCCTTTCATCTTCAAGAAATTCATCTATGGTTTCCTGTACTTGCTTTTCTGTTTTTTCATCGATAGGCGATTCATTCTTTTCTTCCGGATTTAAACTGAGGGAACCTAAAGATTGATTGACTTTATCTGTTGTGGTAAGAGTTTTGCCGGAAAGAAGCTTTGATGGCGTGGCTTTGGAAGCTAAAGACGCGAAAGCCCCTCCCGCGATAGATTCAATGCCGATGTCTTTAAACATCGTCGTAAGCAATTGATGCCAATCTTGAGATTCCTTAGGTGATTTAATAAATTCTGCTATTGTTTGTTGTAGGTTAGTATTGTTTGGATTTGTAGGGTAGGGCGGTCTTTGATTATGAATGGACATAGTTTTTCTCTTTGTTAAATTAATTTTTATTTGTCATAGCAAACAAAACAATGAAATCATTGTTTTTTTGCAAAATTTTGATGGAAATTTCTGGGTAAATTCAAAAATACAAGATTTCCGGAGTTCTTTTTTTTCGATTAAATTTCAGTAGAATATAATATAGAAAGTTTTAGCACTGCGGCTCCATATTCCGGTGAGTTTTTTGGTTTATTTTCATATTCTTGATTAAGCTTTTTCAATGCATTTAAGTGCAGGGGTTTTAACTTCGATTCAGTGACTGTAATTGCCAATACATAGGCATCATATAATCGTTTATCGTAATCTTTGAGAGTTTGTATGGCGCCATTACGCATTGTAGTTTTTTTATTGATTTCTTTTTTCATTTCTTTCGTGGCATAGACCATTTTTAAAGTATTAAATTCTTCCTTAGCATCGCAAATATCTTCAACCTTGTAAAATCCTTTGAATTCGCGAAAGGGTTGTTGATCTGGAGTCTTTTCATTGTGGGCCTTTAAATACATTTCCAAGCTATCCCGTTCAAAAAAATGTACTCCAGGATCATTTTTAAGCTTGACAGGATTTTTTGTTATTATACGCGATTTAATTACATCAATGAATGGACGCATATTAGGATCTTCAGTTTTCCATTCTAAAAGATTTTCAATAGTTTCCTTAACTGCTCTTTCTATTTTCACGTCATAAGAAACTAGGGGAGCTTCAGGCAATTCTTGCGTTTCATGCTTATCCTGCATATCAACTTTTTTTTCTGTGACATTTGCAGGGGTGCCTTTAGAAGAACTAAAAGTTCCGCTTACTTTTAAAGCAGTCCCTAGGGCTGCTCCAATAAGCAGAGTTGTGGGTGAAGCGTCTTTAACCAAATAAGCTGCAACTGTTCCAATGCTTGCATCTTGGACAAATGCTTTTATATATTCTTGCCACTCCGGTGATTTTTTAGTGATGTCTGAAGAGGTAGATAAGGTTGGTTGAAGATCAACATTCTCGGGACTCGTCTGAGGAGGTGTGGGAGGTAGTCTTATCTGATTGTTAACGGACATTTTCGATCCTTCAATTTTTAAATTATTTTTTTTTGTTTTAAACAGCAAACAAAAAAATTGAATAATTGCTGATTTGCATAACTTTTAGTGGAAATTTGATTGAAAGTCAACAAAATCTCGAATTTTAACTCATTTTTTTATATTTAAAAAATTTATCTGACAGGCAGAAAAAACGCTTTGTGAATTATTTCAAGAGGTGCATGCAAAAAAAAAGTTAAAATTATTTAAAAAATTTATTTATATTATTGTATTTTTAATTTGTTTTTTATTGAGAGTCTGGATATGTTATGGCTTTGAGTAAGTTTTAAAAAACAAAAGGAAATAATTATGCACTATTTTTATGGAATCACAGAACGCGTTTCTGAAATACAATCTCAAGAGGCTGCAAAAACGGAAATTATTAATACATCTACACCTGCACTTACAGAAAGAGAAATTAATATTGGCAATTGGTATGCGACCTTTCCTTATAAAAATCCTTTGCTGAAAGGTGAATTTGAGTTTTGTGGAATTAAAATTTATCACGTTAATAAATTCCGTATGGGCGAAAAAGGCTATCATGAGGACTGCGAGAAGTCAAAGGCACAATTCAAAATGATCGGAATGGTTGTCACAGCTGGCTTGTATGTTGCCATCCAAGCTATAGGTTATGCCTTAAGTCAATATAAATAACTAAATAAAATACATTTAACACCGAGAAAGAATATGGACCCCACAAGATCTATCGCACTATCATTTCAAGTACAAGAATCAAAACAAGACTATGAAACAATCTTAAGCCCAAAAACTAAACTCATTGATGATTTTGCTAAGTCTCTCATGAAAATAAGTGAATATGTGAGAAACCAAAGCACTAAGGATGTCACGGATAAGGTATTTCTTCCTATCATGACTGGCGTGATTAGAGGAGCTATTTTTGGAGCGTTTCTAGGCGCTTTACAAGCCGCTATTTCTGGAGATTATGCAAATATTATCTCAGAAACTGGCCATGGCATCATGTCCGGAGGGAACTATGGATCATTAGTAGGAGGCTTACAAGCTTTAAAACTCAATGTTCAAGATTATAAAAAATTTGAGCAAAGTGGTTCGAAAGAATTGCGCAATATTGAAATTTTGAAAATATGCTTTAATTTAAACATCGAAGGTCCTCTCAAGGACTTCTGCTGCCCATTTACGCGAGAATTCATCACTGAAGAGGCTGTTCAAATAAGCCCCACACTCACTCAAAATCGTCAATATTTTTCCAAAAGTAATTTAGACGAATACTTGGCGAGAAATAGAATCGAACGCAATGGAAAAATATTCCATCGTGCAAAGTGCCCTATGACTGGCATTGAGTTTGAAAAGGAGCATGTAATAACTGTGTCTCCAGAAGAATTTAATAAAAACCTAGCTCTAGCCTGTGAAAAATGCTTATTAGATGAAGCATTAGATAAAAAATTGGCGCCTGGGCTTCGTTTGGAACTTTTAGCCTTTTATAGGGAATGTTATACAAAGGCTCAAATTGATTTTATCCAAGAATTTAATCAAGTGAATCGCGAGTTTGTATCTGAAAAGATTGGAATGAAAGAATATGGTTTAAGAATGGACGCCATTTGCAGACTGTTCTCCTTTCCAGAAAAAAGTAAGAGGGAACTTGAAGAGAAGTTACAAAAAGAAATGACCGAACTTCGTCAACAATTTGATAATAAAAAAATTGGGTCAAAAGAATTTGAAGAGCGTAGCAAAGATATTGGTCATATTTATGCTTTGGCTTCAGAAATCAAATCAGTCTAATTAAACAATTCGTTCTAATTCAAACCCAGCTTGCCTATTGTAGAGCGCAGGTTGGGTGTATTTCGCCGAAGGCTTTGGAGTGTCGGTACTTTAGTACCGCTTTTATAATGCCTCTTGCCTAATTAAGGTTCTGGCGATTTTCTGGTTCTTATCTGTGGAATAATGCGGCGCTAAAGCACCGACACTCCAAAAGCCTTCGGCGATGTTTTTGATTTGTGTGTTTTATATCCTTGCTGAATTAACTGGGTCATATATTATTTGTCTCGCTTGTGTATATTGCAAAGATGGGTTAAATTCGATCGATAGTAGATAACTCGATTTACATATGACAAAAGAATTGCTCAAAGTTCGTGGCCTAACTAAATATTTTCCCATCTATTCAGGAATTTTTCGCCATCATGTCGCTGATATAAAAGCCTTGCGCGGCATCGATTTCACAATCCACAAGGGAGAAGTGTTAGGTCTTGTGGGCGAGTCAGGCTGCGGGAAAAGCACGGCTGGCAGGGCGGCCATTCGTCTGATCGAACCCACCGCTGGAGAAGTACATTTCGAAGGGGAGAATATCTTAGACAAGACTCCCAACCAGTTATTGGATTTTCGTCGGCAAGTTCAAATTATTTTTCAAGATCCTTATGGATCGTTGAATCCGCGCAAAACAATTGGTGAGAGTATCGGGGAAGGGTTATTTTATCATGGCCTTGTCAAAACCAAACAAGAACAACGTGAACGCGTAGAAATCATCTTACAACGGATTGGACTTCCTCGGGATGCCATAGATCGTTATCCTCATCAATTTTCAGGAGGAGGACAACAACGTATTTGCATCGGTCGCGCAATTGCTATGAATCCCAAAATGATTGTGTGTGATGAGGCTGTATCTGCTCTAGATGTTTCCGTCCAGGCACAAATTTTAAATCTATTGAATGATCTAAAAGCTGAGTTTGAACTAAGCTATCTTTTTATTTCTCATGACCTTTCAACTATACGTTATCTGTGCGATCGTGTGGTGGTATTGTATATGGGAAAGGTGATGGAATCGGCCTCAACAGACGAGCTGTTTACTCACCCTAAACACCCTTACACCCGTGCATTACTTTCAGCCACACCAAAAAAATACCCGAAGGAAAACAAAAAAAGGATCATCCTAAAAGGGGAGATTCCTTCATCCATAAACCCTCCTAGCGGATGTCCATTTCGGACACGTTGTCCCTATGCTCAGCCCGTCTGCGCTGAGACTCCGCCTGATCGGGTAATCGTTGACCGCTTGACAGGTTCTGAACATCATTATCATTGCATTTTAGAACCTGATTTTTTTCAAAATGATAAAATCTTATAAAAAATTAAAATTAATAAAAAATTAATAATTAAATTGTTTAAATTAATTGTTAATTCACGTTAATATAGTAATATATAGTGTAAGGTTTTTTATGCCAAATACTGATTGGGTTAAACAATTAGATTCAGAAATTCAATCCCTGGTAGAAGAGTACGTTAAATTACAAGATTTTCATGCTCTTGAGACGCATTTGAAAAAAGATAAACAATTTAAGGATGAGCTCCGAGCAGATTTATTCAAAAAGTTCAATTTTCAAACTTTTACGAAAGGAATGGTTAATGCTCTTCAAGTCATTCGGATCTATTTGCCTTCTGTATGTGCGGATCGTCAACGTGCACAAATTCAACAAGAGATTGAACAGGCTTTTAAAAAATTAGGTGAAATAGCTCAAAAAGCCTCATTACAAGCAAACAATCAAGAGGAAACCAATTCATTAAATCAAAATATGCCGATTTGGACAGCTGTATTTGGAATTTCAGACTCTACCTTATTGACGATCTATGAAATTGTTCTTAAGTGCTTTAATAATCACGAGATCGAAAATGCTCAGGATATTATAGGGCTTCTGCTCCTGTTCGCACCTACTATTCCTTCTTATTGGAATGCTTTGGGGTTTTGTTGTCAGGAAAGAGGAAATTTTGAGGAGGCTCTTAACTTTTATTTGATGGCTGAGGATATCGATCAAAATCATATGGATACGCATTTTTACCTAGCACGTTGTTATATAGCATTAAATCAAAAGCTTTTGGCCCAAGAACAGGTAGAAAAATTATATAAGCTGGTTAATACATCCAAAGAAATGTTAGACCAAAGTGCCAATCAGGTAGAACAATTAGCGCGTGAGATAGGCGTTTAAAAAAAGAGGTTTGAATTTATGACTATTCATGATTTTTCCCATCCCGATATCAGTAGAACAGACTTGGATGAGAGAAGACCTATAGATCAATCTCGAATCATTGACCCAAGCAAGAAGCTGCCATCCAATGTGCGCGTAGAGAGTCAGTTGAAGGCGAGTACCAATAAGGGCGATAAGGCCCTTAAAATTCTAAAACAAATAGGCAAAGGTGTGTCGGGCGGTGCATTAATGGTAGTCCTATTCGGTTTAGGTTTGGGTCCTCTAAATGTGGGTATATTGCTATTGGGAGCTATTCCTGTAGTCGGCATTGACTGGGCCGAAAAATTACATGGGGCTTACGCCTTGTCTTTCGTTATGATTGTTGATTGGATCATAGATGCTGATAAAAACAAAAACAAAGAGACCCCTAAAAACCAACCTGGATTTAAGGTCGAGGACCGTGGAGCTAAACCACCGCTTGATTTTAACATACAGCGCAGAAGTTCTGGGCCTCTACAGTCTCGCAATATAGACGACGAAGAAGTAAATCCCGACGAAGGAATTTTAGATGATGATGACGAACCTTCTTCTTTACACCCAACGGATCAAAAAGGTAAAGCTTCCTCGACTGAAGAATTATCTGCAATGGAAAAAGCCATCCAAGAAGAGCGGAAGAGGGCAAAAAAACTGCAGGATGAAAACCTAGAAAGGAAGTAAACTAAAACAAATCTCGACACTCATGTGTAAGACATCGTAAGTATTTGAATCGCGGAGCGTTGCGATGCAAAAAAAAGAAAGTTTTGTAAAAAGAATTTTGCATCGCTTTGGAGTGCGAAGGCCTTCCTTCGCTTTTTACATAACAATTTTGAAATATAAAGTGGGATCTAAATTTTGACATTTGTGATTGATTGTGTTTGTTTTAGAAAGCGAACGTAATCTATTACAAACGTTTCTTTGTGTTTAATTATTTCACTCGCGTTAATGAGCGGCCTGTATAACTTTCATATCGCTCCAAAACATCTCTAGCATCCATTCATTCATATCTTGGGCCGATGCAATTTTCGCAACCTTTAATTCAAAAATAAAGTCTTGGAGTTGTTTTAGAGCTAATTCTTCTAAGACATTTCTATTATTTTTCAAAATCTCTTGGTAGCATGTGCCCATTAATTCCATGTAAGACTTCTCACAGGAGTCTGTAAAAGAAGATAGGTTGCCAGAAGACTCGAGGTAGATAGAATTGATTTGCTGATGGATTTGGCTAAGAGATTGAAAAATGTTATTTTGATTTATCATTTTTGTAAAAAACTGATCTACTACCCATTTTGAATCTAGTTTGGCCATTTTTAACAGTGCTTCAATTAATTCCCTATGGAGCTTTAAAAAACTATTGACATTTGATTCAAAGCATTGTTTTTTAATTTTTAACAGTTCCTTTGCTTGCCTATTTAAGCATCCCTCAGGCATTAATTCGCCAGCCATTTCCTGCAGGTTGTTTGTCAAGAGATGCTCTTGGGGCAATAATGCTTTAGATAAAGCCCATCCATGATGTTGTGAAGGATGAGGGAAACCAGTCTGCTTTGACTGGGTCACTATATGGAAACTGTCTTGAATAGGGACGCTGAAGGAATGTCCAATGGAACTTCTCTTAAATTCACCCTTCAACTCGATCGTTTCCCCAGGCAGGATCGAAAGAGTTTGCCGCATGGCAATGCTGCATTTTGAAAGGAGATTATTTTTGGTTAAGACTATAGGGACTTCACGTATCATTTGTAACTGCTCTGTGAGTGAGCTAAAACGGACTTCATGGTGATTGAGTAAGGTAATGGCTTTCATGCGAAAGGCATCGATTTCTTGTTTGGAAGGGCATAATTCTTGTTCTGAAGGTGTTTTTTTTCTATAAGAGACGCAAGGTTATTTTTTTCTGATTCAACGCAATGAAACTTATGGTGAATTTGGTTTTCTTTCATCCGAAAAGTATTAAAAAGTAATTTCCGCCCAAATGTGATGGTTTTTTTGATTAGGGAAATAGCTTTAGATTTTTCTTTTTTTCGAGAAAAGCCGTCTAAAGCCTCAATAGCAACTTTGAGCTCTTTAGTGGAATTCTGCTTTTCCATACTATTCTATTTCCGGAATGGGTTTGCCACAAGCTGCAGCCATTCTTATTTTAGTATTTGCAGTAATTTCTAAAGAGTTTTGGTTTTCTTCTACATCTTCTAAGGAAATGAGCTCTCCACGCTTGAGGAACTCAAAAGCTTTTGCTTCTTTAGGGATTTGCATGAGACGTGTGCCTAAATTCTTTTTGCCTTCAACACCGCATAAATAATAGCGAGTACCTTGAAAGGAATCAACAGGCGGACTGATAATTCTAAAATATCTTTTGCTATCAAGTGCTGGCCATTGGGCGCCAGGAGCGCGAAAAATGATGTATGACATTTTCAAAGAACCTAGGTTAATTGTAGCTGCGCGTTGAATTTCTTTGACAATGTAGGGTTTATAAAATTCTCTTTGAGCATAGCATGGGCTATTTTTGGCTTGAAGGGCAGGACAATCTCCTTGCCAAACGCAAGGGGCTTGAACGGAAATTCCCTGTTTGACGAATTGATCGCGCAGTCGTAAAATGCGTTGATTAGCATCTATAAACGAATGATCCACAATAACTAAATGACCTTGAGGAGTTAACTGATGCAATAGCTTGGATAAAAATTCCATTTGCTTATCATGCCATTGGTTCTTTGTCGATGGAAAAAGTTCGGTTAAGCAATGACCTAAGATGATGAGGTCATATTTACCTTCTAGGATTTTTGTACTTTGCAGGCAATTGCCTTGCCGGATATTTAACGCATATCCTGCGCGTCCACAAACCTCAGCACCCATTTGCAAGGCTTGTAAATTTTGGTCTGTTGCGGTGACTTCAGAAGCTCCATGTTTCAAAGCAGCAAGGGCGAAAGCTCCTGGCCCACTACAAATATCCAGAACACGACGCGCTTCGTGGGGAATTTCTCCTAGAATGGACAAACCTTGTTGGTAATGAACAACCCATTGATAAAGTAAGTAAGCACCCAGTAAATCTTTATCAGAAAAATAATCTTGTCCAATCAGTTTATTACTTGTTTCTAGACCTTCTTGAAGAGTTTTCACTGCCGCTACAACCCTGCGGAATTCGCGTGTCTGGAGTTTGTCTGAAGGACCTGCTTCTTTGTGCAGACGGCGCCAAACTCCAAAAAGGATAGGCATGATTTCATCTAATTGATGTTCTGGAAGTTTTTTAGATTTCATATTACTCGAAGATTATTTTTTTTTCGCGTTCGGTCAGTGACCTCCAACTGCCCACAGGCAGGGGTCCTAAAATTAAACCTCCGAGACGAATACGAGTGAGTTCATGCACTTTCAAACCTGCAGCTTCCATAAGGAAGCGTACTTCGCGTTTTTTGCCTTCCATGATGATAATTTTCAGTGTACCTTTGCGAACTTTAGTCACTTTGACAGGTTTGACAAAGGCACCTTCCACTAGGGTTCCACTGGAAATAGCTTTTAAATGTTCATCCGTAATTTCTTGATCGGCTTTGACTAGATATTCCTTTTGAATGTTATGGGTAGGATGAATCACTGAGTTAGCAAAATGTCCATCGTTTGTGACTAAAAGAAGCCCTGATGTGTTTTTATCCAGACGTCCCACAGTAAATAGCCTTTGTTCTGCACCTTCAAATAAATCCATGACAATTTTTGTATCGCGATGTTTAGCTTGTGTGCAGACGTAACCGACAGGTTTATTCAAAATATAGTAGACTTTACTCTCCATCTTCTTAATCGCTTCTCCGTCCACGGTTATCGCATCTTTAGTTCCCACCATGGTTTGCGGAACTTTGCAGATCTCTCCATTGACAGTCACGCGGCCGTCAAATATGAGTTCTTCGCAGGCTCTTCTTGAGGCGACACCTGAGGCCGCAAGTATTTTACTTAGTCTATTTTTCGATTTTTCCATATTAAATGCCTAAAAATACAATTTAAAAAGTTATTATAAATAAATTTCATTAAATTTTCAATATATATTGAATGCTTTGTTGTATTATTAGCGACTGAGCCAGTGAGATCATTGAAAAGGTATGAGCATACTTTTGCGCATAGCGTCTGCTATGCGTCTACACACATCTGTGATGACATAAACTTCGCATAGCTTTCGGAGTGCGAAGGCCTTCCTTCGCTTTCTAATACAAACACAATCAATCACAAATGTCAAAATTTAGATCCCACTTTATATTTCAAAATTGTTATGTAAAAAGCGAAGGAAGGCCTTCGCACTCCAAAGCGATGCAAAATTCTTTTTACAAAACTTTCTCTTTTTTTGCATCGCAACGCTCCGCGATTCAAATACTTATGATGTCTTACAATGACTTATGGGTAATAGGATGGGAAGGCCTTCGCACTCCAAGGGCGATGCGATGTTAGTTCTAAAAAAGCATCTGTGACCCCATCGCCAACGCTTCGCGTGAAATAAACTTATGCGCAAAAGTATCTCAACGGCTCAGTGGTCATAATTTTATGCAATACTGCCTGTAAATTTACTTGATACTTCACCATGCAGGCGTTATGCTATGTTAAAAAATGATGACTTTTCCGGGGTTTTCTCATGACTAAACTTATTATGATGCGCCATGGCCAGTCGCGCTGGAATGAGCTCAACCTGTTTACAGGATGGGTGGATGTGCCTTTGTCAAAAAAAGGCATTGATGAAGCCGTTGAGGGAGGAAAAAAAATTAAAGACATCCCTATTGATGTCATATTTACTTCTTCTTTAATGCGTGCACAACAAACAGCTATGCTTGTCATGCTCCAGCATAGTTCAGAAAAAGTTCCGGTTATTCAACATCCAGCTTCAGGAAAATTAGAAGAATGGGGGATCATCTATAGTGAAAAAGCCTTGAAACAAACCGTTCCTGTCTATTGCGCATGGGAGATTAATGAGAGAATGTATGGTGAATTGCAGGGTTTAAACAAGGCTGAAACTAAAACAAAATTTGGGGAAGAGCAAGTACAAATCTGGCGTCGTAGCTATAACGTTGCACCTCCCGGAGGAGAAAGTTTGGAAATGACTGCGGCAAGGTCCATTCCTTATTTTAAAGAGCAGATCGTTCCTGCTTTGAAAAATGGGCTCAATGTTTTCATCTCTGCCCATGGTAATTCTCTCAGGTCTATCATCATGTACTTGGACAACTTATCCAAAGAAGCTGTAGTTAAACTTGAGTTGGCCACAGGTGAGCCCATCATTTACGACTACAGGGACCATCAATTTTTTAAAGAATGAGGACAAAGATATTAATTAACCACCGATAGATTAGCATATGCCTCGTTTATCTCTTCTTTCTCTGCGATCTCGCTGGTTAATTTCAGAATGATAACCTATAAACCTTTACCCTTTATTTTTTATCATTTACACTTGATCCTTTAATCTTGATCAAACTTATGGCTAAAAGAATTTATCTCGACAACAGCTCAACAACGCGACCTTCAGATAAGACAGTCGCTAAAATGCTTCCTTTTTTTAATGAAAAATGGGCTTCTCCTACTTCTCCGCACGTTATGGGACAGGAACTTCATCCTTATATCGAAGAAAGCTTGCGCTACATTTATACTTTACTTGATGCCAAAGAAGCGGATCATTTTGTATTTACTTCGTCAGGCGCTGAAGCGATCAATCATGTTTTTCAAGCCGTGTATCATGATGTGACACGACTGACAGGCAAGAATCAATTTGTTACTTCTAACCTTGAAGAGGCACCGGCCATGATGGCTGCCAATCGCTTGGAAGAATGCGGCTGCGTGGGTAAAATGGTGAAGGCAAACGCATCCGGTCAATTGACTTCTCAAGCCGTGGAGGATATGATCACACCTCGGACAGCTCTAGTTTCCTTGTCCTGGGCTAACGGTCTAACAGGTGTGATCCATCCCATTGCAGATATAGCGGCCTTATGTCATGCAAAAGGTGTATTGTTTCATGTCGATGCAACGCATGTTTTGGGCAAACTTTTCTTTCAAATGGACGAGATTAAGCCCAGCTTCATAACTTTCAATGGAGATCATTTACATGCTCCAAAAGGGACGGGAGGTCTTTTCATCAAAGAAGGCATCAAATGCAGTAGTTTTATCGTCGGTGGAATGGATCAAGGAGGTCGACGTGCGGGTACTTTAAATGTTCCCGCTCTTATAGCTTTAGGGGAAGCGGCTCGGGAATCTCTGGATGCCAGAGACCTTGTGTGCACTGAAGTGGCGCGTTTGCGTGACTTGTTTGAATTTGAGATCACTTCACAAATAAAAAATGCCAAAGTCTTTTTTCAAAATCAAGAAAGGCTTCCTCATGTAAGTGCAATAGCATTTCCTGGCATCGCGAACGAAGCTTTGCTATTCGCATTAAATCGAAAGGGTGTTTATGCCAGCATTGGAGGAGGAAATTTTCAACAAATTGGCCTTCTCCTAATAGCTTCAGAGGTGGATGAAACCGTTGCACATTCAGCTTTAAATTTTAGTTTCTCGCGTGAAACTTCCGAAGATGATGTTTCCTGTGCTGTAGACATTATAAAGGAATGTGTTTCCAAATTGCGTAAAATATCTTCTCAATTTTTTCTTGAGGTTTAAAGACCTCTTGCGCAATTAAGGATTCGTCGATTTTCTGGATTATTTTGGCCGCTTTTCGATTCAAATTGCAGGGTTTATATACACAGTTGATATAACCCCTGCAATTTGAAGTCGAAAATCGGCTCAAAAGAACCAGAAAATCGACAGAACCTTAATTATGCAAGAGGTCTATATCATATGGGTTTGGAACACTTTCTTAGTGCCTTTACATGGACACGCTACAGTAAGAAGTTAATGAATAAAATTGACAATCCCCGTTGCGTGGGTTTGTTTAAAAAAGAGGATGCGCAAGGCAGGGGAATGAAATTAATTGAAGGTGTAGAAGGAACTGTAGATGAGGGGAATGTCGTTCATCTCTATTTACTAGTTGATCGAGAGGATGGGGTTATTGTCGATGCAAAATTCCAAGTTTTTGGACAAACGGCTTTAATAGGCGCTGCAGAAGTAGCTTGCGAGCTCTTAATAGGAAAAAATTATCTGCAGGCACAACGCATTAGTGCTGACCTAATCGACAAACAGGTGTGTGACCATAATGACGAACCTTCATTTCCTCGCGAAACTTATCCACATTTAAACCTTGTAATGGGCGCGATCGAAATGTGTACAGAACAATGTCAGGATTTGCCTGTAGCAGATACCTACTTATCAACGCCTGTCCCTGTGGATATGGCTGATGTCATCCCGGGAGGCTATCCTGGATGGAAAGAGCTGTCTTTAAAGAAAAAGTTGGCTGTCATAGAAGAAGTCTTAGACCAAGATATCCGTCCCTACATAGCTTTGGATGCTGGCGGAGTTGTCGTCCTGAATTTAATTGATGACAAAGAACTTGTAATTGCCTATCAAGGTTCTTGCACTTCATGCTACTCATCTATTGGCACGACGTTGTCCTATATCCAACAAATCATACGTGCAAAAGTTCATCCGGATATCTCTGTCATACCGGAGATGGGTGATAGACTCCATTGAGATCTAATCCTTAAGGCCCCTGCCTAGTCTGTGAAGAATTTTTTTTCTTGTCCATCTTCTCCCGACATAATCAGGGCGCCATCGTCGTCAATCCTTTGAAAAGTTCCATTTTTTCCGGCTATCACCAGAGGATCTCCTTTTTGATAAATAAGATGCTGCTTATAACTTTCAAGGAAGGGGGCAAAGCCTTTTCTTAGAAATTGAGCTATATCATCGGCGAAATGCTTTTGCAACAATTGGATCACATGAATCACTTGAAATTTTTTACCCCTTTCAACCATTAATGAGGTCACTGGTTGATCAATTAGATTTATTGTTTCCGGGGGCATGTTGACATTGATTCCAACACCAATCATTGCAACGAATTGGCTCCCATCGCTTAATATCTCGCAAAGGATGCCACCGGCTTTCTTTTTGTTGATCTGGATGTCATTGGGCCACTTTAGCTCAGGTTTAAAGCCTAGTTCTTCCAAAGCCTTAATGGTTGAAACGGCAGAAATTTGCGTAATATTTTTTATATCAGGATGCCTTCTTTCCATGAAAAATGTGAAAGTTGAGTAAATATTTTGCCCCCCAGGCGATACCCAGGGCCGTTTATAGCGTCCACGGCCTGCTGTTTGCTGGGATGCAATAACGATTGTCAATTTTTTGGGGTCGAAGCCATGATAATTTTTTTTAGACCACGTATTCGTGGAATCTAAACTATCAAAATAAATACAATTGATTTCCATATAAAGTACGATTCGCTAAAATTGCATACATCTTAACGAAGTAAACAATTTATGTGGAATTACCATTATCTTTCGCGAATAGATTTTCGCATGATTCCCATTATATTAGCACTAATGGTGATGAGCCTCCTTGTCATTTCCTCATATTCCGCAGATGTCACCGGCGATCTAAGCGATGAACGATGGATCACTCCTATGGTACGTCAACAAATTCAATGGTTTGTGATGGGGAGTTTTGTATTTCTTTTCTTCGCAGCTTTCGATTACAATAAGTTAAGGGAATGGGCGTGGATTCTTTATGCCCTGATTATTTTGGCGCTATTTGGTCTGTTTTTTACCGATTCGATTGCTCGCGTCAACCGTTGGTATCGCGTTCCGTTCATAAATATTAGTCTTCAGCCTTCTGAATACGCAAAACTTATTGTAGTGATCACTTTAAGTTGGTTTTTAGAAAGGACTAAAACTGATTCTCGCTCATTTCGTACAGCTTTTTTTAGCATGGTTATTGTGGGAATTCCTTTTATCCTTATCTTAAAACAGCCTGACTTAGGTACTGCACTGGTGCTTTTTCCCATCACTTTGGTTATGTTCTATTTTGGAGATATTCATCCTTGGATCATCAAAGTCATGACAACGCTGGCAGTTTTAGCCTTAATATTTGTAGCTCTCATATTTTTGGGTGTCATTCCTCATGAAGAATTAAGACCTTATGCCACTAAATTCATAAAAGATTATCAATTTGATCGCTTGGATCCCCATACACATCATCAGAAAAGTGCCGCTATTGCTATTGGTATAGGTGGCTTAACTGGAATGGGATGGCGTAAAAGTGAATACACCAGTGGAGGGTGGCTTCCTGCAGCTTATACCGATTCGGTTTTCCCGGCTTTTGGAGAAGAGTTTGGATTTGTAGGCTTGCTTCTGATGTTGATGCTTTTTTATGCTTTATTATATTTTAGCTTTCAGGTAACAGTTGTAGCTAAAGATCACTTTGGAAGATTATTATCTGCCGGGATTACTGTCTATTTAGCCATGCATATTTTAGTCAATATTGGGATGATGACTGGATTTCTTCCGATTACCGGAGTGCCTCTGGTATTAGTCACCTATGGTGGATCTTCCAGTTTGTCAACGATGATGGCCCTAGGAATTTTACAAAGTATCTATAGCCGGAGGTTTATGTTCTAATGACTGATCTGCAACACCATCAATTTATTTTTAGTCCGGGTATCTGGATTGGGGAAGGCAAAATTACTTTTAGCACCTCACCCGAAACCATTCAATTTTACACAAAATGGGTGGTTGAAAAGTATGATGAAAAGAAGGGCTATTTTTGCGAACAACAAGTCGAAATGCAAGGCGTGGAAGAAAGTGTTTTTAATCGTATTATTTTTTCCCATGTGACTCCCCAGTCATTTGAAATCACATTAGAAAATGACCTGGTGGGAACTGTCAGCGGGAAAGGGTTAGTTGATCCTAAAACCATTGCTTGGGAATATCGTGTACCTGGTAGGGATTTTGAAGGCTTTGAAGTCTATGAATTACAAGATAACGGTGATTATATGCTACATGCTGAATACTCTTCGCCGGATCAATATAGAACAATAATCGATGGAAGAATATGGAAAAAATCTACTTAACATTCTTAATGCTATTCTTGACTTCTTGTAGCTCTCCAGTGATGACACCCCAAGGTTTCGAAAGCATTCAATTGGGAAGCTCAATAACAACTGTGGAAGAGGAATTTGGTCCTCCCTATGAAGTAGAGAAACTGCCTAATGGTTTTCAAGAGTATACATACATTCAACGTACCACCATTTCGCCCGGCGTTGTAGATCAGGTTGTCTATATCCTTTATGTCTGCCAAGGTCAAGTGATTTCAAAATCTACACGTAGTGATCAAAGCTCCTTCAACCTCAACTTTCGCTAAAAAGGACTAAATGGACATTCATAGTCCCCTTAGTCCCTTTCGTCCTTACGCCTTGATTTTGATATCAACGCCGGCAGGTAATGTTAACGTCTTGAGGGCGTCGATTGTTTTACCTGTGGGGTTGAGGATATCAACGAGGCGCTTGTGTGTGCGCATCTCAAATTGCTCGCGAGATTTGCGGTCGATGTTAGGTGAGCGCAATACTGTAAATTTTACAATACGTGTCGGCAGGGGTATGGGTCCTGCAACGGCTGCTCCCGTGCGCTTAGCTGTTTCCACGATATCTTCCGTGGAACGGTCTAGGCTACGTTGATCGTATCCTTTAAGCCTGATACGGATCTTCTGCCGTGCCGGCTTAGGCAGCAGCTTCTCTTGCTTCGCCTGTTTCTCTTGTTGTTTTGCCATATTATAATAAACCTTATTTCTTAATAATTTCTTCTTGTATTTTTGCCGGCACTTTTTCGAAGTGGCTGGGTTCCATCACATAAACGGCACGACCGGATGATAGAGAACGTAATAATGTCGAATAACCAAACATCTCGTTTAAAGGGACTTCAGCATGAATAATCGCTGCACCCTTGTGACTTTCCTGACCCAAAATCTGGCCACGTCGGCGGTTAAGGTCTCCGATGACATCCCCTACATATTGTTCAGGTGTTGTCACATCGACTTTCATGATAGGCTCTAACAAGATAGGCTTGCCCTTTCTAGCCGCATCTTTTACAGCCATAGAACCGCAAATCTTAAATGCCATCTCGTTTGAGTCAACGTCATGGTAAGAACCGTAGACGATAGCGACTTTAACATCGACTAAGTTATATCCAGCAAGAACGCCTGTTGCCAAACCTTCTTCAATACCCTTAATTGTAGGTGCAATAAATTCCTTGGGAATGACGCCGCCCACAATTTTGCTAACGACTTCGTTGCCTTTGCCTTTCTCGTTGGGTTCGATTTCCAATTCGACGTGCGCGTATTGACCGCGTCCACCGGATTGTTTAACGAACTTAGTTTGGCTGGCAGCTGGTGCCGTGATCGTTTCTTTATAAGAAACTTGTGGTTTACCTACGTTGGCTTCCACGTTGAACTCACGCTTCATACGATCATGCAGAATTTCTAGGTGGAGTTCACCCATACCCGCAATAATGGTCTGCCCGGTTTCTTCGTTAGTGTAAACACGGAATGTGGGATCTTCTTCGGATAAAGAAGATAGAGCCTGAGCTAACTTTTCTCGGTCAGCTTTGGATTTAGGTTCGATCGCCATAGAAATCACCGGCTCAGGAAATTCCATCTTTTCGAGTAGGATCGGGTGGTCAGGCGAGCAAAGGGTGTCGCCGGTGCTGGCCTTTTTGAGGCCGATGCAAGCTGCGATATCACCTGTATAGAACTCATCTTTCTCTTTACGCTGGTTGGCGTGCATTTCTAAGAGACGGGAGATTCTTTCCTTGGTATCTTTAGTGCTATTGATTAAACTCATCCCTTTTGTCAGCGTTCCGCTGTAGATACGAATATAAGTCAGACGCCCTACATACGGGTCAGTCATGATCTTAAACGCAAGTGCAGCAAAGGGAGCGTTGTCATCGGGCTGTAGCAAGATATCTTGGTCTGTCTTTAGGTCGTGGGCTTTAATTTCACCACGGTCTAATGGAGAGGGCATCCAAGTGACAACTGCATCAAGCAGCTGTTGCACGCCTTTATTTTTGAAAGCCGATCCGCAAAGTACCGGCGTAAATTTATTGCCGCAAACACCTTTTCGTATCGCAGCATTAATTTCATCAATAGTGAGTGACTCCGGATTTTCCAACACTTTTGTCATGAATGATTCATTGCTTTCGTCAATAGTAGCTAACTCTTCAAGAAGTTCAGCACGCATCTCTTTGCATTTTTCAAGGAGGTCCGCAGGAACTTCTGTTTCTTCCCAGTCCGCACCCAAGGTTTCGTCGTGGAAATAAAGTGCCTTCATACTCACTAAGTCCACCATGCCTTTGAACTCGGATTCCGCGCCTATGGGGCAGTGGACAGGAATTGCATTGGCATGGAGTTTTTCACGCATTGTCTTAATAGCGTCAAAGAAGTCTGCGCCGATGCGGTCCATTTTATTGACGAATGCGATACGTGGCACACCGTACTTGTCAGCTTGACGCCAAACCGTTTCAGACTGAGGCTCTACACCTGATACTGAGCAGAATACGGCTACAGAGCCATCGAGAACTCGTAAGGAACGTTCGACTTCAATGGTGAAGTCCACGTGA
This sequence comes from uncultured Parachlamydiaceae bacterium, assembly GCA_963748975.1. Taxonomy (GTDB): domain Bacteria; phylum Chlamydiota; class Chlamydiia; order Chlamydiales; family Parachlamydiaceae; genus Neochlamydia. Next base: position 73,031 of record CAVVKX010000013.1, read on the forward strand.
CCCGGAGTGTCGATGATATTGATTTTACAATCTTTCCAGAATACAGTCGTGGCGGCGGAAGTGATCGTGATCCCGCGCTCCTGTTCCTGTTCCATCCAGTCCATCGTGGCAGCACCTTCATGTACTTCACCCATACGGTGTACACGGCCGGTGTAATAAAGGATCCTTTCTGTCGTCGTTGTCTTACCGGCATCAATGTGGGCCATGATGCCAATATTACGGACATTTTTAAGTTTTTCTTTTTCTGGCCTTGCCATATTTTTATCTCCCTTTTACCACTTGTAGTGAGCAAAGGCTTTATTAGCCTCGGCCATTCTGTGTGTATCGTCTTTTTTCTTAATGGTTGTTCCTTGGTTATTGAAACAGTCAGCTAGCTCTGAAGCTAACCCTTCTTCCATGGAACGCCCTGCTTTGGCTCTGGAGTGGGTGATAATCCAGCCCATAGCCATAGAAATACGGCGATTGGCGGGGATTTCAATAGGCACTTGATAGGTGGCGCCACCGATGCGGCGTGATTTTACTTCCAATGCCGGTTTAGCATTTTCCAAAGCTTGTTCAAAAGCTTCTAACGGATTTTCTGCTTTAATGCGCTTGGCGAATTTTTCTAGGGCACTGTACACGATTCTGCGAGCTACAGATTTTTTACCGCCCATCATCACTTTATTGATAAATTTAGCTAGCAAAGTGCTGCCATAAAGTGGTTCAGGATCGATTTGTCTTTTTTCTGCTCTTCGTCTTCTTGACATTTTTTCCTCTTCATTATTGCATTCTTTTTATAATAGGCGGCTGAAATAACAGCCTGCCGTTCGTCGAAGATCTGAATGCTTCACCCGATTTTAGAAAAATCTTCCTAAAACCTGCGCGTGATTAACGTTCTTACTATAGAACGCAGATCACGGGCCAAAATACCCATTCAGGAGTATTTTAGCGTTACTTAGGCCGTTTTGCACCATACTTAGATCTTGACTTTTTACGGTTTTGTACTGCTGCACAATCTAAAGTACCGCGAACAATATGATAACGTACACCCGGAAGGTCCTTGACACGGCCTCCGCGTACAAGCACGATACTATGCTCTTGTAGGTTGTGGCCTTCTCCACCAATATAGGCGATGACTTCCTGGCCTGTTGATAAGCGTACCCAAGCTACTTTTCGCAAAGCTGAGTTAGGCTTTTTTGGCGTTTTAGTCTTAACCTGTAAGCAAACTCCCCGTCTTTGAGGGCATTTATGCAAGGCTGGAGACTTACTGCGTCTTTTTTTAGGAGTACGTGGTTTTCGTACAAGTTGATTCATAGTGGGCATGAGATTCTACTTCTCCTTGAAAATATTAATGATATGTGCCCCTTCTCAAGATAAATTTTGAGAAGCTATGGGTAAAAGTATATAAAAATAGATCATTTTTGAAAAGAAAGATTTAAGGTACACCCCTCGATAACAAAAAATATTAGCTGGGCCGCTATAAAAAAGCGGCGCTAAAGCACAAAACGCATCAATCTTTTTTACGCGAAACGTCCGCGATGCATTAAAAATCAAAGGGCTTTGTTGTACAATTCACCACTAGCCAGTGAGATCACTGAGAAAATGTGAGATGGGGAGAATTAGGCTGTTTTTTTCATACTTTGGTGTATTCCTAAGCTTGTCATGATGTTTAATGCTCTGGCTTTAACATATGCTCAGATGTTGTCCTTAAATGTCCGACATTTCAGAGATACTTTAACAGAACAAATTATTGGCGCAGCTATACAGGTTCACAGAGATAGGTCAGGATTATAAGAGTCTGCATATGAAGTTGTTTGTGTCACGAGTTTCATTAAGTGGTCTAAAAATCGAAAGACAAAAAATCCTTCCTATTTTTATAAAAAAAAATTAGATGCTGGGTATCGCTTTGACTTGGTTGTTGAAGGGCAAGTCGATTGTTGAAATAAAGCTGTTCTGAGCTGTTACCTGTTCAGAGCAAGCTTTTGTCCAGAAACAGGCCGGAGGAGGCAGAAGGACTATTGATCAACTTTAACGTAAAATTGCTGAAGTATGGTATTCGTCGTTTAATAGTATAACCCTCCTCAACTTTCTCATCGCTTCTCTGTGATCTCACTGGCTCTGTGGTTATTTATGCAACAACGCAGTCCGAAAGCGATGCGAAACTTCTTCACCTTTAAAGATTGTTTTACTCATCGCAACGCTCCGCGAATCAACACAATTGTGCTTTAGCGCCGCTTTTTTATTACTATTTTTTTATATCAGTGACAAAATTAAGTAAGTCATCCTGCGTGACATTAATGAGTTTCCCCCTTAAGTTCTTATCTTTAAGGGCAGCGATTTTAATGTTAATTTGCTCAGTCATTGTAACTAAATTTGACAGAAATCTATCAGGCAAGGATTTGGATTTTTTCCCTATAAGGATAGCTTCACAAATCTTTTTTCTTGTATCAGCGTTCAGCAGACCAATAGCTATTTGATAAGGATGGATATGGAGAATTTTGCGACTTAAATCAACTGACGTCAGATCTGTAAAATTCTTTATTAAATATTCCTGAGTTTTCTCATCAAGCAGATTAAATATGTTATGCTTTTTGACAATATTAACTGTAGGCTCATATTTGAAAAAAAGATTTAATTGATCACTTTCATCGGAGCATGTTCTATTCTTTACTTGTTTAGCGCTGCCAAAAATTTGAGTGCATTCAGGATAATGTAAATGATTAGTTGGAGTTATTTGACCTTTCAACCAATCATGCAAAGGTTTATTTAATGCAGCATTTTCCTGATAAATTTTTTTCAATAACTCTTGAAGGTCCTCCCCCTCAGGCTTTTTCGCCATAGGATCATTATCTATTTTATAGCCGGCCAACAAAAAAGCTTTCCATGGCTCATTTTCCAGATGGCTGAATATCTGACCTAAGATTTTTTCATCTCTAGACAAAAAAATGGGTTTAAATAACTTATATAATTTGTCAATGTTGGTGATAAAAGGTAAAACACCCTCATAATGTGTTTGCCATTTAAGGATTGCTTCCCAATCTAGATTTATCCGATAAGCAGCTTCATTAGGCGCCATTAAAGAGAGAATCCTTGAATATTTTTCTTTCATTTCCGGGTTCAAATTTTTCATTGCATAAAGATCAATAAAATCAGGCGGAAGTTTATAGAGAAACTTTAAGCACTGCTCTCTAGGAAAATTTTCATCGAGCAATGCATCAAGTAATCTCATCAATAAGAGTTGAATTGCAGGATCATTTAAACGATTGGTTTGAATGATAATTGCAAGGCTAATGTCTGGAAAATCCTCTTGATACTTTTCAATGGGCACACAATTCATAATTTTAGCTGGAAGATCAAAAACAGCGCTTTTGTTTTTAATTAGAATGAGATTATCAATCGCCTGTATGATAATTTTAGTGATATTTTCAGGTTTATCGTGAGTTTCTATTATCTTAATGAACTTTAACCAATATTCTTTGTCCTCGCCATTTAATGGAAGGACCACACTTCTTAAAAAGAGTTCAAGATTATTGAGAAACTTTTGCTGTATTTCCGGTGCCTTTAATTTTAAGAAATGTTCAAACAGATGAAGGGCAAATTCTTTATTGTTAAGCTTGATTTGATCTTCAAAAATCACGCTCATATTTTCTATGGAAAGGCAAAGTAAACCTGAGCCGGTAAATTGAATAAAATCGATCATCTTTTTATTCTTATTGGATTTTATAAAGGCTTTACTTGCTTCTTTCCATATGTCCGGCTTTTCATCTTTTACTTGCTCAAAAAATTGCTTAAAGTCTTGTTTACCTATAAGACCCTGATCTAGAACTTTAGAGATTATGATTGGTTTTATTTGATCATTAAATAGTGGGTAAGTCTTGATAAAGGTCGCTAAATTTTTTTCTGATATGTTATTGGAGATAACAATCGCCTGATGATCTTGTATTTTCTCTACATACTTTGCTATAGAATATTCATGATCATCGATTTGATTAACATACGTTAAACCTTTAATCAGCGTATCAATAGGCTCCTGATTTCCTTTGAAAACTTTTTTTACCGGAGGTTGAGGTATTTCAATGACTTGTTCTTGAGGCTTATTTTCCTTTATTTGAACTTTTACCTCTTGTATGGGCTGAGCCCCCTCAAGATTAGCAATGTTTAAATTATCTTCGTTACCTAATTCTTCATCAGAATCACTCATCCATTCATCATTTTCATTTAGTCGCTCCGTTAATACGTCAATAATTTCAAGACGTTGTTCGATTTCTTTTTCGTGAGGGTTCTTTTCCTTGGGTATACCGTTGTCGATATGTTTATTTTCATCTTGAAGTTTTTCATTAACCAAAATCTTTTGATCAGGTTGTTTTGTTATTTCTGGCTTTTCCAAGTCTTTATCAGGCTCATTGTTCTTAGGGATTGCATGGGCACTATTATTATTTGGAAGGTTTTCGACCTTTTGCTGCGGTCCTTCTTCTTTTGGCGCTTTGTTTTCCTTAGCATGGATAAGAGCTTCAGGTTTTTTCGGAACAAAGGGCTCATTCTTATTCAATATTTGTTCAATAGGCAAATTTTGGATTTTCTGAGCAATTCGTGCCACTGATTGTCCATCTCTACCTTTGTTTTTTTTAATGATTTGGCTTAAATTTATAAAGGCTTTGTCAATTAAAAACTTATCTTCAGTAGAACATTGCTTAAGTTTATCGACTTGTTCTAAGATAACTTTTGTGGCTTGATCTAAATACGGATTGGAGGGAAAGTGTGTACAAAATATGCGTCGGACAAGCCATCGCAGAAAATTACAAACGAAAGATTTTTTTTCTATAGGATATCTGTGTAATATCTTTGCTTCATCAAGATTTACAGTATCTTTTTGTGGATCGAGATTTTGAAGTGTTTGGAGATTCTTCCGCAATGGGTTTGTTAATACCATAAATTTCACTCACTCCGATTTAATTTTTCAACCAACTATACATTAAATAACATTTTTTTGTAAATTTTTAGGCAATATTATAATTATTGATGGGCTCGTTGACTTTATTTTATTGTATGTTATACTTCCCATTCTTTTGAGGCATTTTTATGAGAAATATTGCTATTTTAGGCTGCACAGGTTCAATTGGAAACAATGCCCTCAATGTGGTGCGTCATTTGAAAGATCGGTTCTGCGTAACGGCTTTGGCGGCAAAATCTAATATCGATCTTTTGGAAAAACAAGCGCAAGAATTTAATCCACAATTAATTGCCGTGTATGATGAGGATAAAGCTTTAGAGCTACAAAAAAGGCTTCCTCACTTTGAAGTTGTCGCAGGAAAAGCGGGCTTAATGGCGGTTGCAACCCATCCCCCGGCTCAGATGATAATTTCAGCTTTGACAGGAACTATCGGGCTTATTCCCACTGTTGCTGCTATCCAAGCGGGCAAAAATATTGGCTTGGCTAATAAAGAATCTTTGGTTTCCGGCGGCGCTTTAGTCATGTCACTTGTGAAGGAGCATGGGGTTCAGTTAATACCGATAGATAGCGAACATAGTGCTCTTTTTCAGTGCTTAAATGGGGAAGACCCCAAAAGGATCCATCGCATGATCCTTACTGCTTCAGGTGGACCTTTTCGGACATGGACCAGGGAACAACTGGGTCAAGTTACTGTCGAACAAGCCCTTAGTCATCCCACTTGGCGTATGGGGCCAAAAATAACTATCGATTGCTCGACTTTAATGAATAAAGGATTGGAAGTCATCGAAGCCCACTGGCTTTTTGATGTGCCGATCAAGCAAATAGAAGTTGTGATACATCCTCAAAGTTTCATCCATAGCATGATTGAATTTATGGATGGATCGATGATGGCTCAATTAGGTGATCCAAATATGATCACTCCCATCCAATATGCAATGACTTATCCGGAGCGCCAACCCGGGATGCTACCGAAATTTGATTTTACAAAGATGCATAATTTTCAGTTTTATCCTCCGGATTTTGAAAGGTTTCGTTGCTTGAGTCTAGCTTTTGATGCGATATTAAACGGTGGTAGTATGCCTTGTTTTATGAATGCCGCCAATGAAGCTTTAGTCAATCGTTTTCTAGCCAAAGAAATCAGTTGGCAGGAGATAGGAATCAAGTTAGAAAAATTGATGCACGCCCATCAGTCCATGGTAATAAACTCCTTGGATGATATCTTGGCTGTGGATGCACAAGCTAGGCAAGAGGCCAAAACAGTATAAAGGGTGTGTTTCCTTCATTTTTAGATGGTCAGTTTACTTTGTTTATGGCATACTTTGTTTCTGGGTTAAACATAAGGTCAATCAAGCATGATTTTAAGTATTTTGTATATTATATTTGCGATATTAGCGCTGAGCTTTTTGATATTTATCCATGAACTCGGCCACTATTTCATGGCACGTCGGGTGGGTATGCGTGTCGAAACTTTCGCCATAGGCTTTGGTAAGCCCATTTTTTCATGGGTGCATAAAGGTGTTAAATGGCAAATAGGTTGGATCCTTTTCGGAGGATATGTTAAAATTGCCGGTCAGGATCTTGATAAAGAAAAAGATCCCTATTCTGTCCCTGACAGCTTTTTCAGCAAGCGGCCTATTGATCGTATTAAAGTTGCTGTCATGGGCCCACTGGTTAACCTTTTATTTGCTTTTTTGATATTCGGCTTATTATGGATTGGCGGTGGTCGTCAAAAAAATTTCAGCGAATATACAGCAAAAATAGGTTGGGTTGATTCTAAATCCGAACTCTATACGCATGGTGTGCGTCCGGGTGATGAAATTCTTTCCTATGACAATAAGGCCTTTCAAAGTTCTAAAGACCATTTATATGCTCCTATGATGGCTGACAAGCACATCGAAGTAAAAGGTGAGAAGGTTAATTCTGATGGCAAACAAAAAACTCCTTTTGATTATAATGTAAAAACCTATCCTCATCCTGCATCTCTTGAAAAGGATATCCTGACTGCAGGGATTGTTCAACCAGCTAATTACATCCTTTATGAAAAACTGCCGCAAGGCAAGGATAATCCTTTGCCTGAGGGCTCTCCTCTTCAAACAAGCGGGATTCAGTATGGAGATCGTATTTTTTGGGTCGATGGGGAGATTATATTTTCTTCAATGCAGCTTAACAATATACTTAATGATGGCCGCGCACTTTTGACAGTAGAAAGAGCCGGGCAGCATTTTCTTGCTCGTGCTCCAAGAATTCCGGTGCAAGAGTTGAAGCTTGATTCTCAATTCAAGGATGAATTGACTGACTGGCAATATGCCTCTCATCTTAACAATGTAAAATTACACGATCTCTATGTCATTCCTTATAATTTAAACGACCAAGGTGTTGTAGAGAGCAGAGTTAAGTTTATAGATAAAGATAAAGAAGAGGAAGCTTTTCCAAAGTATCCATTCTCGTCACTGGAAAATCCCTTGCAACCTGGCGATAAAATTATTGCTGTTCATAATAAGCCCATTCATAATGCCGCAGAGTTATTATCCAACTTACAAAAGAATAGTTTGACGATTATTGTTCAAAGGGACCCACAAGTTGAAAAATCCATCACTTGGAAAGAGGCCGATCGTTCTTTTGATAAGGACATTAATTGGACGGATTTTAATCAAATTGTCCAGAGTATCGGCGCACCGAATCCTATCCTCAGCGCTGGCAACTTCTTTCTTTTAAATCCTGTGATTCCTAAAACGCGTAGTCAAATTTTTATCTCTCCAGAAAAACAGGCTTGGCTTTCGGCTGAAATGCTGCATGAAAGAAAAGAAATGGAATCCATTGAAGATCCTGACACACGAGCCCGTGCGCTGAATCTGCTAGCAGCCAAAGAAAAAGAGCTCATGCTTGGCTTACCCAGTGTGCAAGACCGCAAAGTGGACTATAATCCTAACCCTGCGGAAATGTTCGTTAATGTTTTTGATGAAATTTGGCGTACCTTGTCAGCTCTAGTCACTGGATCTCTTAATCCAAAATGGCTCAGTGGTCCCATTGGGATTGTTCAAGTCGTGCATGATAGCTGGATGGTCAGCTTAAGAGATGCTCTTTTCTGGGTGGGCGCGATCAGCCTTAATTTGGGCGTTCTTAACTTGTTGCCTATTCCGGTTCTTGATGGAGGGACGATTTTAATGTCATTCATCGAGATGATCACTGGAAGGAAAATAAGCCCTAAGCTTTTGGAAAAACTCGTACTTCCTTTTGCTATACTACTGATTGGGTTATTCCTTTATTTGACTTTTAATGATCTTAGCCGAATCCTTGGCCATTTTTGGAATTAAGGTGCATTAGAGATTTTTGTACATGAGAGTGAAACCAGATCAAACATGAAATCTATTGTATGGCTTCCTTCGTTCTTTAGTAAAGGTGCAGAATTTGATAACCTAATTCCGATATGTACATCGAGGGGATTTGATAACTATGTTTTTCATATCCCCTCGGAAAAAACATCTTTTGATCATTTATTCACACAGCTGAACCGAACTGTTTTATCGTCGCAAAAAGATCGTGTAAGTTTCATAGCTTATTCTTGGGGGGCATATTTAGCTTTGACCTATCTATCCCTTAACCCTGATCATGTGGAGAGCGTTCTATTAATCAACCCTATGCTGCATGATCCAAATCCTCCCTCTGAAATGGGGTATAAACTCGCGATTTCTCCACTTATAGGAAGACTTATTCTTTTTCCTATTGCGTTTACAAAAACTCAAGCTTACTTAAAAAAAACATTTGCTCCTTTACCTGTCATGGCAGAAGCTGAGCAAAAATTGAAATCTTCGGGAAGTTTGTTTAGTATTTGGAAAAATGCTTTTATTTACAAGCACATGATGAATGAATTTCCATTGTCTGAAGATTTAAAGTCTGTTCCCATTCCTGTCCGTGCTGTTTTTGGTCGCCAGGACTCCTTGGCACCCTATCAAAAGCAGCTTCCTTTTTTACAAAATCTGGTTGAATTTAGTTACAAAATTGTGGATCATTCAGGACATTCCCTTCCTTGGACACATCAGGATTTAGTTTTGAAAGAAATCGATCACTTTTTAACTGGTTAATAAAAAACGGTGCCCGTGCCCGAAAAACCCGTGCCCGTGCCCGAAAAATAACTATCTACACACAATCCAGAAATAATATTAATCGGGCACGCACACGGGCACGGGTTTTAATTCGGGCACGGGTTAAATTCCACTATTTTTTATTGTCGTCAATAATTTCTACATCGGCCTCCTCGATATTATCATCGCCTGATCCACCACTCTGCTTTTGGGATTGTTCAGCGGTGCTACCACTTCCAAATCCTCCACCGCCAAAGCCTTCGCCTGGACCTTGATGTTCAGCACCTGCTCCTGCTTGCGGACCCGCGCCGGCACTGCCTGCTTTTGCCATTGCTTCACCGATATGCTGCATGTGTGTTTCGAGCTCTTGTTTAGCTGTTTTGATACGATTTGCATCAGAACCTTCCAAAGCCTTCTTAACATCATCAATTTTGCTTTGAACGTCGTCGACTATATTTTTAGGAAGCTTATCTTTATATTCACTAAGAGCTTTAGTTGCTCGGAAGACGAGTGAATCTGCCTCATTACGTATTTCGACTTCGTCTTTGCGTTTTTTATCTTCTTCAGCATGTAGTTCTGCGTCTTTCAACATACGTTTGATATCATCTTCGCGTAAACCAGACTGAGCTTCAATACGGATTTTTTGTTCTTTTCCGCTAGCCATATCTTTTGCAGAAACATGCAATATTCCATCTGCGTCTATATCAAAGGCCACTTCAATTTGTGGAACACCTCTGGGTGCCGGTGGGATATCAGTTAAGTCGAAACGCCCGATTTCTCGGTTGTCATTGGCCATTTTACGTTCCCCTTGAAGAACACGGATGGTGACAGCAGGCTGGTTATCTCCTGCCGTGGAGAAAATTTGTTTCTTCTGAGTCGGAATAGTGGTATTACGTTCTACAAGAGGAGTTAAGACGCCACCCATTGTTTCAATACCTAATGTCAAGGGAGTAACATCTAACAAAAGAACGTCTTTGACATCGCCGGACAATACACCACCTTGAATAGCGGCTCCAATGGCAACCACTTCATCAGGATTCACACCTTTGTGTCCTTCTTTGCCGAAAATGGTTTTAACGACCTCTTGCACGGCTGGCATACGAGTCATGCCGCCCACTAAAATCACTTCATGGATATCTTCTTTTTTTAATCCGGCATCTTGCAATGCTTTTATGCAAGGCTCTTTTGTGCGTTCTATGAGGTTAGCAGTTAAGCTTTCCAATTTGGCACGCGTTAAGGTCAAAGAAAGATGTTTAGGTCCTGAAGCATCCATTGTGATAAATGGTTGATTGATTTCCGTCGATTGTGTGCCAGAAAGTTCAATTTTGGCTTTTTCAGCTGCATCACGCAAACGCTGCAAAGCCATCTTATCGTTGTGCAGATCAATGCCTGTTTCTTGCTTAAACGTTTCTAAAATCCATTTGAGGATTTCATTATCGAAATCGTCGCCTCCCAGATGAGTGTCACCATTAGTAGCCAGCACTTCGAAGACGCCATCTCCGATTTCTAGCATGGAGATATCAAACGTACCCCCGCCCAGATCAAATACAGCAATTTTTCTGTCGGTTTTTTCTTTATCTAGACCATAAGCCAATGCAGCAGCTGTAGGCTCTGGGATGATGCGTTTGACATCCAATCCCGCAATACGCCCTGCATCCTTGGTAGACTGACGTTGTGAGTCGTTAAAGTAAGCAGGTACAGTGATAACAGCTTCCGTTACTTTTTCGCCTAAATAAGATTCGGCTGTTTCCTTCATCTTGATCAAGATCTGGGCGCTAACTTCTTCGGGAGTCACTATTTTGCTCCCGAGCACCTCGAAAACTGCATCGCCATTAGCATTTTTGGTGACCTTAAAAGGGACTGTTTTAATTTCTGAAATCACTTCATCATACTTACGTCCAATAAAACGTTTTGCAGACATAATTGTATTTTCAGGATTTGTAATAGCTTGGCGTTTAGCGGGAACACCGACTAAACGTTCGCCATTCGGTTTATACGCAACAACGGAAGGTGTGGTTCTTGCGCCTTCGGCGTTGGGTATCACTTTAGGAGTACCACCTTCCATCACTGCTACACAGGAGTTTGTGGTTCCTAAATCTATGCCTATAATTTTTGATTTTTTTTGACTCATAGTCAAAACTCCTTATTTTAATAATTTAACTTTCGGTTTCTGTTTTTTTATCATGATTTTGAATGTGTTCGGTTTTTTGTTCCGATGATTTTGAATTCGCTAGCGCTTTGGCCACTTTCACTCGTGCAGGTCGTATGGTTTTGCTACCCAATTTATAACCCCTAATGCTTTCCTCTAGAACAGTTCCGGGAGGATATTCCGCTGTTTCAACCATTTCAACGGCTTCATGATTGTGTGGGTCAAAGATCATTCCTACTGACTTAAAGGGATGGACATCATTAGCTGCTAAAACATCCTTAAATTGGTTAAGTATCATTTTAAAGCCTGCCGCCCAATTCTTAACCTCATCAGACATATTTCCCGTAAAAGCCAATGCATTTTCTAAATGATCGAAGGGGTTAAGGAAATCCACGATGATGCTTTGTACAGCCATCTGTGTCATATCATGGCGTTCTTTATGCAAGCGCTTTCTTAAGTTTTCGGCTTCGGCGATCGACCTTAAGTATTTGTCCTTATAGTCCCCACATTCTTTTTTTAATTGTTCAAGTTCTACCTTGTCCTTGTCGGGGCTAATCGTTTTCGATTCTGAAGTCGCAGATTCATCGCGTTCCTGGGATGTCTGTTCTTCTTCGTCTGAATTAGATTTTGGTTCTTGATTATTTCCTGATGACATTATTTTTTACTCCTTTTAACTTAACGGTTATGTTCAATAAGCATCTGGCGAGAATGTCCTAATAGTTGAGGATCACTTGGCGCGCTAATTTTTTCAGGATGGGGCTGTCGATAAGTGATTTTAAACTTGTAGATGCTTCGTGTGAGGGCATGACTGATGCTTTCAGAAAAATGCTTTAATAACCCAAAAAGCTGCCTATAGGGAAGGCGGATGGGTCCTAAAAGTCCCACTGCACCCACACATTTTTGGTTGATATAGTAGGGAACTGTGATGACTGCGCAATCGACCGGGCAGTTGGAAAAAGCTTGTAAGTCTTCCCCTATCCAATATCTAAGTGTTCCTTTTTTGGTACATTCCTTTAAAAGCAAACGTAAGGAATGCACATTTTCAAAAAGAGACAAACACTGGGCTAAAGTGGCTGTGTCTTGCAAATCCGGATAAGCCAAAAGTTTCGAAAAACCGGTTGTATAAATGTCTTCATCTGTAAAGTTAGTATAGCTCACAATGTAGCGCATCATGATTTCATGATAATATTGCTGGGCAAGCAGCTCTTCCTCTTCTGTGAGGTTATCGGGTTTGTTTAATTCTTCGGCTTCAACTTTTTGATGCATGCGGTTTAAGCGCCATCGAAAGTAAGCTTCTATGCGTTTTAATGAGAAAGAGCTTAGTTTCTTGTCTAGATGTAAAACTTCTGTCTGAATCATGCCAAAATTGGTCACCATGACACATAGGCAGCGTGAATGGTCTATCCCTACAAATTTAACATCATTGATATAGTCGTGATCAAAACGGGGGGCGGATAGAAAAACGGCTGTTTGTGTCAGTTGACTCAAGGTTTCGGCAGCTTCCTCTAAATAGGTCGCCAGTTCATGGGTTTCCTTCTGACTCAAAGTTTTAAATTCAGGAATGGGGGAGTTGTGCATGCTCTCTGTTTGAATATATTCGCTAGCGTAAAGTCGAAAAGCTTTAGCTGTCGGAACGCGTCCACCTGATGTATGCTGCTGGGAAAGATAGCCTTCTACTTCAAGATTCGCAAAATAATTACGAATAGTCGCCGAACTCAACTCATCAAAACTGCTGTCTTTCAGTGTGTTCGATCCGATAGGCTTGCCAGTTTTAAGATAAAGTTCTACTAAACCAAATAAAACTTGGCGCTCACGATTATGCTTTGCTGATTTTTTTATAGCAGGTGATTTAAGAGTTTTCAAGAGACAGCCTCCCTCTTATGATTTCACTATAGAATAAAAAGGGATTTTAATCAAGGAAAATTTAGCACTTGAGGGATAAGAGTGCTAAATAATTAAGGTTCGTCTATTTGGAGTTCTCTTAAAGTGTGTACTCCAAATAAAAAAGGTTATTTTGGAGCGTTAAAATTCTCTCTTACTTTAGCTTGATATCCCTGCACGGCTTTAAGGTCTAGGTCGAGTTTATCTATAATTTTATTCTTTATTATTTCACTAAATTGAATTAAATTTAAATTTGCAATGGCATTTAAAGCAAGCTCATTTCCGATCAAGCCTTCTACAAAGATCATATTCTTTTTATTTTTAAGCTGTTCCTCTAAAAAGCTTTTTTTATTTTTAAGCTCATCTTGTGTTTGATTGACCTCGATCTTTTTAACCGTTTGCTTCATTTTGTTTTGATCTTCTTCAAATTTTTTTTGAAAATCTTGTTGCAATCCCTCAATCAATAAATTTAATGCCTTTTTTTCTTTTTTACTAAACTTTGTCTCTTTTAGTGAGTCTGGCTTAAAAGATGTTAAGGTTTTTTCGTAACCTCGCTTTCTCTCTGTTAATAGACTAAGTTCCACTACGGAAATTTTACTTTGAAGATCCTTTATTTGGTTTTGTAATTTTTCTTCATCAGCTTCTACCTGCTTTTGAGGTGAAAGCCCAGCATTTCCCAGTTCTTTTTGATCATCTGCAGGGGGTGCTGGAGGTTCAATGACCTGATCAAGAACTAATGGTGCGACATTTTGTTGAACTTCTTGTTGTACCTTTTCTACAATAACCTCTTCGGTTGGAGGCGTCTTTTCGGGGACAGTTTTGATGACAGGTTTCGGTTTAGCGAAGATCGTCCCAAAGATCTGCTTTTTATCAGCAAAACTTTTTTCCCCTTCTGCATTTTCTTTGGCAACCACTTCTTTTTCGTTTTGTTTTTGCTCTTTAGTAGGCTCTTTTTGATCTTCTATGAAATCTTTCTGTTCTTCTTTGATTTCTTTTGGGTCTTCTACGATTTCTTTTGCGACGTTTTGTAGAATTTCAAGCTTGCCTTTTTCCTCAATGATCTCTACTTTAGGTTCGGGGAGTGTTTGAGGAGTCTCTATTGGTTTAGGAGTTGCTTTTGTAGCTTCTTGAATGAGTTCTTTTTTCTCTTTGGGAAGCATAGCAGCTTCCAACTCCTTTTTTAAGCGGTCAATTTCTTGCTTTTGTTGGAGAATGACTTGTTCATTGCCGAGAAGCGCCGGGGCTTTTTTACCATTAAGATCTACGATTTGATTATACATCCCATTGATTTTAGCGCTCAGCCTATCAATTAGGCCTAATAATTCTTTTGAAACGTCGATACGAAAAGCTACAATCGCTGTTAAAACTAAAGCTACAAGGGCGGCCGAGGCAAGTGCAGCGGCTATATAGGAGAAAAAAATGGCCGTGACAACAACTGCAGTGGCAACGATAGCTGAGCTAGTGCCGATCACGATAAATGTTGCCACCTTGTGGCCGTTCAATACGTGAATTTTAGGATCTTGCGCATCTCTGATATTTTGAGACTGATCGATTTTTAGCGCTTGTTGACCAGCTTTAATAATTTGAGCTGGCATGACTTTTTCTACAACCATTGTAGTTCTCCTTTTAGCAGGAAGTTATTTAAACAGTACTATATATAAATACATATGAACGTTTTTTACAAGTAATAAAATGCTTTAAAATAATTTTTTATAATATAATAGCAGCAAAAAAAACATACTGTGTTGATAATTAATATACTTGGAAAAAAAAACCGTCAATGCTTCGCCGAAGGCTTTGGAGTGTCGGTACTTTAGTACCGCTTTTTTCCGCTGATCGATGAACAACAAGATGTTTTCTTTATCACAAACACTCTAAAAAAAGCGGTACTAAAGTACCGACACTCCAAAGCCTTCGGCGAAGCACCGGGTATGTGAATGAAAAAATATGTATAACCCAAATCTCAGCGAAGGCTAGCTTACTATCCCGTTATTTTTGCTCTATTGCTAAAAGAGCGTTACTTCTTTCCTCTTTGAAAGGTCCAAAACGAGATTTTAAGTCCACTTTAGCTTTCGTTAATTCATCTGCAAAATTTTTCTTGGCATTTGTTGAGAGAGTTGCTTTCTTAATTTTAATCGTTAAATCCAATTCTGCTAGATCGTTTAAAGCCTCTTCATTACCTATAAAGAATTCTGTATCGCTAATAATTTTTTTATTTTTATTCTGTTTTTCTAAAAATGCGACTTTATTAGAAAGTTCTTCTTTCGATAAATTTGAAGGCTTATTTTTTGGTTGATTTTTTAACAAATCTCTTTTTTTGAAATATTCAGTTTTATTGAATTCAATTAAAGGATTTATTAAATGAACAAAGATATCTTTTTCGTTTTGTGTAAGCTTAAATTCTTTTGTATCTAATAAGCCATTCTTGAATAAAAGTAAGCAATTTGCATACCCATCAGATTTGTTAGACAAAATCATTAATTCATGGTCCAAAAGCTTTTCTTCAAGTTGATTGATTTCGTTTTGAAGCTCTTGAGTTGTCTTTTCTGGTTTTGATGAATCAGGGTTAATTTTAGGAAATTCTTTTGGTGGCTCTTTCTGCTGAATGGGGATTTTTTTAATCGCATTAGGTGAGGCTATTTTTTGCGCTACTGCCGGTTTTTCAATTACTGGGTTTTTTTGCTGTTGTTGTTGATAGGGGATAGGTTCTTTCGTTTTATCTTCCGGAGCATTTATTTGATTTTCAGAAGAATTTTGTTTTTCTTCTGGTTGTTGTAATACTTCTTTTTTAATTTCAGGAAACTGCTCCTTGGGTTCTTCTTTTGGCATATCTTCTTCTAGAATATCTTCTTCAATAATGTCTTCATCTTCTTCCTGTTGGCGAACTTCCAGGATATTGATCCCCCTCAAAATTATTTCCTTGGGTTGTGATAACTCTTCTTTTTTAATTTCGGGGAGCTTCTCTTTAGGTTTAGGTTGCTCTTTTTGAATAACTTCTTCTGGTTTAATAACAACTTTTTTAGCCTCAACTGGTTTTAAAGCTTCTAATTCTTTTTTGAGACGACTTATTTCTATCTGTTGTAAGCCTAATAATTTTTGATTTCCAGGAACATCAAGAACCTGTTTATTTAGTTTTATATTTTGGTCATGCTGTTTGAGAATTTTAGCACTCATTTTTCCTATTAGAACTAAAAGTTCTTTAGAAACATCTACACGAGAAGCTACGATCCCTGCTAATATAAGGGCAACTAGTGTGGTGGCAGCTAGAGCGGCAGCAATATATGAGAAAAAAATAGCTGTGACGACAACTGAAGTGGCTGCAAGAATTGATCCGGCTGCGATGAAGCCAATTGTCACAATCTTGTGGTTATTCCATCGAACAATCTTAGGATCAGCAAAGCCTTGTTCGTTTTGAGGCTCATCGACTCTCAACGCTTGTTGAGCTTCCTTAATAATTACAATTTCTTGGCCCATTTTTTTTCCTTAAAAGTTTATTCTTCATTTTCGCGTATGTTATCTACTCCTATAAATGCTCCTTCAATTAGAGTTGCAATCGTTGGAATAGCATCTAGAGTTAATTGAAGTTGAGTTAAAGTCCTTCTTTTCTCAGGACGTAAATTTTCATTCTCTTGAATTATAGCTTGGCCTTTTTTGCCAATAATTGCACTTATTCCATACCATTCATCTTTAAGTCGTCGATAGGCATTTTCCCAATTTGTTATGATTGTCTTTTGATCTTTTATTGCACGTTTTAAATGGTCATTATCAGTTTTCAGTCCGTGAGCTTTATTCTCTTCAATTTTCCATTCATTTAATTTTTCATCAAACTTATCTTTTTCTTCTTTAAATGTTTTTTGAAGATGTTGAAATTTAAGTTGAAATTTTTCGTTTGTATCAAATTCTTTTTTTAATTCATCATATTCATCTTTTTTATTTTTTAATTCTTCTTTAAGTTGATCAATCTCGGCCTGCAAAGTTTTACCTTTCCATATATGCTTGGGTTGATTTTTCTGAACTTCGGGTGAATTGGGTGATTCTCCTTGAGGTGGTTTTACAATTTCTTCAGGAGGCTTGACAAGTTTATCATTGGATTTGCCCATATCTTTATATTTTAAGCCAAGTTTTTCTAGTTTCCCAATGTTATCTTTTAGTTCTATTTGGCAAATGACTAATTTATCTTCAAAATCATTTTTTTCTTTTGTAAGATCTGTGATCTCTTCTTTTGCCCTAATTTCGGCTACTTTTTTTTCTAATTTTTGTTTATTGAGTTCACTTTCTTTTTTCTGTGCCTCAAAATCTTCTAAACTTACAGCTTTTTGTAATAAGGCTTTTTGCTTTTCAAGGCTTTGTTTAAGAGCTTCATTTTCAAGAATTTTTTCTTTAATTTCTTCGTCTTTTCTTGAAACTTGATTATTTAACAAATCTTTCTCCGCTTGATGCAGGCTTTTCACATTTTCCAATTGGCTGTTTAAATGCTGCTGAGCTTCGAGCGCTTCGTTATTTTTATTTTTGAGATCCTCTATTTGATGATTAAGCTGTTCTACCAATTTAGGTAACATCTCAGGTTTTATATCAGGCAATTGGATAGATTCGATAGGAGATACAGGTTGAGCCTTTTGCACTTTAAGAGCTTTGATTTCGTTCTGCTTGTTACTGATATCATCCTGTAGCTTTTGTTTTTCTTTTATAACGAGAATATTTTGTTGCTGAATAGCTTCTATTTGATTTTGTAATTTGCTGATTTTTTCCTTCAATTTTAAATCTTCTTGTTGAACCTGCTCAATAGCGTTATTAGGTTGCAAAAGCTCGAGTTTTAATCGATCTATTTCCTTTTGCTTTTCCTGTAAGTCTCTATTATTTTTTTCAATGAGATGTTTTTCGTGAGCTTTATTTTGCTCTATTTGGTTGAATTGACCTGTCACGCGTTGAGTCAAGTTTCTAAAGAAGACCCACCAATTGGTGGGTAAGTTTTATGCGGCTTGTTAAAATGGAGGAAATAGTCAGAATGACAAATGTTGAAGCGCATACTGCAGCTACAATATTAAAAGCAAAAATCGCAGCCACAACAGTAGCAGTGGCAGCTAGAACAGTAGCAGTCGACAAAATGACTAACGTCGCGATTTTATGCCCATTTAAACCAGCGATTTTTTTTTTATTAAAGTCTTTGGGAAGTTCATCACCAAGAAATAAAACTTTATGTGCTTTATAAATGACTTCTGCGGTCATATTTTCCTCTTTGGTTAACGAGTAATTTTAAGTTTTTTGGGGCGACTGTTCTTTTTTAGGCATGAGTCCATTAATTGTTTCAAGAGGGTTTTGCTTAAGATTTGTCAAAAGGTCAGTAATGACTTTTTCTATTTTGTCTTTGTGTTTTTTATTTTTAAATTTTCCCTTTAGATCTTCTGAAACTTTTTTTAAAGCGTTAGCTATATGCGCCTGACTTGACAAAATTCCCACAATTCCCTGAGTTTGGTCAGATACTTTGGCTAAAAGCTTCTTTTTAAGTTCATCAATTTCTTTTTCTGCTGAATCACCCCAAACTTGCCACTCATTAGTTTCACGATTATATGTGTCGTCCAGGTCTTTATACTCTTTGACTAATTCTTTATAATGTAATTCTAATTCAGTGTACTGCTGCTTTAAGATATTATATTGTTTTTGTAGAGGATGTATGTTTGGATTTTTTGCTTGGCGGTTTTGAAGTTCTTGTTCTTTTTGTTTCAGTTGCTGTTTAAGCAAAGTTTCTCTATCTTGCACTTCATTCAATTTTCTTTTGAGTTCGACATTATCGTCATCTTTTTTGTTTCGCAAAGGAAGAGTTTTAGCTTCCTTAGCTTTTGTCATATTTTGATTTGAAAGTTTCAAGTCCATCATACGATTTTCTAAAGGAATGTGTTGTTGTGCTTGTTCTTTGTTAGCTAGAGGGTCTTTAATTTTTTTGAGTTTTTCAACTTCTTGTTGAGAATCCAAAAGCTTTTGGCTGAGTTCTTCAACTTTATGTTTTAATTCTTCCTCAGGAGTCTTAATCAAAGCCGCAGGATTCTTAGTTTCCTCAACTTGCTTTTTCAAGACTTCACGTTTTTTTAAACTCTCTTTGAGTAGATCGATGTCTTTGTGGAGCCCAAGGTTTTTGTTAAACAAATCAGTAACGTTTTGAGCAAGATTGTCCAAAAGTGTAAGTATTTTTTTGGAGATATTGAGGCGCGAGGCCAGAACAGTCGAGAGAAGAACTGTGACTAATGCAGCTGCACAAATCGCGGCGACAATATAGGAGGCAAATACAAAGGATATAGTGGCAGCAAGGGCTATTAATGCAGAAGAGCCGGCTAAAACTCCTAAAATGGCCACTTTGTGGCCACTGATTATACCCGACTTTAACTTTGTATCTTCTTTTGGATTTTTTTGCGGCTGGCAAAGAAGTAAGGCTTTTTGAGCTCTATGAATGACATCAGCAGTCATTTTTATGCTCCTTAGAAAATGAAGTTACGTAAATTTATATATGTCTTATTGATTATTTACAAGATCTAAAGATATATTTAAATAAAAGAAATCAATTTGATTCGGTGATTAATTTTGTGAAACAAAGATGTTGAAGGACTAAAGTTTATACGCTTCCGCTATATGATGTTCGAGTTTAATCGAATCCTCAGCAAATTTACGTATACCTTCTGATAACTTCTCTGTGGCCATGGCATTATCATTTAACAGCAAACGAAAAGTTTTTTCATCAAGCGATATCTTTTTAAGATCCAAATGATGGGCTTTTTCACTATCCAATTTACGCGAAACAGGTCCCTGGGCATTTTTAAGTTCCTCTAATAATGGAGGTGCGATAGTCAGTAAATCGCAGCCCGCTAACTCAAGAATTTCGTCAATATTACGAAAGCTTGCACCCATGACTAGTGTTTTATAATCGAACTTCTTTAGATAGTTATAAACTTGAGTGACGGATTTAACTCCTGGATCATCTTCTGGGGCATAGCCGCTGGTTTTATCATGTTGTTTGTGCCAGTCTAGGATGCGACCCACAAAAGGGGACATTAAGGTGGCTCCCACTTCAGCACTAGCAATAGCTTGCGGTAAACTGAAGAGCAAAGTCATGTTGCAATGAATACCTTCCTTTTCTAGAACTTGAGCAGCGCGAGTCCCTTCCCAGGTAGAGGCCAATTTTATCAAAATACGCTCTTTTTCAATACCCGCTTCATGGTAGAGTTTAATGAGGGAGTGTGCTTTTCGAATGCTACCATCGATGTCAAACGAAAGGCGTGCATCGACTTCAGTCGATACTCGGCCGGGAATCAATTTGAGGATTTCCGCTCCGAAATTTACAAACAGCTTATCCATCATCAAAGGACGGACATCCGTAGGATTTTTAGCTTTGTTTTTGGCATAGTTTACAGCCTCTTCTATCAAATGCTGGTACTGAGGTTTTTGTGTCGCAGCTAAAATTAAGGAGGGATTAGTGGTGGCGTCTTGTGGAGTAAATTTTTTAACTGCGTCAATATCACCTGTATCAACAACAATGACGGTAAATTTTTTTAGCTGTTCTAATTTATTAGGCATTTTTTTCTCCCGGCATATCTTTAAGAGGCTCGATTCTAAATCGAATGCTAACAGTTTGGTTTCCGATAATCAAGTCCAAACTGGAGGTGAATCGAGTAAGAAGCAATTTATAAGGAACTTTTACATGTTTGTCTCCCACATCGATACCTACTGTTGTGTTTCCTAAAATTTCTTCAGAATCAATGATTTGCTTGCAAAGGGACGCAAATTTTTTGAGTTGGCGAATCAGGTTTTCATCATTAAAAACATACTTCTTTTGACATTGAGCACATTGAACATAATGTCCTGGTTTTTCCAATTCAAAGATGGAAAATTCAATGGTTGATTTGCACTGCTGGCAATCAAATTGAAGTATATGTCCTTTTTGCATGGGGAAATCCTTTTTTTTATCAATTTTACATCCTATAGACGAATAATCGCAAGTCCAAATAAAAAGATAAGGAAGTGAAAGATGAATAATGCAAAGTGATATACAGCGATTTTGTGCGAATCCTTTTGCTATATAAAATTATTTTTGTAATATGACGAAAATAGCTGATTATCAACAAAAATAAATTTATGATGACTTGGAAACCTATAGATTTTGAAGGAATCCTTGCGCTGGGCAAACCTTTTTATGACCAGCTGGATCAATTTCTTTATGAAAAAGAAGGCATTTTAGGGGAGTGTATCGTTCAGTCTATTCGTATCCTGGACGAGAAGCCTCAACTGGCCTCTAAAGTGACATTTCATATGAAATTATCCGAGGCTTTAGAGATCTTTGAAAAAAGAATTCAGCAAGTATCTATTAATCAAGAAAATCGACCAACACCCCGAGATTTTGAATCCTCTTTGTCACTTATTAATAGCAGCTTATGGCATTACGTGGAAACTTTAGAGAGTTGTGTGACTCAACTTTTTCAAGAAATCGAACAAATGGGTATTGAGAAGTGGCGCAAAGAAATCTCCTCCATTATAAACTCGATAAAAATCATGCTCATGCATCGTATGGAAGATGTTTCTTGGGCTATTCGCCGCATGGGAATCCTTCTTTGGAAATATCGTGAAATGTGTAGAGGGGATCGGCATGTATGGATACGATTTAAACGTTTCTTTCAATCATCATCTCTTCTGGATCGTCAACTTCAGGCTAATCTTGATAAAAGCAAGAAGGATCTGCAATTTTGGC
Source organism: uncultured Parachlamydiaceae bacterium (assembly GCA_963748975.1). Taxonomy (GTDB): domain Bacteria; phylum Chlamydiota; class Chlamydiia; order Chlamydiales; family Parachlamydiaceae; genus Neochlamydia. Next base: position 94,804 of record CAVVKX010000013.1, read on the forward strand.
ATCAGAAATTTAATGAGCACATGCAAGCGTATAATCAGTTTTATGCTCGAATTGAGCCAAGCCTCAATAAATTTCAAAGCTACTCTGTTTTTAATGCTCTGGATTCAAATGATCAAGAAAATTTTAAAAGCCTTTATGGATTATTAAAGCTCCGGGAACTTAATCAGGATACACAATCCTTGCCCTCTCAGGATATTATAAATGCCATCAAACAGGTTCAAGTTGAGGAAAGAAATTATCAATTATTTATGGATTATTACGAGGCCTTAAGGGACACTTTGTTTCAGCAGTCGCGGGTTTTTAAAATGGAGTCTCAAGGACTAAGGAATGATTTGGCTAGTAAAGAATTAGCTTTGGATGTCATGAGTGCACATCGTTTGGAGATTCAAACTTTGGGTGCAATGATTATTAAATATAGAGATTTTTTGTTGCGCACGCCTCCATATCGGCATTTCCGTTCGCAATGGGGACTAAAATGGCTTGTGGGCTCAAAACATACACAATGCAAACGCTTACTCCAATTAACTTATGAAGTTGAATCTCTGGACGCCCTTTATGAGAAATTACGCGATTCATTAGAAAAAGGGCCTGGGGATGATGTTGAAAAAGACTTATCCAATGCTTCTCAAAATATGAATCGTTGGTTGTATGAGATTTCGCAGCCCTTGTCATCACGCGAAATGGTACATACTAACGTAGAGCACATTATTAATGACCTTAATGGTTTAAATGAAATCGGATCTTTTCATAAGGATGTTGTAGACTTTGTTGCACAAGTTTTATCTAAAACGATGCGTGCCGACTGGAAGTATAATGTGGCTTTTGAAATCCTAAAATTTCATGAAATCTATGAAATTCATATGGGATTAGTCGGCCGATCTGAAGATCGACAGCATTTTAATAGAATGAAAAAATTTAAATATATACTTGAACAGATCGAAGGTTGGACAAAGAAAAAAATCACCCAAAGACATATCCAAGAAATTGAACAGGACTTGAGCGATATCAAAGTTTATCTGCAAGATTTTTTGGCTTTTGTACAACGCGCTACCACAGTACCTCTATCAGATTCTAACAATCAAAAAGTGGAAGAGCTCCGCCAGGATATCTTTCGACAATTATTGGAGTATCGTTATCAATTTGGTCAATTTTTGCATCAATTTTCCCCAAGCGAACCTGAAGAAAGGTATCTGCGAAATCAATTTTTGTTTATCTATCGTTACTTTGAAGCCATAGAAACCAAAATAAACAGTCCGTCTTGAGCACTAGTTTTCGTTTGATAAGGCTTTGATGCGCTGACTTCTTGTTTCTCCCAGTTCATTCCAATGTTCTTTTTCAAAAGACTTACTTAGAAAGCATAGCGTATCATCGGAAAGTTTTAAAAAAAGAGAAGCTCTTATGACTCCGGCACCTGTTATGTAAAAAACATGCTTTATAAAGTTAGAAACAAGCAGATCCAAATCTTCTTTATTAATTTCTTTAAAATTAAATGTTAAAATTTGTTCTCGAGATAAATTAACCCATTGATATTCATTAAAATATTTTGCGATTAATTTAATATTATTAAATGACAGTTTTTTAAATACTAGTGCGTTTTTTATTCCTTTGTGCCAATTTGTGCCAAATTGTTTAAAAACATTATTTACAAATCTTGTGGCGATGTCAGGTAAATATTCCTTAGCAATATTTCCAAAATCGATAGCTAAAATCTGCTCTTCAGATAGCTTTGACCATTCGCTGTCTGACATCAGGATTAGATTAGGATAGTTGAGTACATTTTTCGAAAATAATTCTTTGATTCTTTGTTTAGTTTCCTCTTCGAGTTCATTCCAATGCTCTTGTTGAAAATCATTACTAAGCAAGCAAAGCGTTTGATCAGTAAGTCTTTTAAAGACATCAACTCTATTGATCATTCCACACTCGATTTGGAAAATATTATTCATTATCTCAAAAATAATCTTGTCTACACACTCAGGATCAATTTCTGAAAAATTAATGGCTAGAACTTGTTTATCAGAAAGGCTTTTCCAATGCATGGGATAAAAATAACTGAATAACCATTTCAGGGTTTGAAATGAAAGATTTTGAAAACTTTTTTCATATTTAATATTAGTTTTAAAGGTAAAAACATTATTTAATAATTTTCTTGTAATCAAAGGTTGGTTTTCTTTATCGAATTTTGCGAAATCAATTGTTGAAATTTGCTCTTCAGTCAAATTCGACCATTCACTATCTGTCATCTCTGTTAGATTTGTAATAGTAAGATATTTAAAAATTTTTGATACGTGTGCAACATTTTGGCTTGTTATCTCAAGAGATTTTGTTTCTTCGATGGGTTTAATTTTTTTTTTATTTTGTGGGGAACTCGAACCTTGGTCGTCATTATTCGCAAAATTTGCATTTGTTGCTCTCTCTACTTTTTGTGTTAATGTCGCTTCCATAGGATCGTTAACAGGCTTGTTTTCAGAGTTTTCAGCGCCAAATAGTGCGTTAAATAACGATCTTTTAAGAGAGGTAGCATTTTGCATAAAATCCTTTTAGTTTAGTTCGATCTTGTCTATTTATAATAAATATTAAATTTTAGCGGGCATCGTAACAATTTTGCTTTAAAATGTCAAAATCTTAAAACTTTTGATAATGTTTGACGAAGTTGTCAGGGATGATTCTCGTGGAATAGTGCGTCACACTAATATCCACAATTTGATTTTGGTGAAGGGCTTCGACAAGGATGTTGCTCGCATTTTCCGGAAGAAGGATGCGATGGTTGCCCTGAAGTAAAAAACCTAGGAAAGCTTGGGGGTGCCCATCGATGCAAAAAGTCACTGCGATTGTTGGATAACCCTCAGGACTTTGGCCTTCGGATTCAAGTTCTATGCCAAAAACATTGATGTAAGTGGTCTTTCCTGCAGAAGTATTGAAAATAGCCACTTCTAGGCCTGAAAATTTATCTTCAGGACTCAAATAAAGAAGGGAAGAGCAAAAGTCACGCTTGGACCCTGTGTTCGATGTAAGTTGCCATTGACGGCAGGGCGTAGAACAAGCATTTAAAATCATTAAAGAGAAAAGGGCAAATAATACCCTTTTCCTAAATGTTTCAACGCTCGGCATAATTACATCATGCACTACAGTTCGAATTAATGAGCGTGACCGTGGCCGTGTCCACCATGGCTTCTATTTTGCACTGCAATAGCAATAATCGCTACTGCTGCAATCGTTCCAAGTGCAATAGCAGGAGCTAAGCTATGCGCTTGACGACTTTCTTCGTAACCAATCCCGCCCACATTGCTGACGTATTGTTGTGCGCTGATATTAGCTGTAGATCCGAACAACGCTAACAGCGTTGCCAAAGCAATCATCTTTTTGATTTTTTTCATGTTATGTACTCCTTGGTACCTAGTTTTAGTGTTAAAATATATATATCTGCTTCAAACGCTTTTATTGCACATCAAAAAATTTTCTGCAATTTTTTTCTTGTTTTTTACTTGAGACACAGAGCAAAGTAACTCTTTCTTCTTGTGTATCAAAGTGATGGACTAAAAATTCCTTAATCATGTTTTAAGGGTTAATTTAGTTATTCAACAAATTATCTTGTAAATCTAATAACAAACCCTTTTGGCCCTCAGGCCCAAGTTCCTTATAATCGCGCTGCAACATCGTTTCAAAGGGCAACCACTGTGTATTTTGAAAGTCCGCATTTTCAAATATTTGTCTCTTAAATGCATCATCCAACAGGGCATCTTCCGTTGGGGCATGAGATTGTACAAGCTTTCCAAAGGCGTCCTTCAAAGACTCATAAGCTGCTTTTAAATGTTCACGCTTTGCGGAAATTGAGATCAGATCGAATACATTATCGTAAATTTGTAAAGAGCGTAATGCACTATAAAATTGCTGATAAAATCGTCCAAACTCATTTTTTGTCGCTGTTGCTGTCAATACGTAGGCATATCCATTTTTCACTAAGATGGCGTGCATCAATTTTTCGCCACCCCATTTGGAACGTATTTCTACTTGCGACAAGCTTGCTTCGCCTGCTTTTGTTTTAAGAGATCCTAAGTCTTTCCAAACATCGCCATGAGCATCGTTAATTCTTTTAACGTTTTTTAAATAGCTTTTCAAAGTACCGTTGTATGGCTCAATCATCAGGTTCATGGTAGGCGGCATTTCATTCTGCAGCTTAGGACCCACGACCAATACTTTTACATGCGGTGATAAATCTTTACTATCCGCCGCCTTCCAACCAGCCGGAGGGGTAAATACGGCAATTCCCGGCGATTTTTCAATGGGTTGCCATGCAACCAACAGGAATGACACGCATGCTAACATTGTCATCCCCAATGCTATCATTCCGATTTTAAATTTCAAGCGACCACCTAAGATTTTGTGGAAAAATTTATTTTCAATTTTTCTATCTTTTATCAGCTATTTTAAAAACTCGGTAAATAATTAACATGACAACCTAATTTTAGGCGAGCAAATTATCATGAAAAAATCTGATTACGAAAAATAAGTTTCCGACTATCATGTACTTAAAATCCCAAGCAGAAAATAAGAGGCCTTTTGGGGTCGAAAAGTCGATCTCTGGAGAAAAAGGTATTAAGTTCCCTAATTTCCAAATAGTTATGTCTCAAATTTTGCCTAGGTTCAAAGGAAGGACGCCATGAAGTCACTCGAAAAGGGTCAAGATAAAATACAAAAAATTTCCAAACAACTCCGCCAAGAAATTCTAGAACCTGCTCAAGAGGAAGCTAAAAAAATCATTGAAGAGGCCAAAAAGAAAGCGGTGCACATTAATGCTGAGGCTGAAAAACAGGTGGAAGAATTAATCCATGCAGGGCGTAAAGCGATTGAACAAGAGCGTAATGTTTTTCATTCTTCCTTGCAACAAGCAGCGAAACAAGTCATAGAGGCATTACGTCAATCCATTGAGCATGATCTTTTCAATGCCCATCTTCAAAAAATGTTGAACCAGACAACAGTCAACCCTAAAGTGCTTGCGGACTTAGTTTCTGCCATCGTGAAAGCTATTGAAAAGGATGGCATCTCGGCTGATTTATCTGCCTTAATCCCTCAATCGGTTTCAATAAAAGAAGTCAATGATTTCCTAGCTGAAGGGGTATTGAAGAAGCTTAAAGAGCATAGTGTTGTCCTTGGTGATTTTGATGGAGGAGTCAAGGTCAAATATGTCGATAAAAATCTGACTATAGATGTGAGTGATGAGACTTTAATGGATCTCATTTCGCGCTACGTGCGTAAAGATTTTCGCAAATTGATTTTTGGCAACCCAGGGCAACCATGACGCATCAATACTACTTTGTCGGAACTGCGCTACCGACTTTAAAAATAGGTAAAGAACCTGAAATTTCATGGGTTGGACTTCAAAGGTTACTTATAGATAATTTATCTAAAAAAGACTTGGACCAGACTAAAGTTTTAAGGCGTTATTTCGATATTCTTAATGTCCGTGCCTATTTAAAAAACGAACCTTTAGATCCATTTGGTAATTTGGATAAAAATGATCTTGAAGAAGCTCTTTTAGGAAACAGTTCCCTTTTTTCCTTTCTATGTGTCTAAATATTTAGAACAATATGAAAATAAGGAAGATCGGATTTTTCATTTTCCTGAACTTATCGCTGCTTTTTTCCGCAACGAAGTTGAACAAAGTCAAGGATTTTTGAAACGTTATTTGGAGCTCGAGAGAAATTTAAGGCTTGTTTTAACTGCATATAGAGCCAAGGAATTGGGTCGTGACATTGCCAAAGAACTCCAATTTGAAGATCCCGATGAAGATATCATTGTTCAACTATTATCTCAAAAGGACTCTAAAACCTTCGATACACCTCCTGAATTTGAAGATTTAAAACCTATTTTAGAAGAAAATTATTCCACACCACTGGCTTTACACAAAGCTCTGACTGAATACCGTTTTAAAAAGATGGATGAAATGAGCGGCTTCGACATCTTTTCTTTTGATCGTATTTTGGCTTATTTAGCTAGCTTTTTCTCGTAGAAAAATGGATGTCATTAAATAAGGAACAGGGCTTACAAATTGTTGACAATATCATTAAAGGTAAAACATGAACGAAATTCTGACAACAAAAAATGAAAAAGTAAATGCTAAAGGTAAAGTGGTGAAAGCTTTCGGCAACTTGCTGCAAGTCGAATTTGAGGGTAATATCCGTCAAGGTGAAATCGCTATGGTGGCGATGAATGGCATCAAACTTAAAGCGGAAGTCATTGAAATCGTCGGTCATGAAGCAAAAGTTCAAGTCTATGAAGATACCAAAGGAATAGAATTCGAGCACACCCGTGATATTTATGGACGAACTGCTTGAAGCAGAACTAGGGCCGGGTCTTTTAACTTCCATTCTCGATGGTCTTCAAAATCCTTTAGAAAAAGTGGCCGATGTGGCTGGATTTTTCTTGCCACGGGGCATTTATATCCCTGCTTTAGATAGGGAACGTCATTGGGATTTTACCCCTACGGTCAAGGTGGGTGATGTGGTCGAAAGGGGCGACACCCTTGGAACAACCATTGAGGAACGTTTTAAACACCACATCATGGTTCCTTTTTCCCGTTATGGTAAGTATAAAATCACATGGGTCATTAAGCATGGCTCCTACAATATTGAAACCGTTGTTGCCAAGGCCACAGATGAAAATGGCAAGGAAGTTCAATTTTCCATGGTGCAAAAATGGCCGATCAAGAACGCACTTTTTCATGGGGAAAAAATTAAACCCTCAAAAATGATGGACACTGGCTTACGCATTATCGATACGCAATTTCCTCTCATGAAAGGTGGCACTTTTTGTAGCCCTGGACCTTTTGGAGCGGGTAAAACAGTTTTGCAACATCACCTTTCTAAATATTCTTCTGTCGATTTAGTTGTCGTGGTTGCCTGTGGAGAACGTGCGGGAGAGGTTGTGGAAATCCTGCGTGAATTCCCTCATCTTATCGATCCTCATAGTGGTCAAACTTTAATGACACGTACCGTGATCATTTGTAACACATCTTCCATGCCTGTTGCAGCACGCGAATCCTCCATTTACATGGGTGTAACCATTGCTGAATACTATAGGCAAATGGGCCTTGACATCCTTCTTTTGGCAGACTCTACTTCAAGGTGGGCTCAAGCCTTACGTGAAATGTCCGGGCGTCTGGAAGAAATTCCTGGAGAAGAGGCCTTCCCCGCATATCTTGCTTCTCGTATCGCTGAATTTTATGAACGATCTGGCGTGTTGGCATTAAAAGGGGGAGAACAGGGCTCTGTCACTATTGGCGGTGCTGTGTCTCCGGCCGGAGGTAACTTCGAAGAACCTGTCACACAGGCAACCTTAGCCGTTGTGGGGGCTTTTCTAGGTCTTTCAAGAGAACGCTCAGATTCCAGACGTTATCCTGCAATTGATCCTCTTATTTCTTGGTCTAAATATGTTAATCAAGTCAGTGAGGAATTAGAAGATCAATGCGAGGGTTGGGGTGAGATGGTGCGTAAAGCCGATCGAATTTTACGCATCGGTAATGAAATAGGTAAGCGTATGGAAGTCGTGGGTGAAGAGGGGACCGCTATTAATGACATGATAGTGTATCTCAAAGCTGAACTTTATGATTTCGCTTATTTACAACAAAATGCCTTTGATAAAGAAGATGCTTATTGTCCACTGAGTAGGCAAATCGTGCTTTTTAAGCTTATTAATAAAATTTTTGACAAACCCTTTAAGTTTCAAACACATGATGAAGCGCGTCAGTTTTTTCTTAATCTGCAGAATAAAATTAAAAACATGAACTTTATGTCAACAGATTCTAAGCAATATCGAGAAACGATTACTCACATTGGTGAGATCATTGAAAATGCGCCCTAAAGGAAAATTAATAGATGAAGGTAATTTGACATGAAAAAAGTCTATGAAAGAATTAATGACATGCGGGGGAATTTGATCACCGTTACCGCTACAGGCGTCAGTTTGGGCGAGCTGGCTCGAATTGACTTACAAGATGGGCGTCATGTTTATGCTTCCGTTCTACGTATAGAGGGCGATCAAGTGACTTTGCAAGTTTTTCAAAGCACACGGGGTATCTCAACTCATGACAAAGTAGTTTTTCTAAAACGTCAAGTGCAAGCTATTTTGGTGAATCGCTTTTGGGCCGTCGTTTAAGTGGAGCAGGTGTCCCCATCGATGGAGGGCCTGAGATCTATGGTGAAAGCATCAATATTGGCACGACTTCTTTTAATCCTGTTAAAAGAATTATTCCGCAACAAATGGTAAGAACGAACATCCCTATGATTGATGTTTTTAACTGCTTAGTCAAATCACAAAAAATTCCTATTTTTTCCGTAGCCAGGTGAGCCCTATAATGCCCTGTTGATGCGTATTGCCAATCAAACTGACGCCGATGTTGTCATCATTGGTGGCATGGGTTTGACATTTAAAGACTATCAAGCCTTTATTGACAATGCCGAAGAATCCGGCTCATTAAACAAAACTGTTATGTTTATCCATCGGGCCACAGATCCTGCTGTAGAATGCCTGCTGGTTCCGGATATGGCATTAGCTTGTGCAGAGAAATTTGCTATTGAGGCAAGCATGTCCTTGTTTGCTCACGGACATGACTGCTTTTGCTGATGCGATCAAAGAAATATGCCATCACTATGGACCAGGTTCCTTCTAATCGTGGTTATCCGGGTTCGCTTTATTCTGATTTGGCTTCTCGTTATGAAAAAGCTGTTTTGATCGAGGGAAGCGGTCCATCACGATTGTAGGGGTGACTACGATGCCGGGCAATGATGTCACGCATCCTGTTCCGGATAATACGGGATATATCACTGAAGGGCAATTCTATTTACATAACGGTAGGATTGATCCTTTGGTTCGTTGTCCCGCTTAAACAGTTAGTCATTGGAAAAGTCACTCGTGAAGATCATGGGGATTTCGCGAATGGTATGATTCGTCTATATGCAGAATCTAAAAAGGCACGTGAGCGCCAAGGTATGGGATTTAGGTTATCACGTTGGGATGAACAGTTGCTTGCAATATTCCAAACTTTTCGAAAATCGGATGATGAATCTAGAAGTGAACTTACCTCTGGAAGAGGCGTTAGATTTGGGTTGGGAGACACTTGCAGAATGCTTTAAACCGGAAGAAGTGGGGATTAAGCAGACTCTTGTCAGCAAATACTGGCCTTCTCATTTAAATGTTGAAGCGCAGGTTACAAGAGCCTAAACCCTATGGGTCTTCGATTCATGAGGCATGATTCCCACCTGCCTTTTATTTTGAATACTTATTGTTGAAAGATTGCAAACTTGTTTAACGGGAGTCAAGGGTGGCCGAGATAAAGTTAACAAAAAATGAACTCAGGGCACAGCAAAATCGTCTGTCGCAGCTGCAGAAATATTTACCTACGCTACAACTAAAGAAGGCTTTACTCCAAATTGAAGTCAATGAAGCTCGTCAAGAAATAGGTAAATTTGAAGAAACTTATCAAAATCTGCACCATGAGGTAGAAAGCTATTCTGCACTTTTATCTGACAAATCTGAAATAGACCCAATGGGAGCCGCAAAAGTAACGGATGTCAAAAAACGTTACGATAATATTGCTGGAGTGGAAGTGCCTTATTTTGAACCGCGTCATTCCTACGGACGAAGAACGCATGATCGCCAAGATGGTGTGCGGCGTTCTCGGCCTTGACTAAAAAAGGAGAATTGAACCATGAAGACAGAAACTCTTTCCCCGGATCAGCTCCAAAAGACGGAAACCCTCTCCCCGGATTTGCTCCACAAGCTGGATGCCTACTGGCGCGCCGCCAATTATCTGTCGGTCGGCCAGATTTATCTCTACGACAATCCTTTGCTGCGAGAACCGCTAAAACTGTCGCACGTAAAGCCCCTGGTAGTCGGACATTGGGGCACCACGCCAGGCCAAAACTTCATCTACGTGCACTTGAACCGCGTCATCAAGAAGTATGACCTGGATATGTTTTACATTGCCGGGCCCGGTCACGGCGGCCCGGCAATTGTGGGAAGTCTACCTTGAAGGCACTTGGAGTGAGGTTTATCCGAACGTCAGCCAGGACGAAGCCGGGCTGAAAAAACTGTTTAAGCAATTCTCGTTCCCTACCCGACACCTTTGTCTACGTCGTCACGCCCGGTTATCTGCACGCCTTCGGCATGCGCATCGTGGCGGGCCGCGATATACGTTCGGACGATACAACACAAGGATGTCGCCGCGGTGATCGTCAACCAGACCGTCGCCAGCCATATCTGGCCCGGCCAGGATCCGGCTTCGGGAAAATCGCTGTGGTAACGGCGGCCAGCTCGCCCAGGTAATCGGCGTTGTCGCCGATGTTCGCGAACCAACGCCGAGACCCATGCCGGCTGGCAAATGTACCTTTCGCATACTGCGCCGCAATTCGGCCCCGTTGGCGCGAATCTCGTCGTTCGAACCAAGCTGCCGCCTGCCTCGCTCGCTTCAGCGGTCATGGCGTGCTGCGCGAAATCAACCCCAAACAGCCGGCCAACGAGTTCAAGCCCATCCAGATGCTGGTGGATCACGCCAGTTCCCCGCGCCGGTTCTTCGTCGTACTGGTCGGATCCTTCGCCGGACTTGGCCTGCTGCCTGCCGCGCTCGAAGCATCTACGGCGTCATCTCTTACTCCGTCACCCAGCGCACACAGGAGATCGGAATCCGAATGGCCCTCGGCGCAACCATGGCCCAGGTGCGGCGCAGCGTAATCGTCAGGACTCCTTCGCCTCGCCCTCATCGGCATCGTTGCGGGAACCATCGCCTCCCTCTTCGTTCCCGCGCCATTGCCGCGCTGTTCTTCAAACCGCGCCCACCGACCGGCTACGCGTTCGCCGCCATGATTCTGCTCTCGGCGCCGTCGCTCTGCTGGCCGGTTATCTTCCCGCCAGGAGAGCCTCCCGCATCAACCCCATGGTTGCCTTGCGCAACAATTGATCGAGCGCCGCGCCTTCCAGCATTCGTGCGCGTTCCCACCAATGATAAAAAACGATGGGCACCCGTGTGACTTTGCAACGCGGATGCCCATCTGATCCTGCCTGGTTTTATTCGGAATGCCTGCGCCAACAACGGCCGCAACTTCAATCGACCCCACCGTCAATTAGCGCCCAAGTCGAGCCCGGCATCCCGCCTTTCCCTCGTGACTGGCGAGGGCCTTATTGTCCGAAACCGGCGCGTTTTGCAAGCACCGGTTCACATCGTTCAACTGAATCGAGCGCAGGACCGAGACTCCGCCCTGGGTATCGGTGGTCACTCCGGTGTGGTTATTCTTTTGCTCCACCGCTTTGGCCTGCACGGTGACAAGTGGTCTTCTTATTCTGCGTGAGGCTGACCTGAACACTCGATCCTGAGCCGGTCCAGGTTATCTTGTAATCGCCCGCGGGGAGCTGCGTCGATCCCACGTCGCACTTTCGCTGGAATCGTTACGGATTGTGATTGTGTTGCCGGCAAATGCAGGCACCGAAAAGAGCGCTAGAATCATTGCAAAACCAAATAAGACGCTTCATGAAGTTCTCCTCAATTGCCTCGCGTATTGTTTCGCTCGCATAAGGCATTTAGAGAATTAGACAACGTACGATTCCTTTTGAAGCTTAAGAATCCTTAAGGGCTGCAAGACGATCTCGATCGAATGCGGAAACCGGCTCATTTCGATACAGGCGCTCGTACTGAAGCGGAATCGATAATCTTGACGCGCAAGCCCGGCGATGCATTCTCTGCGACGATCGTGCCGTGATGAACCTGTACGGCGTGCTTTGCGATCGAAAGGCCGCAGCCCCGATCCTCCACTCAATAGCGTCCCGCGCGCTCATCCAGCCGGAAGAACGGGTCGAATATTTTTGCTATCGCGTCCTCGGGAATCCCTGGCCCAAAATCGCGAATTGAAACCACCGCGGCGCGAGAGTCTTCGGCGATAAAGACTTCAATAGTCGAGTGATCCGGCGAATACCGAATCCCGTTGCGCAACACATTCTCCACCGCACGCCGCAACAGTTCGCGGTTACCCTGGACCTGGCGCCCAATCCGGCCATTCACCGCAATGCGGCAGTCGCGCATCCCAGCTTCCAATGCGCAATCGTGCACCACTTCATCCACAATATCTTCCACGCGCGCCATCTCGAGGTCTGAACCGCAGGCTCGGATTCAATGTAAGTGATCTCCAGAATTCCGGCCACCAGCGAAGAAATCCGGTCAATGTCGCGCTCGATGCGGTCCAGCGCCATCTTGCTGTCCGGCGATGTTCTGGCCAGCTTGACCGCAAACTTCAGGCGCGCCAACGGTGATCGAAGCTCGTGCGATATGTCTCCCAGCAATCTGCGCTCGCTCACAATCAACCGTTCAAGGCGCTCCGCCATCTGATTGAACGAGCGTCCCAATTGGCCAATCTCGTCCTGCCGTCTCGTCTGCACGCGCACAGATAAGTTGCCCTGACCAAACTGCGCAATGGTGCCGGCTATCCTGCAAATTGGCGATACAACACCGGCCGAGGCAACCCAGCACAGCAGTATCGTTGCCCCAAGCACCAAAAAGTAATAAGGAAGATACGTCCAGATATCCGGCCTTCCCAGCGGCCCTGTTGCGACCACCCAATATGCCCCGTCCGGCGATCGGTGAGCGCGGAATGAACTGCCCATTTTTCGACGGCCCCCAACTGGAAAGCGGAGACGGCGGTAACATCCAACTTCGGTTTTCACCGGTCAATACATCGACGCCATGCGCATCCAAAAGAAAATGAGTCGATCCCCTAAAGGCATGGTCCAGCCTGTTCAGATACTGCTTCAGCGCATCTCTCTCGCCGCTGGCCATCGCTGCGCGCGCGCTCTCG
>CAVVKX010000014.1:0-7532 GCA_963748975.1 uncultured Parachlamydiaceae bacterium
TCAAATCCCCTGGAATGGCGAAGGAAATTTCTGCGTCAGCTAAAGTGGCGTCCGCGCGTTCAAATTGACCTATACCGTGCCCTTTATTTGAAAATCGATGGATTTTAACAAGAGCCGAGCGATTTTGTTTGAGTAGGCCATATGGATGATTATTTTTGCTTAAAAGACTTAAACGGGCAATGAACCTAAGGGTTGCATTGGTATAGCTTAAACGAGGTTTCAATATAAAATCAAGAATGGAAAAAAAAGGGAGGTTTCCTCCCCCTTCACATCAATTAACAAAAAACAGTTATTTCCAAGCAATTTGTTTAATTGGAAGTTTGGCTGTTGGTCTCTTTAAAGACATGGGACGAGCTTTTGCTTTATGAATTTGGCTTTTGACTTGATCGCAGGCTTTGCGGCAGGCTTAGTAGCTTTTTTTGGCGCAGAAGTAGTTGCCTTTTTGGCTGGTTTTTTGGTGCTCTTAGTAGATTTTTCATTCTTGATGGACTCTTTACGATAAAGCTTTGAAACCTTTTCCATCCGTACAGTGCAAGTACGTACGCATTGGGACGCGGCTTTATTGCCTTTATCGGCTTTCTCTAAATCATGTGTTACCTTATCGAAGAAGATCCCTTAAATGCTCCACTGTGTCTTTTAATGCCATGGTATTATGCCTCCTGATTTTTGAGTTCATGACGATGTAATAAATATTAACTTTGGACATATTGTGCAACATTTTTCTTCACTTAGCGTGTTTTTTTTTATTTTTAAAAGTGAGTTAAAAAACAAATTAATCTAATAAAATAGCCTCCAAAACATGTTATGAACTTGATTTATGGACTTTATATTTTCCTTTTTTTTGCTGATCGGCTTTAATTAGCTTTTACGATATTTTTCAATCCTGTTATGCTAATGACATTAAAAAATTAGCAAATATTGATGATGTGGAGCAAAATTTCTTTAAATAAAGGTCTCGCCGTCGCCAGTTATTTCCTTTTTTTTCAAGCTTTCAGTATAGCTCAAACACAAGATGAGGAGGTCTCAATCAAAGCTTTGAGATGCGGGCCATGATGCAGCAAGCAGAAGATTTATTTGACGCGGCTCTTTTCAATGAAGCAATCCCCATTTATCAAGAGGCACTCAAGATTGCAGAAAAAGGGATGACTCCCTTTGAAAAGTCGATCATTCATAAAATTGTCACTGATCTGCGAGCCCGGCACCCTCGCACAAGCTTTTTTGCAAATAAAAGACTATAAATCGGCTATCGCCATCCTCCAAAAACAGCATGAACCTTCTGTTGAGCATCAATTTCTATTAGGGTCCGCCTATAGAAACGAAGGACAGCATGATCAAGCCATTTCAATCCTTCTATCTTATCTAGATGCAGTTCACCCTGAGCCTATCTTACATCGCGAAGAAGCTTATTTGAACTCGCCTTATCTTATTATTTTAAAGGCGATTTTTCTAATGCCCAGGCTGCTTTTCTCCATATTAAAAATGCAAAAAGTCCTCGTTTGGAAATCCTATCTAATTTTTATCTTGCACGCATTGAGATGGCTCAAGAATCTTTTGACGAAGCTAGGCACTACTTAAATCAGGCAGAAAAAATGATCATCCCAGATGACATATTAAAATATGAATTAAGTTTTTTGCGGGGGGAGAATGAATTTAAGAACCAGCATTTCGAAAAAGCCCAACTTTTTTTTTGAAAAAGCAATGGATCAACATAATTCAAACTATGCACCCTGGCTTGAAGACGCTTATTATCTTTTGGAGAACAGCTACTTAAAATCAGCCGAGAGACCAGATATTTCAGAGGCGAAAAGGAAAGAATATTTTGCTAAGGCTGGGGAGGTACTGACAAAACTCCTGGCAATCAAAAATAAAGATAGTTCCATGCTGGCATTGGGAGAATATTATCTCACAATGGGTAGAAGTTTAAAGGATGAAGATGCATTACAAAAAGCGGATGAAATTTTTTCCGATACTTCTAAATTTACTCTCAAGAATACCAAAATCAAGCCCATCTATTAAAAGCACAGGCCCATCCAACCTTCTTGGAAAGGGACCGGCGTTTCCGTCAATTGACTCAGTTGAGCAATTCCAACAGTCCTATCTATGCTATGGCATGGTATTTTCGCGGGCTGAACGAATTTGAGGAAGGACAGTCGTTAGGATTAGATGAAAAAAATGAGGAAGCCCACAAGCTCTTCGAACGTGCGGTGTTTTCTTTGGAAAGAGCCAACCAGCTCCTACAAACTAGTCAACCTGATAAAAGTGCCAGAGCTATTTTAACTCAGGCATTAGCTTTTGATGCATTAGGAAAAGATCAAAGGAAAGCTTTAAACGTCCTGGAAAAATTATGGATAATGGAAGTGAACCAAAGCCCTTACTACTTGCACTTTCTGATCCTCTTGAAGCCTATTTTTTATACAGCCATATAGCAGCAAAACTATCAGAAGATCTATATCCTGCAGCGATCTCACAACTTCAAAAAGGACTTCAAGACTTTAAAAAAAGCTCATGCTATCCGGAAGCATTAAATCTGCTTGGTATTCTTTTTTACAAAAGCACAAATTATGATAAGGCTGAAGAAACTTTTCAAAAACTTTATTCTGAATGGCCTGAATCCCTGTTAGCTCCTACAGCTTTATATTACATATCCAAGTGCGCAGAAAAATTGCAAAGAGACCAGTCCTTCATACGCTCTTGTAAAGAAGAAATTTTAAAAAAATATCCTTTTTCCCCCATAGCTCCCGAAGCCTATTTCACTTTATTTTCTTATCAAGAATACTTACAAGGTGAGCGCTCAGCTATCAAACATTTGAATGCTTTTCCGGAACTATATCCAGAAAGTCCTTTTATTCTTAATGCTTTCTTTCTTATTGGATTAGATAATAAAAGAGAACGTCGCTCATCCGAAGGCCGTTGGTTACGAAAAAAGAATTTAACCCTGGCCATCGATAACTTTCAAGATGTAGAAACTTATTTTGAAAAGCTATTGTCTAGTCACAAAATCCCTAACGATCTTATGGAACATTATCTACTTATCCGTTATCGATCCCATTTGGAAAGAGGAACCACCAATTTTACTTTATCTAACGAATCTTCACGCGCCAAAAAGCAAGTTTATTTGCAATTTGCCCAAGAAGCTTTACAACAATTATTGAAAGAGTTGAATGATGAGGGTAATCCTCATAAAAAGTGGATGCTTCACCAGGATTCATTTTGGCGTCTAGAAGAGGAAGGGGCTTACTGGCTTTCCCAAGCCTATATTGCCGCGAATAGTCCTAAAGAAGCAGAGCAAATATTATCAAATATGCTCGAAAAATATAAATCTGCTAAAATCACACGTGGATATTTTCTTTCTAGGGCCTGGTCGCACTAAAGGTATCATCGCAATAAGTCGCAAAGAATATGCCTATGCTTTAGAATGTTTGCAACAAGCAGAGGATGCATCTAAAGGAAAAGTTCTCAGCACAGACCAACGCCTTGATTTATTAATCCAACAAAGTCAATGTTTTAAGGAAATGAATCAACCCGAAAAAGCCATTCTGATCCTTTCAAAGGTCGTCAATGATGACGCAGTCTCAAGCTTAAGGGTTAAAGCTATGTTTTTAAGAGCTGAGATCTATGAAAAACAAAATCGCTACGAATTAGCGCGCAAACAATTAGAAGCCACCTCCAAAATGGGAGGAGAATGGGCTTTAAAAGCTAAAGAAAAAATGGAAAAAGATTATGGTTATCGCTAATTTTTTATACTTATCAATTACAAACCTTTTCCACTATAATTCCAACTGGAACATCATTCTGATTGTGATCATAGGTTGTTCCATATTGGCCTTTACAATCTTCGTTGAAAGAATGATGCAGCTCAGGCGTGCAGAGATCGACACCAATAAATTCATCATTAATTTGCGCCAGATTATAAATGAAGGAAATATCATAGAAGCCATTCAGCTCTGTGAAAGCACCGGGGGTACCATTGCCAATATTATTAAGGCTGGTTTAATCAAACATAACCGTTCAAAAGAACAAATTGAAAATGCGATGGAAATCTCAGGTTTGATCGAAATTGCGCAACTTGAAAAAAATGCCAAAATTCTTTCTATCATCGCTTATATAACACCTTTGATAGGACTATTGGGAACCGTGCTAGGCTTCATTCAAGCTTTTGGTGAAATGCGGCTGAGCGGACTCGTCGATTTATCAGCTACGCGCATTGGAGAAGCTATGGAATATGCCTTAGTGACTACCGCAGCTGGATTAGTTGTGGCGATACCTTCCGTTCTTGCCTACAATTATATTGTCAGTCGTATTGAAGGTTTTGTTTTAGAAATTCAAACGACTTCATCGGAAATTGTGGATTTATTAGTCCATCGCGATGAGCATGAAATAAGCTTCTAGAAATGGATCTTTAATAATGCGTTTCAAGACTAACCTTAAAATATCCCTAAATTTAATTGATTTGACTCCACTGGTTGACGTTATCTTTTTGATGCTGATTTTTTTCATTATCACATCGGATATTTTGCCACTAAAATCATTAAATATAGAAAACCCTACTCTTGATCGGAATTCTGCACCGCTTACCTCGCAATTATTAGTAGTCGTTGACGCACAAAATGTTATTTATGTTGGATCAAAAAAAGCCATGGTAGATCTAGCTTCGTTAAAAAAGCACTTAGTGGCTGACATAGAACAATTGAAAAAATTGCATCATGGAATAGAACCTACTGTTGTTGTCAGTATAGATCGTCGTGTAGAGTATGGGTTCTTTTTACGTATCTTTTCTATTGTTCAGGAATGTTCAGAACACATTCGTTTAGTCTATAAACATGACGAAAATGAAAACAATGAATTTTATTAAGAGTGACCTTATACATCCCGAATTAAACCCGTTCCCGTGTGCGCATGCTATTACCCACAAGTCAATAGAAAACAGCCTAAATATTTGAACCGCGGAGCGTTGCGATGCAAAAAAAGAAAGTTTTGTAAAAAGAATTTTGCATCGCTTTGGAGTGCGAAGGCCTTCCTTCGCTTTTTACATAACAATTTTGAAATATAAAGTGG
Organism: uncultured Parachlamydiaceae bacterium; assembly: GCA_963748975.1. Lineage (GTDB taxonomy): Bacteria > Chlamydiota > Chlamydiia > Chlamydiales > Parachlamydiaceae > Neochlamydia. The sequence continues at coordinate 5,056 of CAVVKX010000014.1, forward strand.
GATCTAAATTTTGACATCGGTGATTGATTGTGTTTTTTTTAGAAAGCGAAGGAAGGCCTTCGCACTACAAAGGTTTAATTCGGGCATGGAAATTGATTATGCAAAGTCTAGGATAAAGAATTGAAATGCTAAAGTTAGAAAAATCTTCCAAAAACAGTGAAATTCATATCCGGGTGCGCCCATCCAAAAGCCGTTTGATCATCAATTCCTTTGGGCCTTTAGCCTTGCATTGGGTATGCATCTGTTAGCAGCCATTCTATTTTCACATACGACTTTTTTCCCTAGGCGAAAACAATCAGCATCTTCCTGCGACAAAAACCCTAGCACATTTTGTCAAAAGTTCTGTCAGACCGATAAGGATTTGCCATTCTGGTAAGTCTCGCTCAACCCAATATGGAAGGTAGATTAACGCCAGTCAATGAGCCCCACCTCCCTTTTCCCGACTAGGAGAGTTTCTAAACCCACACATATGAATCGATCTCTTATGATAGTGTAGAATGATGAAATAATCCTTTTATAGATATTGAAAGAGAGGTAATCGGAAATTATTTTGATAGTTTACACATTTCCCTTCATAAGCTTGGAGCGCAAAATTGTGCTGTATCGCGACCACTGGCTGATTTTCCTATCCAAAGTTTCAATCCAATTTACCCTTTATTTGAATTGCATAAGTTCTCTCCTAGTCACTTCCATCAACAACATATATTGTATGATGTGCGAGTGAAATGCAAATTCAGGGCAAATTTTCTATCGTTTCATCCCCAAGAATCCTCAATGGATGAGTCGCAAACAGTGTTAGCTGAAAAACTATTAAAAGGCATTCATTTTCAAATAAACCCTGAAGATTTTGTGCTAAAGTGGCCAAGTGGAAATCACGTTTACAAAAGGCGAAGCATGATTGAATTGTAGCTAATACCCGCTTTTATGCTGTACCTGAGTTCAACTTTAGTCACCATCATGGGTCTTTGGCTTTATCATCACTATCAATCACGACGAAAAAAATTGTCACAGATGAGCATGAGCTGCATGTCTGCGAATATTGTCATTGTGTCTATTTAGATATATATTCAAAGGATCACACAATGTCCACAATGAAAACTTTTCAATAAGCAAAATAGATTCAATAAAAGTGCGTAAACAAAAGCCGTGCCCGTGCCCGAAAAAAAATCATCTACATATATTCTCCAGAAACAATATTAATCGGGAATGGGGCTACATGGACGGTATTTGGGCGAGTCATTTAAGTAAGATCCATTATCCATACTGTTGATATCTACGCATTTCATCGCGCAGAAAAGCAGCGTCTTCAAACTGCATTGTCTTGGCAGCTTGCTTCATTCAGCTTCAAATTCTTTAATTTTGGCGCGACCTCTTTAAGGTAAGATATTCATGTTTAGTTTCAGCCCCTCTGAAAGCTTTTTCTTCCTTCTCCAACTTCATAGGTCACTTCTTCTAAAAGAGGTGAAATTTCACGGAGAACAGTCTTAGGAGTAATGCCATGCTCGATATTATATCTTTCTTGCATAGCTCTACGTTACCTGAGTAACCTGAAGCGTTTTCTTAATAGATTTGTTTTCTTATGGCATACATAATCACTCGACCTTCGCTATTATGTTGCTGCCCTTCCACAGGTTTGAGTCGAAGAGGTTTTGGCTACCAAAAAGCCTTCTTTATCTGCATATAAAATGCAAACCAATGAAACCTCTGGTATGTCTAAGCACCTCGCGCAATAAACTAATACCCACTAGGACGTCAAATACCCTGCACACAAGTCTCGATAATCTGCATACGTTCGATCGTGTCGATATCGAATGAAGATATTTGGTTATGAACACCTACAACGACATTCACTTTAATATTTACTAAGCTCCTCAGCTAAGCGTTTTGTCAAAGTAGTGACGAGCGACACGCCCGCCTTTTCTGTATGGCGATGGATTTCAGCAAGGCGATATTTATGTCCTTTGGCTGGACGAATATCTTATGACAGGATCAAGCAAGCCTGTGGGTCGTATAGCTTTGCTATTACCACTTCACCACCCGCTTCCAGCTACTTCCCAAGCACCGGGTGTTGCCTCGACACATAGATGACTTGATGCATATGCTTATATGTTTCTTCAAACTTTAAGGGTCTGTTATCAAATGGGAAGGAAGTCTAAAGCCAAAATCGACTAAAGATTGCTTACGGGCTCTGTCCCCATTAAACATCGCATGGAGTTGTGGAATAGTTTGATGGGACTCGTCAATAACAAACAAAAAATCAGGAGGAAGCTAATAAATTCAAGCAGGAGGTGGTTCTCCAGATTTGACGCCTACTAAAATGGAGTGATAATTTGTCAATACCCTATGCAAACATCAATTCCTTAATCATTTCAAGATCATAACGTGTGCGTTCTAAAATGATGATGCTCGATATATTTCTTTTCTTTTCGAAATAGTCAGCACGCAGCGCCAATTCGGCTTTAACAAACACCAACTGA
>CAVVKX010000015.1:0-40907 GCA_963748975.1 uncultured Parachlamydiaceae bacterium
TCGACCCGCGCGTGCGGCTTGAAGGCTGAGGATTGAAGCATGAGCACCGTTGCGCCGACCGTTGAACCCGCTGCCCCCGCGCGCACCTCGGGAATGGCTGCGATGTTCGAGCACACCCGCTATGTGCTCGGCGAGAACCGCGTCACCGCGTTCGCGTTCGGCCTCTGATCGTGATCGCCTTCGCGGCGCTGTTCGGCCCCTTTGTCGTCCCCTATGATCCCCTGGCCTCCGATACCGCGGCGGCGCTGAAGCCGCCGTCGGCGGCGCACTGGTTCGGCACCGACCAGCTTGGCCGCGACATCTTCAGCCGCGTCATCGTGGCGACGCGGCTCGACAGCTTTATCGCGGTGGCCTCGGTGGTGCTGGTGTTTCTGATGGGGGCCTTGCCGGTATCGCCGCCGGTTATTTCGGCGGCTGGACCGACCGCATCGTCGGCCGCATCGCCGACACCATCATGGCCTTTCCGCTGTTCGTGCTGGCGATGGGCATCGTCGCAGCCCTCGGCAACACCGTGCAGAACATCATCATCGCGACCGCGATCGTGAATTTCCCGCTCTATGCCCGCGTCGCCCGCGCGGAAGCCAATGTGCGCCGCGACGCCGGCTTCGTGCAGGCGGCCCGGCTGTCCGGCAATGGCGAATTCCGCATCCTGCTGGTGCATATCCTGCCCAACATCATGCCGATCATGATCGTGCAGATGTCGCTGACCATGGGCTATGCCATCCTCAACGCCGCCGGCCTGTCGTTCATCGGCCTCGGGGTGCGGCCGCCGACCGCGGAATGGGGCATCATGGTCGCCGAAGGCGCCGGCTTCATGGTGTCGGTTCTGTTGACTTCTGCCTTACCTTTTAACCGTAATTATCTTCATTTTTCGAGCTTATAAACTTCTATTTGAAATTCTTCATTCATAATTTCAGTAGCAGTCTTTCGAAGAAATGATTGCCATTTTATAAGAAGAGCTGAGAGAATTTAAACGCACAAAACCGTTGAGGACCAAAGACACAAAAATGAAAAATGAATTTTCACATAAAATTATTGGAGCCCAAGCCCTCGCCTATTTGAGACTCAACCTGATCAACTTCTTTGCGACTTTAGGCCTTTGCAACTTTGCGTTTAATCTATTGATACGTTTTAAGCGGCGCACCATCCTGCTTCTCGAAGTGCTCATCGCCTTCGCCATTATCGTGTTATGTGTCTTTCCCTTGATTTATCCTCATGCTGCCATGGCAAGGTCCCAACGCGAATTCATCAAAAAAATTGAACTCGACCATGCAGTCACACTTTTGTTTGCACAAGTGTATCGGACTTGTTGACCAATAAAATTGAATGGAATGATATTGAAAGTAAAAGAAGGTTTGAAATAACACCTCAAGATCTCAAAAGCTAAACAATGGTGCAAGTCTTCCCTTCAAGGGCTATTACTATTTCGAGCCTGTGATACATAAGCCCAAGTCTCAAACTCCTCAAGAAACCACAGCCTATATTTTCGAATTAATCTTTAAATTTTATCCTCAATATGAAACCAAAAAAATTAAACTAAAAGGTCCATCAAAAACGACACAAGCTTACAAATATAAAATATTTATTTTGCGAGATTTGAGAGCTAATAAAGAACCTATCCAACCCGAAGCAGAGAAGCCACCCCATGAGAAAAAACCGCAGCCCTAAATGCCTAAAAAAAAGGCATTTTATCACTTTTATTGAATTACTCATCGCCATGGCTTTGACCTCTTTAATTCTCATGGTTCTTTTTTATTTCTACCGCGACATCGACTGGCTCAACCATGATATGGAAAAAACACAACGCGAAGCCTTCAAACTTTCCTATGTACAGAATCGTCTGGGCGATGTGTTACCTAACGCTGTTTCTCCACGTACAGCTGAAGACGAATTCCTTTTCTTTGTTAGCCAAGATGCCAATGGTCTGCTGAAATCAGGGAATCCTAGTTTGGTTTTCACTTATAATTTTGGACCTAATCGCGATCCCCAGTTTGCCAACCATGACCTAGGCCGCATTTATTTAGATAGCAATGGAAATCTCTCCCTAGCCACTCTTCCCTCTTCGGCACGTTGGTCGCCAAGCACCACCTTAAAAATGAAAAATGAAATCCTTATGGAAGACGTTGAATCCTTAGCTTTGCAAGTTTTATGTACCTCCTACAAAAAGAGCGTTCACAAGCTGGCAATAAAGCTCCTAAAGGAGGTGTAGGAAAAGGAAAAGCTCAAGTAACCGATATTCAACCCAAAGATTTTTGGCACAGCGACTGGAAAAGTGATTACAACCAGCTTCCTGCCATGATAAAAGTCATTGTGCAAATAAAAAATAAAGAACAACCTGTCGTTTTTGTTTATCCTTTGCCTTTTATCGGATTTTGTGGTTGTTTATGATAAATAGAGATATTTAATGAATATTTTAATTTTTGTGATGAGTTTGCTCATGATGTTGGCTTTGCTTACCTATGCGCGTTTAGATATGTACCGCAGCTTTATCGTCACCCAAGGGGAATTCGAACGACATATGGCAGAAAGCACACGTCATGCCATCAATAATGGTGCGCAACAATGGTACGATTGGACCACGCTGACACAAAAAAATGGGGGACATAAAAAACCTGGGGCCAAAAGATGCAAGCCCCAAGCTGAATGTTTATATCTTATTCCATCAGGATATGAGTCAAGCAAATCCTCAAATTGACTCCACTTTAAAAGAACTATTGAAAAAACTGATTTATATCTTATTTAGTGAACAAGCAATTTTAAGAACGCCATGGAAAAAAACCCTAACATTGTCGATGATCTGATTCATTCTATAGCGGCGGCAGGAAGCAAATGGACCGTGGAAAATAAACCCCTAAGACTACCGATAGTTTAGAAAACTTAGATCTTGATAACCAGTCCTTACAAGACATCTATTATTGGATGCTCAAAGGATACCAAAGGGAAAAAGCCCCAAGCCAAACTGTAAGCATTCAACAACCGATGATCCAAATCACAGAAGACGCTGGTGACAGAGAAGATGCATCGGATAATCAAACCGAGGAACATCTTCACAAAGAGGGAACTATTTCACTGCTGGATTTTATTACAGTGAATCCAAATAAATCCAAAATTCGGGTATTTCTAGCTCCCCGAGCTCTTTTGACAGCCATTTTTGGCGATTCACATATCGTAGACGAAATCATTCAAAACCGCATTGAATTGTATCACCAAGCCAGAAATCAAAAAGAAGCTGATTCCTTAAGTGAACAATTTAAACAAAAATTTGCCTCGCTAGCTCTTAACGTCCCTGAAACCATGCTCGACTTTACAGTTACAGCCACCGACCCTCGTAACTATGAGGCGCTATGAGTTTACCTGACGATTTAAAACTAGCCATAGAACGAGAAGTGCATACGGATGGAGCAATGCCCTTCAACAAGCCTCTCAAGACCTGACACAGCGTTATCGCGATCCGGATCAACGCAAAGAATCCTGAAAAATAAAGAACGTTTTTTAGCTAACGAAGCTCAACGCATGGCCTATGTTTTAGCCCGTATGCCCGCGACCTTTGGAAGCATCAAGTACGTATTGAATGAATTAAAAAACCGCTATAACGGCCGCATTCATTCCATTCTAGATATTGGTTCAGGTCCCGGGACTACCATGTGGGCAGCTTCTGAAGTCTTTCCTGAAGCAAAAATCACTTTATTGGAACAAGATAGCTCTTTAATTGCTTTAGGAAAAAGATTAGCTTCAAAAAGCCATCATGCTCTCATTAAAAATACACAATGGGTCGCTGAAGATGTTCTAAGACGCGAGCAGTTTCCGGAAAGCGACCTCATCACAGTCTCCTATGCCATGGGAGAATGGCCCCAAAGTCTATGGTCAGAAATCACGAAAAAATTATGGGCCAGCGCCAAACAAGCTCTCATTATTGTTGAACCAGGGACCATGCCTGGCTTTAATGTGATCCGACACATGCGCCAACAGCTCATCAATGACGGAGCTCAAATGGTTGCACCCTGTCCACATACCTTGCAATGTCCGATGCCCGCAGAGGACTGGTGCCACTTTAGTGTGCGCATCGAACGGTCGCGGATGCATCGACATGTGAAAGGAGGCTCTTTAGGATACGAGGATGAAAAGTTTTCTTATGTCGCAGTCTCCAAATCGTATGCAGAACTGCCTAACGCGCGCATTCTACGCCATCCATTGAAACGTTCAGGGCACGTCTCCTTTATGTTATGTACTAAAGACCAAGGATTAATTAATAAGATTATCTCGCGACGCGACGGTGAACTTTATAAGCGAGCACGTCATCTCGAATGGGGGGATACCCTTTAGTCACATATTATAGATTTATTCTATTCTTTATCAACATCTTAGAGTTTTCATTCCTTTTCACTATCCGTTTTTAAAGAGATAAGCTATATCCAAAAGATTAGGCATATTTTACTTATGGGAACAAAAAGCTATGTCTATCGAAAGAGTCCTAATTGTGGATGATGACCCTTTGGTGCGCAATTTTTTAGTTGAAACCTTACGTCGAAAAAATTTAGAAGTTTTTACAGCGGAAAATGGAAAAAAATCTCTCGATTTAATAAAAGATCATGCCTTCGATTTAGTGATCACCGATATGAAGATGCCAGACCTGACCGGGATAGACCTCCTTCATAAAATTAAAGAAATTTCACCTCATACTCTCATGGTGGTAATCACTGCCTATGGCAGTATTGAAAATGCCGTGGAAGCCATGCGCCTGGGAGCCTTCAATTACCTAATGAAGCCCTTTTCACCCGATACCATTGAAGCTGTGTTGGAAAAAGCGCGTGATCATGTTTCCCTTATCCATGAAAACCAATATTTGCGGCAGCAAGTCGCAGGAAATCGGCAAGCCCCACACATTATAGGTGAAAGCCCTGCGCTTAAAAAAGTGATGGAAGAAGCAATTCAAGTCGCGCAAAGCAATTCTAGCGTTTTCATTAGCGGAGAATCTGGCACGGGTAAAGAAGTCATTGCTCAAGCCATTCATTATCATTCCACCAGAGCGCACAAGCCTTTTATAAAAGTGAACTGTGCGGCAGTCCCTGAAACGTTGATCGAATCAGAATTTTTTGGCCATGAAAAGGGAGCTTTTACAGGTGCAAGCGCCAAACACTTAGGACGTTTCGAACTGGCAAACTTAGGCACTCTTTTACTGGACGAAATCACAGAAATCCCCCTAAGCCTTCAGGCTAAATTACTGCGTGCTATCCAGGAACATGAGTTCGAACGCATTGGGGGAACTAAACCTGTGAAAGTGGATGTACGTTTGATTTCCACTTCGAATCGCGATGTGAAAGAGGCCATTCTTAAAAAAAGTCTGCGCGAGGATCTCTATTATCGTTTAAATGTCGTGCCTATCTACCTTCCCCCTTTACGTGAAAGAAAAGAAGACATTATTCCTTTAGCTCAATATTTCTTGGAAAAATTTTGCGATGAGAATCATAAAGAAAGTAAAGAGCTGGCTTCAGACGCCAAAAAGAAATTATTAGCCTACCATTGGCCAGGCAATGTCAGAGAGTTGGCGAACATCATCGAACGGTCCATTGTCATGGAAGGTGGAAAGATCATTTCCACTGAACATCTTTTTCTAGAACCTCAAACAGCTAAGCCTCTCAAATTAAATCAGCTTCCTGTAGGTCTCTCTCTTCAGGAACTAGAGAAACGCTTTATCATTGAGACTCTCCGGCAACAGGAGAATAACCGCAAAAAAACGGCTGAAATGCTAGGCATTAGCTTACGCAAGCTTCAAAATAAACTTCAGGCTTTTAATTTGCCCAATCTGAAATAAGTTTTAAAAATGGTTATCCCAACGATTAACCACGACCTAAAAAATATCAATCTATATTTTTTACAGCCACCTACTAAAGCAGAAATTTGTTAAAAAAATTAAACGCTAAGATGCCAACATACTTTTGCGCATAAGTTTATTCACGCGAAGCGTTGGCGATGCGGTCACAGATGCTTTTTTAGAACTAACATCGCAACGCTTCGCGGTTCAAACATTTAGATATTTTCTATTGACTTATGCGGAAAAGTATGTTCGTACCATTGCGACTTGGGTTTATTTTTTGTTTTCATATTTAGACCTAAGGGGAAGCCTTGACGTTTTTTTTACTTTTCGCTTAGTATGTGCCCGCTTTAAGGATTATTAACCTGTGAATAAAATAATTTAAAAGAGAGTAAATATTTATGTTTAATTTGCAAACAACACATCAGGGGCCAAAGATCACGATTGATCAAGGCATCGCATGTAATGGGGAATATACTTACACTAAAGGGAGTGACAGTTCCAAAATAAAGATCATCAAGGAAGAAACCAATGACCTTGCCTACAAAGTGTCTGTAACATATGAGGGAATCAAAGATCAGCGTCCCGATTGGACCATTCATATCAATGACAAACGTCCAATGATAGAGAAAGATGGATTGATTTTCAGTGGATCAAAAGAATTTGTATTTAAGCCCATTGGCAAAGAAACGATTGAAATACAAGAAACGGACGAGAATGCAACTGCACCTATATGGATAGACATCTCAGATGAAAGATATGAAGTTTGCACAACTCTTCCAATAGTCAGTGAAAAGATTCAAGCCTTGATTCAAAAAGCAAGAATTTTCAAGCCGGCTGATGAAAAAGTAATAAAAAAGATCTTCTATAATAATCAGGTGGGCGTTTTTCTTTATGCAAAAGATGAGTCTCATAAAACTGATATCTATCACGCGAAAGAAACTGAAGAATTTGTTAAATGCGAATCCATGATGACAAGTCAATGTAGATGTATAGTTGGAGATTCTACCTGGTCAGTTAAGATTCCCCATGAAGCCGAATCACGTAACCTGACATTTCCTCAAAGTAACTTTGAATCTAAAGATGGCCATGGAAAAAACGTTTCATGGGATCATATTCGTATGAAAAGCATCACCTTGCCCTAGTTTGAATTCCGCCAGCTATGGAAACGTAGCTGGCGATGCAATGTTTGTAATGCTTGTCCAACATTTTCCATCCCCCTGCCCATAATCCTGAAAATCTTCTCATTCAAGATTTATCTTGATTTTTTTTCTGTCTAACTTTATGCATGAGATTAATATTTATTTTGAATTGTCGCTGAAGAAAAAAATGATGATGCTGTGAATTTTTATAAAAACATTTGCTTGATACTTAATTAAGTGACTAAACTCAAATGAGTTTTGTCCAAAGATAAAGGGGGAGTCTATGAGTTTTCAAATTCAACGTGTGGAACACACTCTTGATGCGTTTAATCAAATATATAAACCTGAGAATCAAAAAGTTAAAGAAAAAGTAAAAACCGATTATGACGATTTTGAAATAATAGAAGATGATAGTAAAAAACCAGTCAATCCAAAAGAAGTTGAGCAATTATGCAGTAACCCAAAAAAGGAAGTTGTTCCTGCAGAAAATAAAGTCATTCCCATGGATGACACATCTAGAAAACTTGATGAATTAGTTCAAAAAAAATTTGAGGAACTTTTTTCACGTATAGAAAAACAAGACGTCAAAATCCATGATTTAAAAAGAGAAAACAGCGATCAAGAAAGAGAAATCAAGGCTTTAAAATTTGATAACCAAGAATTTAAAAATGTAATACAAAATCAAAATATCAAGATCAATACTTTAACACAGGAAAGAAGCGATCGAGATATAGAGATCAAAGATTTAAAACTTGAAATGAAAAAACAAGCCGAAGTTTATACAGCAAGATTTCAAAAACAGGATGAAATAATATATGATCTAAACATTAAGTTATTTGCTAAAGAAAATGAAAGAGCTACTTTAAACCAAGAATTGGAAAAACTCAAGCTTAAAAACAAACAATTGACTGGTGTTGCAAAGTTAATAAGACAGTCAAATGAGAAAAAAACTAAAGAATTAGAAGAATTAAATTTAAAGTCTCAACAGCTAGAACTCGAAAAAAATCAAGCCATTTTAGATCAAAAAAACTTAAGGCAAGAGTTTGATGAGGAAAAAAATAAAGCTCTTCAGGATCAAGCTAAACTAAACCAACTTAATCAAGAACTTAAAGATAAAAATATTCAAGAAATCCAATATAGCAAACAATTGAAACAAGATTATGACAAGCTCGCTGAGGAACGAAATGATTATAAACTTCAAGCAGGATTGCATAAATCTGATTATGAGTTAGAGAAAACACAAAAAAATGCAGTTGAAAATCAAAAACAGCTTTTAGAAAAAGATTTCAAAGAGTTGCAGGAAACATCCGCATTTTTACTCAACAAATTGCAAAAAACAAAAGATAAAGTTAAAGATTTAAAATTTATGCACAATCTTGAACTTGAAGATTTAAATGTTCTTCAAATGAAAGCGCAGATACAACAACTCCAGCATGAAAATGCCGGTCTTTCAAGAATCTCTAAATCAAACCAAAAAATTGCTGTGATGTTAGTAGAAGGCAACTACTTAAACGTTAATCCCTATGAAGATTATATTGCAGATGACTGGCAACCTTCACTACCGCAAGTAGAAATTGCGTTGTTCAATTTAATGAAGGACAAAGATCAAGCAATGAAGGATAAAGATCTGTCAAATAATGACAAAAACGCAATTTTACATGATTTCAATAAAATCTGTGACGATTTTGGTTTGCCCGAAGGCTCGTCTCTTGCAGAAGTTGAAAAGGAAATTTATCAGTTTTCAAATCGGGTTATTTTAGAGATCCGTCAATTAAATAACCAAGTAGAAAATTTAAATGACCAAATTTTAGCTTTCAAGCAAACGAATGGTGACCTGGAAAATCAAAACAATGAATTGATGCAAGAAAATGCAGGCCTTCAGGGAAGGGTTAGAATGTTAAGTAATGAGAATACTAAATTGCATTCGAATGAAATGTTTTATGAGCAACAAAATGCTGTTCTTAAAATGATGAGCGAAAAAAACATAAAAGAGTCTCAAGGAATCATTGATGGTTTAAATCAGCAAAAAGTTCGTCTAGAAAAAGAAATGGAACTTTTGCGACAGAAGCATAATCGATTATTAAGTGGAAAATACAATCCTAAAGATTTAGCTGAGATGATAAACGCTCCTTTTGCTAAGGTTAAATAAGGGCGAAGTTCTTTGGGAAAAATAAAGGGGATTGCATGATAAATGCAATCCCTATATGATAAAAATTTTAAAACACCTTACTGAAATTGATGAATAGGTAAAGTCTTATGGTACACCTGGATCCTAAAAAAAATGTTCATGTTGCAAATCCATTTCTCATTAGACAAGCAGAAAATCCAATAGATAGAGCAGCAAGACAGGCTGATGTTCTGTTTGCTGTACACACCCTGAACCTTTGCGTATTTCTCGATAAAACTAACAAAACATTTCAAGTACTTGAAAGAAGATGTCAAAAAATTGATGAAAAAATTCAAGCAGCTGAAAAAGACCACCAAGAGATTCACAAACAAATTCAAGAATTAGAAAATGGTGTTCAAAAAAATGAAAACAATCTCCAAATAGCTGAAAATCATGGTCAAGAAATTCACAAGCAAATTCAAGAATTAGAAAATGGTGTTCAAAAAAATGAAAACAATCTCCAAATAGCTGAAAATCATGCTCAAAAAAATGACAAAAAAATTCAAAAAATTGAACAAGATGGTCAAGAAACTGACAAAAAACTTGATGGGTTAAAAAAAGATGGTCAAGAAATTCATAAACAAATTCATGAATTTGAAAAAGGCGAACAAGAAGCTAGAGAATTGATCGAAAAAGTTGAAAGGCATGCTCGAGAAGTTCAAGAACGTTTTGATGAAACGCCCATTAGCAATGAAGAATTGAATGAAAGAAAGAAAATTTTAGATCAAGAGACAGAAGAAATCCAAGCTTTTATCAAGAAAGTGGAAAAAGAGATAGAAGAAGATGATGCTCGACGAGAAGAAAATAAGAGATTGAATGAAATAAAAGCAGCCGCCCAACAAGAAGAAAATAACCGAAAATTGAAAGAACAGCTCAGACTTAATGAAGAAAAAATTGTTCTAAAAGAGGCTGAAGCCATTCAAAAGCAAGAGGAATCAAGGCTTTTAAATGAGGCCCTTCAAGAGCAGGAAAATAAACTCATAGAAGAGAGAAGACTGCGGGATGAAGAGGAAAAAGCAAAATTAGCAGCGAAACAACAGAAAGATGAGGATTTTAAAACCTTAGAAGAACAAATGCATCTAGCATTAGTAAGTCAAATCTCTATAGAGGATCAACTATTAATATTTAAAGATCAAGGACATGCAGAGCAAGCAGACCAAATTCAATTGCGTATAAATAAGGGTAGGGAAATCCTTGGACTTGAACCAAGAAAAAAAGTTGAAAAACATATTCCAACTCAAGAAGAATTAAGGCGCGTGGAGCAAACGAAGGAATTAAATCAATACAGAAAAGATCAGGTAGCTAAAAAGATTAGAAAAGAAGCCTTGAAATTAGCTGGGATGAAGAAGGATGTTGATAACGTTGTAGAAGAAAAACATGTAATTGACAAGCAAGTAAAGCAAAAAAAACTCATCGTTGAAAGTGATTACGATTATCTCTCAGGCTTAAAAAAGGAAGAGACTCCTCCTGAAATTGAAGCCACCGTTCCAAAAGAAGAAAATAATTTAATTAGTGTGGAAAAAATCACGCCAGAATCTAATGCTGCTGAAGATGCCTTAAATATTGTAAAAGATTTAAAAGAACACTCCCCTAACGATAATGATCTGAATAGCGATCAAGAAACTGTAGAAGAATCAATTAAAGAAGAGGGTCTTTCATCTGAGCAGGTAGTTTTAACTAAAGAAGAAAAAAATGAATTAGTCATTGCCAATAAACCTTCTGATAAGCAAGTTCATAAATCTCCTTCCCAGCAGATTTTGGAAGCAGCCGCCCAATCCAAAATGATCGCAATCCGGCCCATAAAAATTGAAGACCATTTAGAAAAAAAACAGGATGCAAAAGTTCAAGGCAAAATTGATGTAAAGCCACGCATCCTTCCCATTCAAAAAAGTCAGAGCCTATGGGAAAAAATCCTCAATATTTTTCACCTAGTATTTGCACATATATTTTCTCATTGGCCACCTTCGCTTTCTACCCGAAAAGTGAAAATAATAAGATTAGCTTCGAAACAATATTAATATTTTATTGTCAAAGTTGTTAATAATTGTGTGGATTCGCAGAGCGTCGCGATGAGTTAAAACTCAACTTGCGCCTTATGCAAGCGCCAGATGAATTTGTGATTTTTTTCTGGGTTTTGAAAGCCTATTTTTGACATACTTTACTAAAGTAGGCAAAAATAGGCCTTCGAAAGCCAGGAAATAAGCACATTTCAGATGACAGCTTGATAGGGTGCAAGTTGAGTTTAAACAATATATTTCAAAATTGTTATGTAAAAAGCGAAGGAATGCCTTCGCACTCCACTCCAGGGGCAATGCGATGTTAGTTCTAAAAAAGCATCTGTGACAGCATCGCCAACGCTTCGCGTAAAATAAACTTATGCTACATATTAAGCAAAAATCGATTATTAAGTGAAAAATATAATCCTAAAGATTTAGCTGAGATAATGAAAGCTCCTTTTGCTAAGGTTAAATAAAAGCGAAGTTTTTTGGGAAAAATAAAGGGGATTGCATGATAAATGCAATCCCTATATGATAAAAATTTTAAAACACCTTACTGAAATTGATGAATAGGTAAAGTCTTATGGTACACCTGGATCCTAAAAAAAATGTTCATGTTGCAAATCCATTTCTCATTAGACAAGCAGAAAATCCAATAGATAGAGCAGCAAGACAGGCTGATGTTCTGTTTGCTGTACAAACCCTGAACCATTGCGTATTTCTCGATAAAACTAACAAAATATTTCAAGTACTTGAAAGAAGATGTCAAAAAATTGATGAAAAAATTCAAAAAGTTGAAACAGACCACCAAGAAATTCGCAAGCAAATTCATGAAACTAAAAAAGAACATCAAGAAATTAGAATAGCCTCTCTAGAAGTTGATCAAAAACTTCGAGAATCTGAAAAACATGGTCAAGAAACTGACAAAAAACTTGATGGGTTAAAAAAAGATGGTCAAGAAGTTCGCAAAAAAATTCATGAATTTGAAAAAGGCGAACAAGAAGCTAGAGAATTGATCGAAAAAGTTGAATGGCATGCTCGAGAAGTTCAAGAACGTTTTGATGAAACGCCCATTAGCAATGAAGAATTGAATGAAAGAAAGAAAATTTTAGATCAAGAGACAGAAGAAATCCAAGCTTTTATCAAGAAAGTGGAAAAAGAGATAGAAGAAGATGATGCTCGACGAGAAGAAAATAAGAGATTGAATGAAATAAAAGCAGCCGCCCAACAAGAAGAAAATAACCGAAAATTGAAAGAACAACTCAGACTTAATGAAGAAAAAATTGTTCTAAAAGAGGCTGAAGCCATTCAAAAGCAAGAGGAATCAAGGCTTTTAAATGAGGCCCTTCAAGAGCAGGAAAATAAACTCATAGAAGAGAGAAGACTGCGGGATGAAGAGGAAAAAGCAAAATTAGCAGCGAAACAACAGAAAGATGAGGATTTTAAAACCTTAGAAGAACAAATGCATCTAGCATTAGTAAGTCAAATCTCTATAGAGGATCAACTATTAATATTTAAAGATCAAGGACATGGAGAACAAGCAGACCGAATTCAATTGCGTATAAATAAGGGTTGGGAAATCCTTGGACTTGAACCAAGAAAAAAAGTTGAAAAACATATTCCAACTCAAGAAGAATTAAGGCGCGTGGAGCAAACGAAGGAATTAAATCAATACAGAAAAGATCAGGTAGCTAAAAAGATTAGAAAAGAAGCCTTGAAATTAGCCGGGATGAAGAAGGATGTTGATAACGTTGTAGAAGAAAAACATGTAATTGACAAGCAAGTAAAGCAAAAAAAACTCATCGTTGAAAGTGATTACGATTATCTCTCAGGCTTAAAAAAGGAAGAGACTCCTCCTGAAATTGAAGCCACCGTTCCAAAAGAAGAAAATAATTTAATTAGTGTGGAAAAAATCACGCCAGAATCTAATGCTGCTGAAGATGCCTTAAATATTGTAAAAGATTTAAAAGAACACTCCCCTAACGATAATGATCTGAATAGCGATCAAGAAACTGTAGAAGAATCAATTAAAGAAGAGGGTCTTTCATCTGAGCAGGTAGTTTTAACTAAAGAAGAAAAAAATGAATTAGTCATTGCCAATAAACCTTCTGATAAGCAAGTTCATAAATCTCCTTCCCAACAGATTTTGGAAGCAGCCGCCCAATCCAAAATGATCGCAATCCGGCCCATAAAAATTGAAGACCATTTAGAAAAAAAACAGGATGCAAAAGTTCAAGGCAAAATTGATGTAAAGCCACGCATCCTTCCCATTCAAAAAAGTCAGAGCCTATGGGAAAAAATCCTCAATATTTTTCACCTAGTATTTGCACATATATTTTCTCATTGGCCACCTTCGCTTTCTACCCGAAAAGTGAAAATAATAAGATTAGCTTCGAAACAATATTAATATTTTATTGTCAAAGTTGTTAATAATTGTGTGGATTCGCAGAGCGTCGCGATGAGTTAAAACTCAACTTGCGCCTTATGCAAGCGCCAGATGAATTTGTGATTTTTTTCTGGGTTTTCAAAGCCTATTTTTGACATACTTTACTAAAGTAGGCAAAAATAGGCCTTCGAAAGCCAGGAAATAAGCACATTTCAGATGACAGCTTGATAGGGTGCAAGTTGAGTTTAAACAATCTTTAAAGGTGAAGAAGTTTCGAATCGCTTTGGAATGCAAAGGCCTTCCTTCGCTATTCCTCAAGGCTTTGTTGTACAATTCACCACTGAGCCAGTGAGATCACTGAGAAAATGTGAGATGGGGAGAATTAGGCTGTTTTTTTCATACTTTGGGGCATTCCTAAGCTTGTCATTAAGTCTTTGCAGCCAAAAGCTCCTTTCTTTCCCAGTTTTTATTCACAAGATAAATGCTGAGATAAAATAAAGGAGTATTGGCTGCACGAAAGAAAATCTTATAAAGGTAAGAGACTAGCATCATCGGCAAAACAGCACGGATTTCCATACCCATTCCCCAATAAAGATAAATCATATCAATAAGCACTGTATCTATGAATTGTGAGACGCAAGCAGAACCGTTATTCCTCAGCCAAAGATATCTAGGTCCTGACCAGGCTTTAATTATTGCATAAATTTGAATATCAGCAATTTGTGAAATAAGATAGCTAACCAACGAAGCAAATATCCGGATCCCACTTAAACCTAATACGAGATAGAAAGCGGAAAAATCTGCTGCCTCAACGGTTGGTAAAAGTAACGCTATTTCAATGATTCCAAACCCTAAGAGATTCATTCCAAAAGCTATGTAAACCATGATCCTAGCCTGTCGAGCTCCAAATATTTCAGTGACAAGATCGCTCAGTAAAAAAGTCAGCGGATAGGTAATTAAACCTGCTGGAAGACTTATGTCAAAAAAGGGCAGTTCGACAAGCTTAGCAGAAATGATATTAGAAATAACCACTATGACGGAAAAAGAGGCTACAATGACTTGATAAAAAATTTGTAAGGTATCTTTTTTCATATATCAATCTAGGTGTCTATAAAACGTATGTTGTTCATAATGTTTTGTTTAAAATAAAACTATGAATTGAAATTATAATTTTATTCATGTATAATGGTCAAGAATTAATAAAATCTCATTTAAACAGAGGAGAAAAATGCCTGCATTGATTTTTTCCTTGCTAGCTTCCATAAGTGCATCCTCCTCTAACTTATTTTTACGCAAAAATGCACAACTCTCTGAATCTAATCCCAACGGCTATTTAGTATTTTTCTATTTAACTTCCCTTGTATTATCTCTAAGTTTTTCATTTCCAATCATTGAACAGGGCTTTAGTTTAATGATGTTGGGCTTTGGTGCAGGTGTCGGAATTCTTAACATAGCTATGATGCTTCTGACCACCCGGGCATTACAAAATGGTCCTGCCGGTCTGACATTTGCTTTTCAAAATACCAGCGCTGTTTTTCCAGGGATGATCTTATTTATATTATTTGGAGTTGAGTATGGATTTGCTTATTCCTACACTCAATTCCTAGGCATTATATTAGTTATATTGGGACTTTTTCTGGGTGCTAGAAACCAGAGTAATCATCCCTCCACTAAAGTGACTCTTTGGTTTAAATATGCTCTCGGCTGCTTATTAGTACAAGTATTAGCCCTAACACTTTTGCAAGTGCGCTGTGTTTTTTGTAGTCCCGCTGAAAATGTCGAGTCTTTCTCTTTTGTCAGCCAAGAGGATGCAAGCTTTCTGCTTGGACAATTTGGCTCGGCTTTCTGCATCCAATTTCTATATTTCTTCACTCAAAAAAAGACCTTGCCTAAACAAAGTATAGTTTATGGAACATTAGGTGGATCGGCTAATTTTTTCTCAACATGTCTTTTGTTGTTGGCTACTCAATGGGCCCTTCCGTTTGAAAAGGCGATACTATTTCCTATTTTTGCTGTGGGAACGATCGTTTTATCCAATATTTGGGCTAACAGACTTTATGGAGAAAAATTTAACTTTGCATCCAATGCCACATGCGGCGGCGGTATTTTGTTGGGATTACTGACTTAATGCAAGCTTTGGTTAAAAATCCCTTTGAAGTTTGATTGTTCCATCAGGATGGTAAAGCTGCGCACTCATCAGTTTGCCATGATCGTAATTAAGCATAGTTTTCAGAGTGCCATCGGGATAATAAAACTCCTGTTTACCATGCCAAACTCCCTGGTTTAACTGCTGAAGACTAGATCTTTGACCGTTGGAATAGAACAGCTCTGCCTGCCCTTGATAAAGCCCATTTTTAAATTGTGAACGGGATAAAGGGAGTCTTTGGCATGGAAAAGAGATACACCTTTCATTTTTCCATTGACTTTTGTCTGTTGAACAGTAATTTCTCCAGGCCTTTTGATTGGAATAATTGTTTTAGTGACCTCGTGATCTTGCATCGCCATTTTTAATAGTTCCCTATTGACCTGTGCAACTTCACGCAAAAAAACAAACCGTTTGATAAGAATAGTTAATTTTCCTATGGCTTGCTTTTTCTCGGCTGTGCGTTTTGAAGAGGAATGCAAGGCCTGTAATTCACGATTAAGTACACGGGTGTAAGCCTCATTGAAAATATGCAATACATAGCGATAACCTGACTCTTCGGACAATTCATTTTCAAATAACGAAGCTTTTCCTGTTTGTTGCGGAAAGGGAACTTTTTTTTCCTTCTTAATTCGCGCCTGCATGATTTCTGATTCTTCAATTAAAATGTTTAAATCCTCCACGCAACGTTGCAGGCTTTCAAATAAGTCTTGCATCAACTTAAAAATCTTTTCAGTTTTGACAAAAGGCAACGCACAGTTTAAAATTTCGCTATGTATCATGCCTTTAAAATCATACCCTTCTTTCAAGTATTGATGGGCAACCTTTTCTAAAGTCATATTAGGTACACCTGGGAAACCCATTCCCCCTTCAGTAGCATTAATGACAGTGATGTCGGGATGAGCTTTTGCAAAATCTCCGATCCAGTTAGCCTCGGCAATCCATTTCCATAATGTATAGATAGGTTTTCCATAAATATCCGTTTTAAGCAAGGCTGCCTGATCGACATGATCTTTTTTTGTGATTGTCGCTGCATCCACCGAATTATTTTCTACAACTCCCGATGCATAGGCCCTCATATCCGTATAGGCTAGGTCCATCCCGACAAAAATAATGGGGTTACAGCCCAAGGCGTGTGCAATTTCTAAGCAGAAATTGACGACATTATGCCCTTCTTCTATCGGTTGGCCTGCAAGACCCAAGCCTTCTTCAAATAGGTAGGAAATATCATAGCCCCCGCTACCTGTCACAAAAAGACGTGGACCATGAATAGTTTTAAAAGCTTGATGGTAAAGACGGTTGCGATAAAAAAAGGGGACTTCAAAAGCTGTGTTAGTGCTCAGGCGATCGTATTGAGGCGCATTAGGATCGATACCTGCTCCAAAATGAGGCTGGAGATCGGCTTTATTTATCGCATTCAAAGCTGAACCACCGGCAAAAATCAAGGCTTGGTTTTGTAGTTTCCCCAAAAAAGCCAAATTTTTCTCTAGCGAGGGCCCAGCTCCACAAATGATTGCAGGAATATTTTGAAATTTGCCGAAAAGCTCATCGGCTAAATAAGCTCCCTCTAAGCAAAGAATATTGGGATAGTAATTTTTGAAAAAACCCACTCCATATTGGAGATATTCGATCAATAAACTATTTTTGAGGGAGGCGTCATAATGTATTTTATGTTGGAGTTCCTGATAAGTTAAGCCTTTGAGTTCCGTGTATAGCTTTAACCCGGAAACGATTAAAGGGGTTAAAAAAAAATTCCAGTACAATACATTGAAAAGTTCCTTACTTTTTTCCATTCCTTCAAAAAAGTGTATCTGAACTTGAGGATCATGGACCATTTGATAACCAAGCTCTGTTTCAAAAAGTCTGTGAATGACAGCTAGATTATCTTCAAGAAAAACGACCCGCCTGGTAGGGTCTTGATGCAGCCAATCTTGGACAGCGTGATAATAATACCCTAACCCTACACCATAAACATACAATAACGTAATATCCTTTAAAGCTAGGGCAGCAAACCAATCCTCAGCCTCCTTTAAAGCCCCCTGTTGAGAATGAAAATGATATAATTTGCCTAGAGATTCAAACTGCAAATTCAATTCATCTTTTTCAGTTAAACAAAAAGGCACGTCTTGACAATCCACGTAAGGAAGCAAGACTGCCTTTTTAGGATCAATTTGAGACCATTTTTCACAATTTTTTTGAAAAACCTGAGCGTTAACTTTCATCGTCGTTTTTTATCTTGCTTATATCCTCTTTAGGATGCATTTGACTGATTATATCGAATAAATTTTTCATATTAGTTTGCGTCTTGGATGCTTCTTCAGTTAATTTTTTACCCATTTCATCAATCTGACTCCTTAGCTTTTTTTCCACGTCAGGAGTTTTCCATAGAGCCTCTTTAGGGTTCTTACCTTCATAGCCTCCCATCATGAGCATTTCATGATTATAGCGATTGAGTTTTTCCATTTCTGCTTTTAAAACTAGTAAATCCTGCTCAATGGATGTTGATGCATTCTCCAACTTTTGTTCAGGAATTGAAGGTGCAATATTTATTAGGGTTTGGTAGATATTTTGCAAGGAAGTATTTAATGTTTTGGAATGAGAGGAGACCAAATCAAAATAATCCTTACCGCGGGATTCTTCTTCCCGAATGGGCACGCCGTTTTCCTGCCATTGTTTAACATGAAAAACATCCGAGCCTTCTTCATAAATCATTTCTTTTGCTAAATTCCCATTAGAATACCATTCACGTGCTGTGCCTATAGGAACATCATTTTTATAATTTGCTTCTATAGTTAACATTCCATCATCATTCCACATGCGTTCCATACCATCTCTTTTTCCATTTTTAAAATGCATCTCGCGTTTCACTTTGCCATTGACATGGAAAAGAAAGAGCGTCATGATCAATAAGGCCCTCATTATATTCAAAAACTGATTTAGGTAATCCATTCCTATAGTAATATTCTTGGCGGCCGTTCAGCCGATTGTTTTTATAACGTTTCAGTGCATAGAGTTCTCCCGAAGGGTAATAAAACCATCCCTTCCCTTCAAGACAACCGTCAATATACCAATTTTGAGCCAGCAGTTGACCATTCTCGGCATAAAAACTTGAAGGCCCCTGCAATTTCTCTCCTTCCATGTGAACTTGAGATTTTACAGAACCGTTAGGATAATAATTGCTTTTTATTTCATAAGCTAAATCTTTGCTATAATTTAATTCCTGCTCAGGATCGATGATCTTAAGCGTCCCATCTTTAAAAGAATATTCATCCATATTCTTATAGCTTTCGATAGCTTTATGCAATTCTTCTTTGAGTGCAAGAGCCCTTTTGGATGGTTTAGAAACGGGTTTGCCTTCATCATTTAGAACTTCACTTAACACCTGGCTAATCATATTAATGTTATGTCTCGCCACTTTGGCCAAAAAAGAATAAAGATTGGAATCGAAGAATGCCCTTTTAAATAAAATGCTTTTTTCAGAATAAAGTTCTTGATCTGACTCTAAAAACTTCAAACGCGGAAAGAATATCTCCAAATACCTTCCTTTAAAATCTTGTAAAAGATTCTTAAAGGCCTCTTCCGCTTCCAGACCGGAAAGATTTTCTTCAATAAGAGGAGTATGATATTTTTCAGGAATATCTTCTTCCCTCTCAAGAGATTTAAATATTTTATTAAATTCGAGAGTCAATGATACACAATAGCGTTCGCATAACAGTAAACTGCGCCCCAAAATTTCATAAAACTCTAATATCTTTTGAAAGGTGAGATCTTTGGGAACAGGACTATTCTGTATAGTTCCATGAATGATCGTTGAAAAGTCGAAGTTTTCCTTTAAATATTTATCAGAAGCTTCTTTTAAAGGCATATTAGGGACATGCGCAAAGCCGATCCCCCCTTCTGTACAGTTAATCATGGTCATGATCGGATTTCTTTTGGCAAATTGCGAAAACCAGAGCGATTCATTCACCCACTTCCATAATGTTGTCACAGGTATTCCATCAATGTCATCTTTTACCAACAATTCCTCATGGGAATATTTGGTCTGAAAGGCATCTTTGGGATCATGAATAGCATGCCGAACGAGTCCCGGCGCATACGAAAGATTATCTGAGTAGGCCAAATCCACGCCCACGATTAAAATGGGATTGCAGCCTAAATCCTTTGCAATGGAAAGATTGAAATTCACCACGTTATGCCCTTCTTCAATGGCCTCTACTTTAGGGATCCCTAATTTTTCTTCAAACCATCCTGGAAGGTTATATCCCCCAGCCCCAGTGACAAAAATGCGTTCGCCATGAATTGTTTTCAAAGCGCGATGATACATGCGTTGTCTGTAAAAAAAGGGCTCTTCAAAAGCTATATTGGATATTAAACGGTTAAAATGCGCCAGATTGGGGTCAATTCCTATACCAAAATGGGGATTGATACCTGCGGCGTTTAAAACATTCATTGCTGTCCCCCCCGCCATGATCAATGCTTTATTCTGCAGTTCTTTAAGGACATGAATATTTTTTGCCAAGGATGGGCCTGCCCCACAGATAATGGCCGGTATGCCTGAAAATTGACCTACCATTTTTAATTCTAGTTTCGAACGGGGAAGCTCCAACAAATTTTTATAATAATTATTAAGGAATCCTCCAGGTGCCAAAGCTATAAATTCAGCACTTGTCCCCAGACGCATATCATGAAAAAAAGCAATACGGGCATAAAATTCGACAATATGCTTAGGTTCGGTTTTTTCATAAAATTTAAGTGCAGAAGTTTTAAAAGGGGCTAAAGAAAACAAAGAAGTGATAAAACCAAATGAAAAATAAGATGTTTCCCATGTGAAGTGGAAAAGCTTAGCTTGGGGATTTTTAAGTAGATCTGAAGCCCTTTCTGTCTCAAGGAAATATTTGATGACTTCAAGATTATCTTCCATAAAGACAACGAATCTTTTTGAATCCTCCTTCAACCATAACTGAATGACGTCGTAGTAATATCCTAAACCGATTCCATAAACATATAAAATCCATGTATCCTTTAAATCTAATGACAAAAACCATTGTTGAGCTTCACGCAATGGAGATAAATTAGAGTGAAAGTATTGCGGAAAAAGTCCGGACATTTTCTTTAAATTTAACTGCCCGTCTTCATTTTCACAAAGAATGACATCCTGACATTCAAGCGTCGGTAAATTCTTGGCGGCTTCTATATTCAAAGGCGCCCACTTTTCAAGGTTTCGCTTGAATCTTTCTTCATTTGTCATCTTTGAACCTGCCTTTTTTTTGGAAAGCTGCTAAAGAGGAATCCAGCCCTTTTTAGATCCTAATTTCTTAAATTTATCCCTTCTTTTTTCCGTTGCGCGACTTCCTCCTATCGCCTGTGATTCCTTTTGAAGTTTCATGGCATCTTTTAGAATATTTCGACATCCTTCCAACTGCCCTTTAAGCCTTTGCGATCTGTCTAAAAGATTCTGTATATTAACTGGCAGTTGAGTTTTAGGCCCTAGTATTGTTTTCCTAATCATTTCAGGAGAAATTCCTGCACGTGCAATTTCTATATCAGTTTGTTGTGATATCTCATCGATTTCACGAGAAAGACGATGAAGGGCTTCAACTGTTTCAGGAGAAGTGATAATTTTTTTATCCTGGTTAGATAATATTTGCTCATATAGATCTGTCAATTGATCCAGAATTCGATCCAAAGGAAGTGTTTCTTTCATAATGGCCATAAAATAAAAAAGTTGGCATAAGACTGTTTATTTTTATTTTAACATATTCAAAATTTATATTGATAAAAATCTGGGTAGATTAAATCCTCAACAGATAGAGACTGTGAAAAAATTAGAATTCGTTTGATTTGTTTGGAATTTTTTAGGATTTTCAATTTTTTCACAGCCTCTGATCAGAGAGTGCGAAATCGTACAATTAAGCTAAATTAACTCAAATTATATGATAAATTAACAAGTTTAGTTTAAAATTATCTTTTTCAAGTGTATAATTAAGTTAGGATCTAAACTTAAATAGCACCTATTTGGTACAAAGTGTTTAAATCGTATGCGTAGCTATTATGCACACCTTGAAAATGCAATCGTTTTGCCAAACGTTAAAATCCCACCAAAACCTATTTTTCGTTCTTCAGCTATTTTTCCTATGATTTCATTTCCAGGAATCTCAGCTAGGATCCTTTTTATGGGATATTGGATGCTAAAACGCCATATCCACGAACTTGCCGCACAAATTAATCTTCGCTCTCGTGAAGGACACCTTCTGAATCGTTCTTCCATGGTTATCAAAGAAGCAAAAACTTTTCGTATAGAACTTTCTGATCAATTGAAAGCCGCAGGTTTATCTGTGGATGAACCTTTTACAGGAAGTTTAGAAGTCGAATTTTTTTCTACAACAAACCTCGTCTTTCCTTTCCCGGCTGTCGTTGTCAATTATTACGGCCCTGCCTTTAGTTCTGTTGTACACACAGCCCAACGTGTATATAATGATTTTGATGATATGCGTAATAATTCGCAAACTCATGTGCCGGAAGCGGGTTTCAATATTTATGCTGATGAAGACCATGAACCCTTTTTTAGTATAATTAATGGTGCGGATTTCATTCAAAATTCTATCATCTTCATGGAATTTTATAATTGCGACAACGATAAGATTACTCATGAAATTATTTATCCTCGCTTAAATGCTTATGAAACTTGCCTGGTATATCCCAGCAGGGACATCAACCTCCATTCTTTTCTAAAGGGAAAGCCTGGGACAGCAAAAATCAGATTTGATGTGAATTGGATATTTCCGCGTCTGATCGTAGGAAACATACAGCATTCTTTGCCCGCGGTGACAATCACGCATACTTACTATGATTGCTCTGAAGCTATGTCGGATAGCGATTACTGGCGACCGTCAGAAGCTCAATGGTATCCAGCTTCGCTCATGGTTCCTGTGGCTATTCAAGACAATATTTTTACTAAGGTTTATTTTTATCCGATTTATTCACCCTCTCAAGTTGTCATTGACGTAGAAATCTTTAATGAAGAAGGGGTCCTCTTGGGAAAAAAAGAGAATTACCTTTCCCTTCAAGCCGGAGGCAAATATCAATCCATACCATTCAAAGACATTTGTCGAGACCTTGGGATTGAAAACAACAAGGATTACGCGGCTCGCCTCATTGCACGTACTATAGATAATAGCCGTATACCGGCACGCATCAAACTGGGCTTGGATTTAGGACGTGAAGACCGCCAAATGCCTTGTAACATCTGTTCTAACCTTCAACCCTTTAATCCAGACCTTGAAAATAAACCCACGTCCTTCCGTTGGTCGCCTTTGTTGACAGATAGGCAACGCTCTCTGGTATGGATCATGAATTCCTCTCCACATGTTTCTTACAGTCGACAAGCGAAAATAGATCTCACTTTTTTTCGGGAAAAGGATACCTCCACAATAAAAAAGGAATATCGTCTTACCTCCTCATGGATTTCACGTCATCCATGCAGAGCAGGACAAAGAATTGATAAATTTTTTTGAGGGTACGATAGGCTGGTTCACAGCAGTGACTAGTAACCCCTACACGACAACCTACTACTTTGCAGAAGATCCTTCCGGTGTGGTGGGAGGAGACCATGGGTTTTAAGAGATTTTACTTAGCTCCCGTTCAATTTCTGCCCTAGTTGCCTTCGGCTTAAATATTATTTTCCTTACTACTAACCCATCTAAAAGGCATTTTTTTGTGTCTTCCGTCGGATAAGCTTGATAAACAGCGACAGCTTTTTCGGCAGTGTCAATTTTTTCCAAAACCAAAGCAAGTGGTTCAAAAAAAGCGCTTTTAAATTGATCTTTATTAGGCAGAAACCATTGAAAAGCTATTTTTATCTTTTCTAGTTCATTATCTTCCAATAAGTTTTCGAGAAAAAAACCTACGCCTCTTGAGTTTAAACATTTAAAAATTGTTTCCCTGTTTTTATCAGAAAAATCCAATTCAGATAAAAGAGCTCCATAAATAACGTGATTGGGTTCCTGATCCTGCTTCTCGAAAGTCTCAAAACGCATTAACTTTTTGCAAAGATTTATTTTTGCTTCATTGCCGATTTTATTTTCATTTAAAATGATTTGAATCTGCAATAAGTTGAGTGAAAGTAATATATTATTGCTGAGAGGTAAAAAATAATTAGAGGAATCGGCGTCAATACGAATTTTTTCCAAGAGACCTTGTTTTGTAAAACCAGAGATTTCCTTTCTTAGCTTTACTAGTACCTGTTTTTGATGGCACCATTTTTCATCACATAACCTGGAACGCTCTAACAATAAATAAAACTTCTTAATTAGAAAGGCATCTTTATTTTTGTTGTCCTTTTGTTTTTCATCTGCATTGGCCGGAATGACAAAATGATTTTTTATTAATTGAAT
This sequence comes from uncultured Parachlamydiaceae bacterium, assembly GCA_963748975.1. GTDB lineage: Bacteria > Chlamydiota > Chlamydiia > Chlamydiales > Parachlamydiaceae > Neochlamydia. The sequence continues at coordinate 24,041 of CAVVKX010000015.1, forward strand.
CTGCTTAGAGGAAATGTTTATTAAAAAGTATTTGGAAAAAGTTGCATTGGCAAGACAGATATCTAAAAGATTTACCAGGTGAGCGGGATGACCGCTATTTATTATAAAGGGCAGTATCTTTTGAAAAACTTCTTGATTATCCTCAGCAAATTTCTCATCTTTACATATCTCTAAAGCAAAAATCAAATCGTCAATAAAGTTCAGTTTTGACTCTGGTGTAAGGTTTGCTGTTTTACACCATTTACAAATCACTTGCTGAAAAATAACTACAAGTTCCGGCGTAGAATTTTCACGTAACGCTCCCGAAAACGAACGAAAAACAAACTCAGCAAAATACAGACTCCTTGCCGCATAAATACTCATGGCTTTAACCGCTTCCGGTTCCAATTCTATTTTTAAGTTTTCATGATCATCAGTAAATTCAAGTTCTATTTTAGGATGATCTTGCAGGAGGTTAGCCAACCATAAATAATCTGTTAAGGCAACATTCTTATTCATGTAAATGCAATTGATGGCAGGATTCTCCAAAATTCTTTGTTTAAAATCCTCTTTTGAGATAGGTGTTGGCAAAGAGACAAGATCCAATCGCACAATTTCGGCGGGATGCTCTTTTAGGGGTTGCGGATTTTCGTTATTTTTGGATGAGCTTTCCTCAACTTTTTTTTCTTCAGATTTAGAGGATTTAGGATTTAAGGCAGGCTTTATAACCGTTTGGGGATTAACTACTGGAGCTGCAACCTCATCTACTTTTTTTAAACCGGGTAGAGGAGCCTTGAGAGGTTTTACTGGTGCCTGAGGCTTTTCATTGATTAATAAAGTGATGTTTTTTCCTACAAGAGAAAATGCTTCGATGGCTTTATAAAATGCCGCAACTAAAGCAACGATACCAGTGATATAAAGGGCAATTTTCAAGACATTTTGAGCACAGATGCTTTTGTTGAGCTCTTGACGGACTTTAAGTTCTAGAGGGTCGCTAGGTAAACGTACATATTTTTTGCGTCCTAAATAAAAAAAGCCACTAAAAAATTCTTTTACCAGCTCAGGCTTTTCATTACAAATTGGATAAAATGGATTAATTTTCACGCTTCCCTCAAATTTTAAGTAATTTTAACAAAATATCAAAAATGATATTTTGTATTCAATTAAATAAGTTTAACTCACTTATTTTGAGGGAATTGCACAAATAATCACCAACCTGTGTCTACCACCGAGCCCAGTTCTTACCACAGAGAACAGTGAGACCAGTGAGAAGGCTGTAAAAAAATGAGGATTTCGTTTGATTTTGGGGTTAAAACATATCAATTCATTATTTTTTAAATAAATCTACTCAATTTTAAAATGTTTTCTCACTGATCTCATTTTCTCTGTGGTAAGAACTGTTCATAAAAAAACCGGAATTACAGGAGAGTTTAAAAAGCCATCGCAGCGATTTTCTTTTTAACCCATGGTGAGGGTTTTAATTTTTTGGATTTAGTTATGATTTTTTTGGCTAATTTGGCACTTTTTTTAAATGGTTTAGCCGCAAGATGTTTGAAAATCTCAGTGCTAATTTGTTTACCCCGAGCACCAGAATTTTGTTCAGTATTGCTTTGGCTTACCCCAAACTCATTGATGTAAGGCGATATATGAGAATTGATATACTCCCTATCCCTTAAACTTAAAGGGATTTGACCTGTTAAATCTTCAAAAACTCCATCTTCCTGGCGCTCATCATCGAGTCTTCCTGTGCGATCTTCCGCACTTTTACAAAAGAATTCAATGAAATGATGCATTTTTTCATTGATATCCAAATACAAAGATTGGAAATCCATGATTGAATCTGCTTCTTTATAAGCCTTTGTGTAATAGGCAGTAGTTGCCTGTTCAAATTTTAAAAGGATTCCATTAAGTTCTTTCTTTTTTTCAGGTTGCTCTGAAGGTGTTTTATTTAGTTCTGCCCTTAACTTTTGAAATAGATTTTGGATATCTTTAGCTTTAAATAACTCTGATTTTATGCTAAAAAAGGTTCTATAATGGGCATAAATAGGCGCTTCTAAATCATCGATTTCTTTTCGCACACTATTTATTTTATCTAATAAGTCCTTATTCCTTGCTGTCAAATCTAAATCTTCTTCAATAAATCTATCTAATCGATCTTGCGAATTTTTATTTCTCACGGGGGATTCTAAATTTTCTTCTAATAATCTCTCTAATCGAGCATACAATATTTTTATCTGAGGGATATTTTTACTTTTTATTATTTCCAAAGCCTGGCTAGCTTTTAATAAACGGGGATCTTTGTCGAATAAAGTCATTTCATCTACAAGGTTTTTTAGCTTTCGGTTGGGAGGCAATTGATTTTTAACAAAATTAAACACTTCATTTTCAAAATCCACAAAGCCTTTGGCATTATAGGCCAACATCGAAGAGGGTGGATCGAGAGCGCCAAAAAAACCCTCCTTCATGGCCAATTTGTTAGTCCCCAAATTCATAAAGGAGATATCAGGTTTAATCCACACGTCTTTACCATCAATCTTAACTTTAATAACCCGCTGATTATATATTTTTAACGCAAGTGCAGACTCCTCTAATTGCAAAGTCTCACTTTCTCCAGTCCATTGACCTGCTATAAATTTTTTATGATTGCGAAAAAAATCTATATTTTGTTTGGGAGTTAACAACATCATAGTGCGTAAAGGAATAACTAACGGTGATTCAACACTTGTTTGTACATCAGGATGCGTTTGTAGCATAGAAGCTGCCAAATCAGTTAAATTCTGTTTACAGTTACGGCATGCCATCGCTGATCTCTTATAGGGGTCCTTAATTGTAATCGGCGAATAGCTTGAATGCCGAATGGCAATGGATTTAGTAACAGCTTTTATTTTTCCATTCTCTTCGGAAAGGACTCCGAATGCCGTCTCTACATAGTTAACGAGACCCTCTCGGTCTCTGATGGAACTGGGAAGCATAGGCCGTGGTCTACGATTTCCTTCTACGTGAAGCATTCTCGTCGGGGCCTTTTCTCCTTTTTCATTGATCGTTGAAGCAGGTGTCTGCGTGCTAAAATATTGTTTTATTTGTCGATGAGGACCTTTAATAAAATAGGTATTTAAAATAGTAGGACGTCCTCGGGCCACGATATAGTCTTTTTCGGTTTGAGCGAGCCTTGCGCTATCAAACTTTTCACAATTCTCGTCAGCTTCTTTAGAAACTGCATGGACCACAAATTGTATATCTCGCGCCATCTGAGCCAATAGTTTTTCAGCTTGGGCGTAGACTTCATTATAGTGCCGGTCGGCAATTTTCTGATCTTCATTCGAGATAATGTAGGGATCGATATTGTTTTCCTTTTGGCTCAATTGACTGATGAAATCCTCTTCAATATCGCTTAAAAGAGCATTGATTTTTTCTTTAGCTCTTTCATTTTTTTCTACATCTTTTATAGGTAACTTGTTTGCGTATCTTTTTGCCGCATTGATTAAAACACGTTGACGTTCAATAAAATTCTCTGTTTTTGGACCATTATAAGCACCAGGCTCGTACTCATTAATTTCATACCTTTGTCCATCAAACTCCATTTTCCAAGTCGTCATTTTGTACTTTTCAGAGTAGGTGGCCTCAAAGATTTGCTGTTTTCCACCGACTGTAAGAGATCCTTTCGTTATTCTTATTCCATTTTTTTTGACATCACTCAAAATCCCTACATTCGAATTCAATACCTTTTGGTCTGTTTTAAGTGCTAAACCTTTCTTTAAATCATTAACGATCTTTAAAATATTAGTGACATTATCACTCACCATCTGCTTCTTATTTTCAATAGTTAATTGAACTTCGCTTTTGTCAATTTGATCCGCCCCCGAGACTTTTAATGATTCAGGCTTGTTGACTAAGCCTCGGATCCAATTTTGTTTAGCCTTTTCGATATCCTTTATTGGTAACTCGCCTTTACCGTTAGATTTTACATCAAGAATGGAATATTCATGATGTTGGCGGATAATCTTTTTACCAATTCCCATGGCAATGGGAATGATGATAGTGAAATAAGAGAAAATTTTAATAATATTTTTTATGACATCTTCAGCAGTTACGCTTTTAGATTGATTCCGAATTTTTACATACCCTTTGTTCGCATCAATGACGTCAAAAACGCGCCCACCTAATTTTCCCGAAATACCTTCTAAGTAAAAATAGGATTCAAAAAAATTATTAACATCATTTTGCGGATGATGTACATAGTCTTCAAAATTTGGTTTTTGAATAGACATGTCAATACCGTAATAAACTATATTTAATTATATTTTAAATATAGTTTACTAATCAATAATTAACTGACTTAACTAATTCATTAAATTTTGGAAAATAATTAATAAACTTATAGTCTTGAAGAATAGAATCAAACCATCCTAATCTTTTCTCATTTTGGTTGACCAAACCAATAAAGGGTACCTTTAAGATGTGATTATAACCTATGATTTGTCTAAGTTCTTTAGAGGAAATAGGAACGGCCTTACATTCGATGACTAGAAGAGGATGCAATGACTCTTGAAATAATTTTGCATAGCAAATGATGTCGACTCGTCTATCTGACAACATGTTTTGATTCTCTGTTGTAGGGATGAGTTTAAAATCTTTTTCCACAGCTATCAGCGAAGGTGAAAAACCTAAACTATGCGTTAAAAGCTGCAGCATTTCCTGGCGTACAAATTCCTCAGGCGTAGCCGCCACCCAGATTTTGCGTATGGAACAATACAATTGTTGTTTTTCTTTTAGCAAACTCTTTTCCTATTAGATCAATCACCTTCAGGAGTAAGGATTCCGAAATCTCCATCATTACGCCTATAGATAATGTTGATTTTTCTATTGGCTTCATTGCGAAAAACTAGAAACTCATCACCGGAAAGCTCCAATTTCATGATCGCTTCGTCCCATGTAATCACCTTAAGTTGCCTTTTTTCTTGTTTGACAATATGGTGAGGACGATATTCTTCATCCGCCTTACGTAAATTCTCAGCTTCAATATCGTCATTGATTTCCGCAATATCGTTCTCTGCATAAGGTCTGATTACATTCACCGTCATATCTACCATTTCGAGGGGTCTTGCATGATGGTCTTGAATTCTTTGTTTGTATTTTTTGAGTTGGGTTTGAATTTTATCTACTGCTTTATCAATTGAGACATACATGATATCACTGGTCGCAGAACTTTTAATTTTGACCTGATTGAGTTTAACGACAATATCACATTGATGCTGAAATCTTTGAATATCCATCGTCACAGCTATATCAATAATGCGCGTTTCATATTTGTCAAGCTTAGCTAATTTTTCAATAACGTAATTTTTCATAGCATCAGTGACTTGTACATTTCTGCCATTAATTGTTAAGCTATATTCTTCGTCAACAAATTCTGCGGCTTTGGATTTTCGGCTCATAGAAACCTCGATTTTTAAGATTTGAACAGGAATTTTCAGCTCTGGGTTTAATATCTTTTAGCCATCCCATCAATTCTATTATACAAAAAAATAGAGTAAAGAGTAAAGCATTGGAATTTGAGTTTATACCATTAATTTTTTTCTTTCCTTAAAGCAGTATTTCCTAATTGTCCACAAGCTGCCATAATATCTGATCCGCGAGTCACACGAAGAAGCGTTTGATAACCATACGCTTTAAGTCTTTGACGAAAGGCTTCAATGGTATCGTCCGTTGGTCGTTGAAATCTATCTCGTTTTTGGGGATTGTAAGGGATGAGATTGACTTTTACATTAAGCCCTTTAAGATAAGCTGCTAAGCTATCAGCATGTCCTATCGTATCGTTAATATCTTTTAAAAGAACATAAGCTGTGAGTATCTCCGATCCCGTAGTTTTATTATATTGCAGCATCGCGTTATAAAGTTGCTGCATGTCGCTTTTACGATTAATCGGCATTAAACGATTGCGTAGCCTATCTTCAGGAGCATTAATAGATACGGCTAAATTAGGTTTTGGACCTATCTCAAAAGCAAATTTTGAAATTCCTTCGACAATTCCACTAGTTGAAATGGTGATGTGATTGCATCCAAAGCCAAAGCCTTTGGGCTCCATCAATATTCTGGAGGCCTGTAAAACAGCATCATAATTATCAAAAGGTTCTCCCATACCCATGAAAACAACATTGCGAATGGTATGCTTTAAAATATGGCGCGCAACGTAAACCTGAGCCAGAATTTCTTCAAGAGTCAAGTTACGCAACAAGCCCATGCGACCAGTTTCGCAAAAGGTGCACCCCATTCGACAGCCAATTTGTGAAGAAATGCATAATGTTCCTCCGGCTTGCATCGGAATTAAGACAGATTCAATTTCAAGATGGTCAAAAGTTTTTAAGAGAAATTTTTTAGTCGTACCATCATTTTTTTCCAATTGCAACTGAGGTAAGGGTGTGTCAATTTTAGTGAGCATTTCTTGAAAGAGTGCATTCGCATTGTTGAAAGCAGGATGAGAGCCTTTCATGGTGCCAAATCGATAAAATTCTTCATAGATAAGTCCGGCATGAATGCGTCCTTTACCTAGCAGTCCTGACATCAATTCGCAAAAAGAATGATAGGTATGACTTAACAGAGAGATTTTTTGTTCCATGGCAGAAGAGATTGTCCTAAAGAAATCGCACCGAAGAGGGCTCGAACCTCTAACCACCCGGTTCGAAGCCGGGTACTCTATCCATTGAGCTATCGGTGCATTTAGCTTGCAAGATTATTGAAAAAATCATGAAAATGACATTGTATAGCAAAAGCTCTTTTTCTTTAAACCTAAAACGGCTTAAACAATACAGGTTTTTAATAATGCAAATTCTCCGCACAGACGGCATCATTCTCAGGGTCATAGATTTTCGAGACTATGATCAAATAATGACCGTATTTACTCAAGAAAGAGGGATTGTTAAATGGATCTTCAAAAAAAGCCAGAAAACTAACAAAAGTATTCCTGAAAAACTCTCTCCTATTGTACGAGCAGAATTCATTTATACTGAAAGTAAGGGGGATATCTGGAAATGTCGCGAAATATCCATTTCTAATCAATTTTTAAAGCTACGCGAAAGCTACGCTAGATTGGAAACGGCTGCTCGATTGATCAATTGGATTTTACTTTCTCAAGTGGAACATAAAACTGTTCCCCGGCTTTATCAATTATTAATTACTTACCTTGAGAAAATTTCTTTATCCAACAATCTTCCCTCTCTCGAGATAAGCTTTCTAATTCACTTACTTAAGCATGAAGGGTTGTTTAATGTTAACTTGCATTGTTCCATCTGCCAAAAACCTCTTCGCAGTCTACAGATGTGCCATGGGGATCATTTTTGTACAATTCACGCTCCAATAGATTCTATCATTTTCAATGAAGAAGAAACTCTTGCTTGGATGCAAGTAGCGGCCTGCAAAACTTTTAGTGAATTACAGGCCATCGCCATTCCAGCAAAATTACCTGAACTATCGGAAAAGCTATTTAAAAACCTTATACTTCAATAGTAATTTTGAGTCTCATTTTTACATTTCAATTATAAAATTGTGGTATAAAAACGCTTGCGAATATTAAGGATAAATTGTTAATATTTAAGATCATTTTTCAAGCGAAAGTGGCGGAATTGGTATACGCGCTACTTTGAGGTGGTAGTGAGAGAAATCTCGTAGGGGTTCAAGTCCCCTCTTTCGCAATATTAGATCTCTTGCGTAATTAAGGGATCGTCGATTTTCTGGATTATTACGGCTCAAAAACCAGGAATAGACAGAACCTTAATTATGCAAGAGTTCTATTCTTCCTTAGACTTTATTTTGTTAATCCTTTATTATAAGCTTTTTAACGTAACATGATGATCTGCATGGATTGCCGCGCCTATTGCACTGCCGCTTCCTATAAAATAAAGCCCTTTTACGAAATTCTTCGCCAACGCTTTAAAGCAGCCCTTTATCGTGATGCTGTTCATTTCGAAATTCCTTTATCGGGCCTTCCCAATGGAAATATTTTTTATTTTTCTTATGGCTCCGTTGTCTGCTGGGGATTGCCCCAAGAAGATTGAAATGGAAATGGTAAAACTCATACAACCCTATGAAGAAAAACATTCCGAAGATGTAGAAACCGATGTATTTACTTATGTGTATGGCGATCTCCCTAAAATTTTAGAAGATGAAATCACGTTACCCAATCATGATACCTTAACAAAGCTCAGCTCTTTCCCATGGCATTGCACAATCGGTCAAACTAGGGACTTTTGAAAACTCTATTCAAGCTTCTTGAACCAATCGAAAAATATTCCTGAAGACCTTGCCATCAAAGGAGAAATTTCATTATCAAAAAATGTTATCCGCAAGAAAATGGGCGAGCTTTTTATTGCAAGAAATTCCATCAACTTACATGCAGATGTTTTGGATGTTCCGGAATTCTTTCGGGAATATCCGGAGTTAGAACCTTTATATATGATGATTGCCAATTATTTGGATTTGGAAACACGTGTAGAAGTCCTTAATCATCGTCTGATGTAGGTACATGAACTTTTCCAAATGTTGGGTTCCGAACTAAACCATCAACATTCCAGCAGATTAGAATGGACAATTATTTGGTTGATCATTATCGAAGTCGTCCTCACCCTTTCAAGAGATGTCTTTAGGATCATATGAAATGCATTTTGACTGGACTCATACGTATCTATCAATGGACAATTAGCCCACTCATCGGACCTATTGCCGCTCACACCCACATGTTCTCATTACGCCCTTCAAGCCATTCTAAAACATGGGCAAAACGTGGTTCATGGCTCGCCATAAAACGTGTTTGCCGCTGCAATCCAAGACACTTAGGTGGAAAAGACGAAGTCCCCCTAAAAAAACTTGGTGAGCTTACTCTACGCTGATTTTTTTCATAGTGGTATTCTAAGAGGAGTACCAGGTTTTAAGTCATCGCTTTTGAGTTGGTTGTGCTGTCGCAAAGCATTGATCTCTACATTAATCTACGCGAAACTTTCCATAAAGAATCTCCTTCTTGCACAATATACAAGCGGTCTTTTTTTATCCTATTCTGTGTTGGTGGTGGATGAGATGTTCAGATTTTTTCTTTGGCTTTTTTGGGAGACAACGGCTTGACAGACTGGGGAGTCACTAGGACTTTTTTTGTGATTGGATTTTCTATAGGCATTTCTACAGCTGTTTGTCCGGATACGAATCGTGCCATAGCTAAATGATCCAAATTTTTTTCAGGAACTTCTTCGCCGCAAATTGATACAACTTTGCTGCCGCTATCTTCCAAACGGCATCTCCCCGTGGGCTTGTAAGTAAAGCTATGGCATATGTCTCGCTTTCCAAAGTTTTATCTTTCAAGAGTTGTAAAAGCTGGATGACATTCGGATCGGTCAGCTTTTTCAGTGCGAATTCCATATCCGCCTTCAACATTAGGTTAGCAGCGGTAGTCGACTTGTGATTGATATATTCCAATAAAAAGTTTTGCCGCCTAGCAGGAGAAAGATCTTGAACCATTTTTTGCTGTTCGGCGAAAGAATATAGCATATCCCAAGTCCCTTCAAGCAACATTTTTTGCAATTCCACTTTGGAAACTGAAGCATCAGAGCGACTAAATAGCAACTCGACAGAAAGGAATTCAGGGGTCATCGAAAAAGCATCGACCAAACTAGCCTCTGCTTGATTTTTCAGTTTTTTGTATTGCCAAAATAGTCCTTTAGAGGTCAAAGGCCACTTCTCTGTAGCTGCAAAATTCACAAGGGCTTGAAATTGCTGATCCGACAACCCTGGATAAACTGTCATAAGAGCCGGCTTTCCACTTTTCAATTGTCCATACATGATAGTCCTTTGCTGGTCAGGTGGCGAATAGCCTAAAAGAGCTCTGGAGAGATCGAAATGGTGAAAGGCTACTAGACAGGCCAAAGCTATATCACGCTGTGTATAACCATTTTCAATCAGTTGTCGATTAGATAGTTTTGCAACAAGTTGATCAAAGGACAAGGAACGAAAATAATGGATTAACTCGCGGTTGCCAATCATGCTAGCTAGGGGGACTTGCTGTTCTTGCTTTAAGGCAGGCTTCTGCTCAAAATAGGGTGAAGGTGAGAGTATATTTCACTAACCAATAAAAAAGTGATGACATCAAAACTATATTCAATGTACCACTTGCTGTTAAAGCTATGATGAGTCTACGAATATATTTAAGATGGATCGGGTCGGAATTCATTGCAATCTAGTCTCAAGCAAAAAAATTTCTTCTTTAAATGCGACAGGCAATCTTCCGGCAAAAATTTTGAAATAATCCTTAATCTCTTCCACTTCATTTTTCCATAAATTCTTATCAATGTGAAAAAGTTCTTCAAGGGCTTCTTTGGAAATTGAAAGATCAGTAACGTCCAGGGCATCCAGTTTAGGCAGATATCCTATGGGGGATTCAACCGCATTTTGGCTTCCGGAAGAACGCTCAAAAATCCACTTCAATACGCGGCTGTTTTCACCATATCCTGGCCACAGCCAATCGCCTTTCTTCCCTTTCCTAAACCAGTTTACATAGAAAATATGCGGCAATTTAGAGGCTTCTGTCTTTTTTCCCATCGAAAGCCAATGGCTGAAATAATCTCCCATATTGTATCCACAGAATGGCAACATGGCAAATGGATCGTGGCGTAATTTTCCTATTGTTCCCACCGCCGCTGCTGTCATTTCGGAAGAAACTGTGGCACCTAAGAATATTCCATGCCGTCCAATTAAAAGCTTCACTGACAAAGAGGAACCATCCGTTGAGCGTCTTCCCCCAAAAAGAATGGCTGAAATGGGAACTCCTTTGGATCTTCCCAAGCTTGATCAATCACCGGACATTGCGAAGCTAGGAACTGTAAAACGGGAATTGGGTGCGCGGCCTAATCTTTAGATGAAGGAGTCCATCATGGCCTAGCCAATCAATAAGATGTTCCGGAGGATGATCTGTCATTCCCTCCCACCATACATCTCCCTCATCAGTCAAGGCAACATTTGTGAAAATAGCAATTGCGTTCAATTGTTTTCATCGCACTGGGATTAGATTTATATGATGTTCCTGTAGCCACACCAAAAAAGCCAGTTTTCAGGGTTGATGGCATATAATCGACCATCATCTCCAATTTTCATCCAAGCAATATCATCCCCCACTGATTCAGCTTTCCATCCTGGCAAGCGTTGGAGTCAGCATAGCCAAATTCGTTTTTCCACATTGGCACTAGGAAAGGCGCCTGTCATATACTTCTTTTCACCTTGCGGATTGGTCAAACCTAAGATTAACATATGCTCAGCCATCCAACCTTCATCTCTAGCCATCACTGAAGCAATACGTAACCCAAAGCATTTTTTTCCTAAAAGAGCGTTCCCGCCATATCCACTTCCAAAAGACCAAATGGATCGTTCTTCGGGAAAATGAACAATGTAGCGTTGATCCGGATACGGGAAGGCCAGGCGACATCTTTTTGTCCCTTAATCAAGGGGAACTCCCACAGAATGGAGACAGGGCATAAAACTTTCATTTTCAAGGATATCCAGCGCTTTTTTCCCCATTCGTGTCATGATGCACATAGAAACAACCACATAGGGAGAATCCGTGATTTGCACACCAATATGGGAAATCTTAGAACCTAAGGGCCCCATGCTATAGGGAATGATATACATGTGTTCGGCCCCGCATACATCCCTTAAAAAGTTTTTTTAGGGTATTCTTCATATCTGCAGGATCCCGCCAATTATTAGTAGGGCCTGCATCTTCTTTATGATGCGAGCAAATGAATGTACTGCCTTCTACGCGCGAAACATCACGAGGATCCGAACGACACAGGAAGCTGTTCGGTCTTTTTTCGGGATTTAATTTAATAAAGGTTCCTGATTGGACCATCAATTCGCAGTGGTAATCATATTCCTTTGAACCATCGCATAATACGACCTGATCGGGCTCCCGTCATTTGGCGGACTTCATCTATCCAATTTCTCAATTGTTGATTTTTTATTTCCATGTATATGTCAGAGTGCTTTGCGTTTTTTGAATTTATCTAAGTATTCGAGTGCCTTTCCTGTCCCCAGGCATACAGCAAGTAAGGGTTGCGGGGCTATAATGACGGGCAAGCCCGTTTCTTTGACTGCTCGAAGGGCAGCAGGATATTCATGCCGATGGTCTTGCCGCCGGCCTCGTACGCGCCGCGGTTGGCCGCTTCCATAATGCCGGGCCCTCCGCCGGAGGTGACAACGAAACGATGCTTGCGCGAGGGGATGGTCTTGGCCCATTGCGTGAGCAACTGCGCCAGGCGGCGGGCGTCTTCGTAGTAGCGCGCCATCTCGACAGCGGCCACGGCGCGCTTCAGTTGCAGCTCCGTGGCGTTGCCCGCGGCAATCTCGACCGCCTTGGCGGGCTGCTCGTGGCTGGGAGCCGGATGCACCGATCCGGTGTTTTCCAGCAGCTCCAGCTCGTGATTGGCTTCCTGGCGTCCGCTAAAACGCGCCGAGCCGAAGAAGACGACGGTGTCCTGAATCTGCTCGCGGCGGAATCGCGCCAAGGGCTCCAGATACTCAGAGATGATGCGGATGGGACGGCCGTCGGCGCTGTCGAGGAATGCGGTGTTCTCAAAGGCCAGCGGCGCAGCATCGAGCGGCGGTGGCGCGCCGTTGCCGGAAATGGCGGCAGGCGCTTCTGCGCCAGCCGCGGCTTGAGAAACCTCTCCGGAATTCCTCTTATTCATGATCTCTTGCTCCCTGCCAGTGCCCTCGGCCAGCGGCCCCGGCTCGCTGGAGCGCCTTGTTCCCTCGCTCCCTCGTTCCCTTGTTCCCTTGGTCCCTGTCTTTTGTTCCCTGTCTTCAACCATCCCGGTGCCGAAGGGCATCCTGAAATGCGATCCATAGATTCAGTGTTCAGCGTTGTGAACTGCGTTCCTACTTTGTTGGATGCGATGGCTCAGGCTCGGCCAAGGGGATGAGGTGGGCCGTAGCCGCTAATTAGGACCCAATCCATGGATTACACGTTTGTCCGAGATGCTCCAGAAGAGTGCGAAGTACCGGTCGTGTTCGTGTACACGGTACGATTGATCGGCTTGAGGCCAGCGATTCGACATTGCTGACAGAGTGGCCGCAGAAGGTGTGATAGATGAGATCCATCACGTTGTGGGCGACTGTTTCCTCGATTGAGTTGTCGTTTGATGTGTGGTTGGATATTGTAGCTGCTAAGCCAGCCCTGGCAAAAGCCGCTGCGGACAAACAACGAGTGTGTTGGGGGGCACAGCCTCATTAGCAAAGGCTCACCAGACCACAAGGATCGTATAGGTGGAGAGCTGGATTGGGTTTTAGGGTTTCGGGTTTCAGGGTTTAGTGCACAGGGCTTCCGGGCAGGATTTTGCACGGATTCACCAGGAGCCAGCTGCCGGATCACACAACAGGAGAGTGACGGGTTGTTCTGGCAAACCTCAAATGGTCCCGCCATTTTTTCCGTCAGTAATTTTTACTTGAATTATCCTGCAGCTTTCGCAGTCTCATTGGGATGGAATGTTCATTTTATGGCATGGTGTTGGCGACGCAAGTCCGGACAATATTATTCATCCTGTTTTCCTTTTTAGCTTCTCGATTCTTTGATCGATTGGACCAAAGATTGATGAGGCAAGCAATTCTGTGTATTAGTGGGCATGGCATGATCTAACGTTCAGCGCCGTAAGCGACGAAAAGCTTTGTGTGTTCATCAGTCTGGCCTGATAACTACGCTGAGCACAGTTAGCGAAAGCATCGGGCATCCGACGGTGTTGAAGATCTGTCGGCTCGGTGCTGGCGGGTTAGGCCTGCTTTGGCTTCGTCCCGTATATGTCCGCGAGGGGGCGCGGACGCAGGCAGCGGTCCTGATCAGCCTGATTTGCAGGAGTGCTTTCCGGTGGTTGTGACAATATCTGAATGAAGCGGCACCGGAATTGGTTGGACATCTATTTGCCGACTTCTCGAAGTGCAGCAACCCATAGCACTCTGCTGCCACTGATGCACACGTCATCGGTGTAATGCTCGTCAAGCCTTTATGGTCTCCCAGCACGATGTCGTTTTTAACGCTTCCTCAACCGATCGTTCGGCACTATTGGATGACCGAATGCAGCCATAAACCATTGATGTTCATCGCTGTCGTGGCGGCGGGCAGGTTGGCGGTTCCTTTTGTCGATTCGGAGCACGATTGCAAAGGCCACTTGGTGTTCAATGCTTTTCAAAGCAACTTCTTTAGCTGATCGTGTGTGGCAGGCACGGACGACTGCAGGTGAGGCTGTGAGCGCCATGGTACGGCGTTTGATAGACAGTGCCAGTCCATTCTGGCGGCGTGCGCCCATCAAAAACTTGTGGGCCATGCCAGGTGCACATGCAATTTTGCTTAGTCGTCGTCATTGGCCAAAATTTGCGATACCACTCTGAGTGGGAGATGCCTAGTGCTGCGGGAATGTCCTTATTGCGACCCCTGGCGGTACGCTCCGGCACGATACGCCGCCAGTCGCAGGTGAGCAGCATAAGTTTGGGCCTGAAACAATGCCAGGCCATGGGCTTTTTTCATTTTGGTTCGGGCAGGCTTCGATCCATTGCAGTACACTGAAGCTGCATTTCACGTGCAAATGTTGCAAGGTATGGTCGACAATATGTGGAGAGAGTCAATGCTTCGGAGTGCTGCAGCATAGGATGTGCTGTTTTTGATAAGGACATTGACATCGGGGGGAATATAAAACCAATGCACAATTTCGAGCATTACTACTTTCATGCTTTGGACGTGGTGGTCCAGAACCGTTCAACTAGTGTTAGCTCCGGCACTCTACTCAAAGCCGTGCTGTGCCATCTCCGCATCCACGATGTATCGGCACAGGGTTTCGCTGCACATTGGATTCAGTCAATATTTAGCGACCACATGGCCAGCTGCTCGGTGCAAACGGCGGTATTCGCTAGACACCATTGACAACTCTCCTCAAGGTCAATGGGGCCTTCCTGACTTTCCCGGAAGCGCGACGATGTTGGTGTCGGACTTGACAGGGTGTTTGGCGGATGCACACAAATTGATAACTCTTGGCCGCGAAGACTAGCGAAGAGTCACGGGCCAAACAGCGCTCGGATCGTCAAAAGCCTCGGGCCTAAGATTGTGTTGACCCAGGGAGTGCCCGTGGGCCTGGGCTCAGGCCGCACCCACGCTAGATCCGGTACGTCGTTGCTTCATGCAACGCGACTGACTTAGAAATCCTGGCAGGACGCGTGTCATTTTCTAAACAGCACTGCGACATGGACCGGCGACTCAGGACCGAGAGCAGGATCAGCACTTATTCAGGCAGCGCATTGCGCTTGATGGGGTCTTGATAGACTCTGCGGAACCACTGCCGGGCGGCCGTGATGCAGCATTTGCGGTTTCTGCGGCACACCAGCCGGGGCAAGCGAACGTGCTGAGATTGTCGTGCGCCATCCATCCTGAATCACATTGCGGACGATGCGTTTTAGCTTCAACTCCGGCCATCATTGTTTTATAACTGGCGTCCTGCATGTGACCCACGGCGCTTCAGAGTCTCTCTCCGAAGCCATGCCGGCGTTTCCGGAATTCGTGCAGGGACTCGCTCAGGCGTGTCGGCTACTTGCCAAGAGAGTGGAGTCAAGACAACTGTTGCAGGCAACGCTTTCGGGCAAGCCCTTTCAATGTTTTTCAAAGTGATTTCACCAAATTCACAGGCTGCAGTATATGCCGGACGGTGGAATACGGTGATGGAAGCGATCGAGCGGTTAGCTCCAGCGCGGTTGACTGCGGGCAAGCTCGGTCTCTCCCTCAATACTTTATGGCCGGCGGGGGACCCGACGGTCTCCGCGGTGACACTGCCTTGCGTGTGGACCTTGTGAACAAGAGTGCGAAGCCACTTCTTTTGGGGCATACGCCCGCATGTGCGACCGACTAGGCGAGGTGCTGCTCGCGCTCCTGGTCGGAGGGTTGCGCCTGCCACAGCTGCTTGCCCACAACTACGGGTCCCGAGCGGCATCGACGTGGGGGCCTTCGGCCCGCGTGGGCAAGAGAATTGCCCGATGGCGACCACGCCCATGCGGCGCGGGCGCTGTGGACCAGATCTTGCAGCGATCAAATAGCACAGCTGATGCGGCGATACTTAGTGGACCCACACACCATGGCATTAGCAGACAAGGAGCGGATAGCTGCGATCCAGATTGGCTGCAAGCCAAAAAGCCCGTTGGAATTTTGCTTTTAGACAAACTCGGACATTGGCAGACTTGCCTTACTTGTTATTGGGGCTCTCTCACCACGATGCCCGTGTGGCTCGGGACATTGGCAAGCGCGCAATGCATTTGTTTGGACAGGCCGCTCCCGAAACAGAGCACCATTGGTTGTAACTGCTCCTTCAAACCCGGCGAGGTCGGAGCCAAGAGCGGTTGCCGGGTTTTTGTCCACGGGGGCTACTCCGGCGGGTGTTTCCAATTCTTGCTCGCCAATGTGCTGGTTTCGCATATTCACCCGTCGCGGAAAGATGGATTGGTCCCGCCACGCAATCCTGAAGCAGTCCCTGCGTGGTGGCGCACACCAGCAAGCAACACGTGAGCTGGGCTGGCATCCCTGGTGCTCCGCAAAGTGCTGCGCGAGGCTGCAGACGACTTGCTGTCACTGGTGAGCTTGCCGTGATGCAAGGTCCGCATAGCGAGCGGTGCATTCACGGGCTTGCATCGACACCCGGGTTTTCGAGAATTGTTGCAGCGATAGCCCGAGCAAGCCTCGAAACAAAGAGCAGCCACATGGTGGAAATCTTGTACCATGTCGATGCTCGCGCGACGCTTTTCACCGATTTGCCAGACGACGAGCCATTGCCTCCGCGGGATCCACCACATTGGCCGCCGCCTTCACCGCCCCCCCGCAACCACCAGC
>CAVVKX010000016.1:0-12050 GCA_963748975.1 uncultured Parachlamydiaceae bacterium
TGTAATGTTCTTCACAACCTATTGGTTCAGTTATTACGTATTGCTGAAGAGTAGAATAATTCTTTAACGGCATAAAAAATCCTTTGAAAAGTCATTAATTACAAACTCATAGGATGATAAGTTTTTACGAAAATAAATACAAGTTACGAATAACGCTTAACAGCCTAATAAACATGGCACGGAAATTGAATAAGCTATGACAGACCTCTTGCGTAAATTGCAGGGGATACGGGATTATATGATAGCTATAAAAAAACCGTCAAAAAAAAGACTAGCTCAACAAAGTCCGTAAAGTCAAGATCGGTCAGCCGAAAACCTGCAGCAAAAGCTTTGGCTAAAAAGAAAATCACGCCTAAAAAGGTTATTCAAGCCAAAAAGCCCGCTGCTAGTCTGTCTCCCGTCGTGCAAAAGAACCTACATCGACAATTTCTACAAAATTGGCATCAATAAAACGCATTTTAACTGGCGAGGGATGGAGAAGGATGATGATGAAAAATCGCAAAACCGCCAAAAAATAAATAGGTAATTATAAAAACCATTACCGAAAAAACCCGTGCCCGTGGCCCGGAAAATAACTATCTAGACATAATCCAGAAACAATATTAATCGGGCACGGGCACACACACGGGCGCGGGCACGGGTTTATATTTGAACACGGGCACGGGTACTTTATTTAAAGATGTCTTTGATTTTATCCAGAAAGGTTTTACCTTTTGGAAGATTGGCGGGCCCTTGAAGATCGGCAAATTCTTTTAATAGCTGCTTTTGCTTTTCAGATAGATGTGTCGGTGTTTCCACAAATATCTTCACAAGCAAGTCACCTTTGCCTTGTCCATGCACGTTGGGAAAGCCTTCATTTTTCACACGGAAAATTTTCCCATTTTGTGTACCTTCTGGGATGGTGATCCGGCAGGAATGAGAATGCAATCCAGGAACATCCTTTTTGCAGCCTAATGCAGCTTCAGTAAAGCCAATTGGTAAATCTAATAAAATATCATCGCCATCACGTTCAAAAAGGTTATGGGTCTCAACATTGATAAAAACGTAAAGGTCCCCAGCCGGTCCTCCGCCGTGTCCAGCGTCACCATATCCACTCATTTTCAATCGCATGCCATTATCTACACCTGCCGGTATATGAATTTTAACATGCTGTTTTTCTTTGACTAAACCCTGCCCATGGCAATCTTTACAAGGATCTGTGATAATCTCACCTTCCCCATGGCACTGTGGACATGGCATAGACATGCTGAAAAAACCACGTTGTTCATAAACTTGACCTACACCACCGCAACGAGAACATTTTTTCTTACCTTGCGCCGCTGTTGTTCCTTTACCATGGCAAGTTTTGCAGGTGACGTAATTATTGATAACAAGTTCTTTGTCAACACCTTTAGCTGCTTCTAAAAACGTTATAGTGATATTCACGCGTTTGCTAGCACCTTGTCGTCGCATTTGAGCCGACCCACCGCTAAAATCATTTCCCCCAAAATAACCTTCGAAAATTGAATCTCCACCACCACCACCACCACCGCCAAATGCTCCCATGAAAGTTCTTAACGCCTCTTCCATCGATGAAAATCCTGAGTAGCCACCTGCAGCACCTGCTCCCATACCAGCAGAGCCTAAACCTTCTTTGCCAAATCGATCATAGGTTTGCCTTTTTTTGTCATCACTAAGAATTTCATAAGCTTCTGAGATTTCTTTAAAGCGTTTTTCCGCTTCAGCATCGCCAGGGTTTTTATCGGGGTGATATTGGATAGCTTTTTTACGATAAGCTTTTTTGATTTCATCTGCAGTTGCAGTACGGGGGATTTCTAATATTTCGTAATAGTCAGCCATAGGTACACACGTAGCTATTATAATTGGAGTATTCTATCGGAAAATAGTCGATAGAATACCCGGAAAGGATTCAAAAAACGCCAAAAAAATTAAGTTTTTCGTTAGGCAGCTCAATCTAAAATTGAGGTTGCAATGCGTGTCGTAAAGGTTATAAAAATTAAAAATTTGTTTGTTCTATTCAGTCTATATCTTTTTTGAAGGATTTATACTAAACAACTATATATTAATCGTTTAAAAAATTCAAAAAAGTAATACTAGTCAAAAAAATTCTAATTCTTCAAAGCTTTTTTAGCGTTGTCTTTTATATTTCAACGCAGCTTTTGATTTTGCACGCTTCTTCACTGAAGGCTTTGAATAAAAACGGTGTGCTTTAACAGATTTCATCACGCCTTCTTTGTCCAATCTTTTTTTCAATGCACGAAGGGCTTTATCAATGGGCTCGCCAATACGAACTTTAACTAATGACATTCGCTCAATTCCTACTTTCAAGATTTATATTTTGACGATCGTTCGTCAGTTTTATAAGATATGGATATCATACACGATGTGAGGAAAATTTATCAACGAAGAAAATGGAATTGATCAATTGCTTGCACGGTCTTTTTCAATTTCTGCTTGTGTTTTTCTAAGATAAAGGATGTCTACTCGTTTCTCATCAGTAAACTCACCTCGTTCGTATTTCGTTGCTATCATTTTGCATAAAAATAACATATCAGGATCTTTTTCTTCCCATAACCACAAAGAATTGGGATACAAGTCTTCTATTTTTTTGCGAAGGACACCCATTTGAGGTGTGGCTAGGATTTGAATCTCGCTGAGGGAGCTTTGTAGTTCATTTAAGGAAATGAGTTGAGGAAGATCTGTTGTGCTCTTTAAAATGTACACCCCTCCAATTTTTGCATCTAGAATAGCAGCAAAGGGACCTTCTTGACTGGGTATAAAAGCTTTTAAACTGCAAAATGTGATCAAAGGCTTTTGAATAGCAAAAACAAGGGCTTTTGCAACCATCACGCCTACACGAATTCCTGTATAAGATCCAGGTCCTATCCCCACTCCGACAAAGTCCAAGTCCTGAGCTTTTTTTCCTAAAAATTTGAACCCACGTTCAATTTCAGGCAAAAGGTATTTCGAATTATTTAGTCCCATGGGCAAATGACCCATAAAAAGAACATCATGGCCATCAAAAAAGGCCATGCATCCTTTTTCTGTACTAGTATCAATGACTAAAGAAAACATTTAAACCAGATTAATCCTTTTGGGAACAACTAATTTTTCGAGAGTCCTGACAAAAAAACTATCGGTCATTCCAGAAATATAATCGACAACCATCTTTACAGGTGCAGAATTGTGTTTGTACTGATCGTCCTTACTGAGAATATAATTTTTCCAAATATAACTTTCTTCTTTATATAGCTCTAAGTCTTTTAACAATAATTCAAATAAAATCCGATAGCTTTGCTCAATTTTGTATGACTCAACTTTTAAGCGCGGATGAACATAGATATGTTCAAAATTGAAGCTGCGCAACGATTTTAAGGCCTCAAACACTTCCTTAGAAAGAGAGATATAATCTTTTTCATAACTCATCTTAATCACATCACGTGCTAAAGCACTTAAAATTTCACGATTTGTTTCACCTAAAATGGTTTTAGGAATTTTTTGACGAGATAAAATGCCTAAACTGATTGCGTCTTCAATGTCTTTTCCAATGTAGCTCATCGTATCGCATAGCTTGACTAAGCAGCCTTCCAAAGTACCCGGTATTATATTATGTTCAGGATCCTGCAATTTCTGTTCTTTATCTTTGAAATGGTCCTCCCAAGTCTTACCAAATCGAGGGCATAATAATGGGCTGTTCATTCCTCCATCATGGCAGAGAAAGCCATCATAGACAGCCAGTCCCAGGTTAATAGGTTCAATTTCAGTAAAAAGTCTGCAAGACTGCCAGGGATGGGCAAATACTCCATTACCAAATTGTTCTGAAAGATCTGATAAATACTTTTCACCCTCATGTCCAAAAGGCGGATGTCCAACATCATGCCCTAAAGCGATTGCCTCAACTAAGTCCAGGTTTAATCGCAAAATTTCGGCGATTCCCCTGGCGAAACTACTTACCAATTGGACGTGTAAGCTTCGATGCGTGATATGATCATTTTCAACCAGGTAGACGACTTGAGTTTTGTCCGTATATCTGGCATAGGCTTTAGAGTGGATGATTCTATCCACGTCTCTTTTATAGGGCAATCTATGATCTTCGTCAGTTTGTTGATAACGGCTATGATCGCTGGAAAGTGCTGCTCTCGGATGTAGAAAAGTTTTTTCCTTTTCTATGGCTGATTGTCGATAGTTTGAAAACAGATCCACTAGGTTTCTCATTGTCTTATAACAGAATTTTAAAGCTTAATTTCATTAAAAACAAGACATACAGAAATTTTCTTCTTTATGGATTATTCTTTATTCTTCATAATGTTATACATCAATACTAAAATTTTAGAGGCAAACTTGAATCCAGAAGACATCGAGAATAACTCTTATGCGCAGCAACTTGAAAATGCCGTTTTAAAAACCCTAGAAGACCAGCAGAAGACTGAAAAAAGTGCCCAAACAGCAAGCGAACTTTTTATATTCCCTCTTGTGCGTCGACCCTTTTTCCCTGGCATGGCAGCACCTGTGGTCATTGAACCGGGACCTTTTTTGAAACCTTAAAACAAGTCGCTAAATCCGAGCACAAATCTATTGGACTCGTTTTAACGCGTAGTGAAGATGTAGATATTTACAAAGCCTCTTTCGACGATCTTTTTCATATCGGCGTAATGGCCCGTCTTTTACGCATTATCCCGCTGGAACAAGGCGGTGCACAAGTTATCCTAAACATGGAAAAGAGACTACGTATCCTGCGCCCTATAGCAGATGCAAAAGTCTTAAAAGCCAAGGTAGCCTATTACGAAGATAGTCCTGCCTTAACACCTGAACTTAAAGCCTATGCAATTAGTATTATCTCCACTATTAAAGATTTACTTAAACTGAATCCCCTCTTCAAAGAAGAGCTCCAAATCTTCCTGAGCCATTCCGATTTCACTGAGCCTGGCAAATTAGCTGACTTTGCTGTAGCTTTAACTACAGCTTCGCGCGAAGAGCTTCAAGATGTTTTGGAAACTTTTGATATTCAGAAACGTATCGACAAAGCTTTGCTTCTGCTTAAAAAAGAATTAGACCTAAGCATGCTGCAAAATAGTATTAATCAGAAAATCGAATCTACCATTTCAAAAAGTCAGAAAGACTTTTTTTTACGTGAACAGCTCAAAACGATTAAACGTGAATTAGGTATTGAAAAAGATGATAAAGCCTTCGACAAAGAAAAGTTTGAAGCACGCATCAAAGAACGCAAGGTTCCACCTGACGTCTTAAAGGTCATTCGCGATGAAATGGAAAAGTTGGCCGTTTTAGAGCCTCAGTCTGCTGAATACGGCGTTTCAAGGGGTTATCTTGATTGGTTGACAATCATACCTTGGGGTATTCAAAGCGATGAATGTCAAGACATCGTTAAAGCTGAAAAAATCCTTGCTCATGATCATTACGGTCTTGAAGATATCAAACAGCGCATCCTTGAATTTATCGGTGTGGGTAAGCTTGTTGGCGGCGTTAAAGGCAGCATCATCTGTCTTGTAGGACCTCCAGGCGTCGGCAAAACAAGTATCGGGAAAAGTATCGCCCGCGCTTTAAATAGAAAGTTCTATCGATTCTCCGTAGGGGGGATGCGTGATGAAGCTGAAATTAAAGGACATCGTCGCACTTACATTGGAGCTATGCCAGGAAAGTTAATTCAAGCCTTAAAGAATTGCCAAACCATGAATCCTGTCATTATGTTAGATGAAGTTGACAAAATGGGGAGCAGCTATCAGGGCGATCCGGCTTCTGCTTTATTAGAGGTTTTAGATCCGGAGCAAAACTGTGAATTTCTCGATCATTATTTAGATGTGCGCTGTAATTTATCCAATGTTTTATTCATTGTCACAGCTAACGTCTTAGATACAATTCCAGAACCTCTTAAGGATCGCATGGATATCTTGCGCCTTTCGGGTTATATCATGCAGGAAAAAATTGCCATTGCTAAAAAGTACCTAATTCCGCGCAACCGTAAGCTGATGGGATTGAAAGCAAAAGATGTCGTTTTTACAACTGAAGGATTAAGAACCATTATTAATGGTTATGCGCGAGAAGCTGGGGTTCGCAGTTTAGAAAATAATATAAAAAAAATCATGCGCAAAATTGCCTTGCAAATTGTACGTGATGACGCCAAAAAGGTGGAAAATAAGAAAAAAGATAGCAAGAGCAAGAAAGTTAAAACACAAGAGTTACATTCCCGTGTCAACCCTACTAGTTTACAGGAATATTTAGGCAAACCTATATTTACATCCGATCGTTTTTATGCACGCACGCCCACTGGAGTCTGTACTGGGCTAGCCTGGACATCTATGGGAGGAGCCACTTTATACATCGAAACAATCAAAGTATCTGGTGAAAAAACTGAAATGAAATTAACGGGTCAGGCTGGTCAAGTCATGAAGGAATCTTCAGAAATCGCCTGGAGTTATCTTCACAGTGCTCTTCATAAATATGCTCCGGGATATAGCTTCTTTGAAAAGGCTCAGGTGCATATTCATATACCTGAGGGAGCTACTCCAAAAGATGGCCCGTCTGCCGGAATTACCATGCTGACAGCCTTGTTGTCGCTACTTACAGACACTCCTGTCCTGGATAATTTAGGGATGACCGGCGAACTCACTCTGACAGGGCGCATTTTACCTATAGGTGGAGTCAAAGAAAAGTTAGTCGCCGCACGACGTTCGGGATTAAAAACAATTATTTTTCCTAAAGATAACATTCGGGATTACGATGAGCTTCCTGAATATATTAAAAAAGGGCTAACCATCCATTTTGTTGAACATTATGATGAGGTGTTTGCAATTGCTTTTCCCGAACTAAAACAAGAACTAGAGGAACAACTCGGGGTGCCGGAAGAGGAATAAATATTATTAGCCTGATATGTTTGCCCCTTAGGGATGCTACAAGAAATCTGATCTATCAAAAGGAGCAGTTACTTTAAAATCCACAAGTAGCTTGGCAGCATGCCTGTCTGATTTAGCGACAACCAAATTCCATAAAATTGCTTTCTTTTGATCGTTTAATGAAAGCACATCAAAATTTAATTCTAAAAGCCTTTTAAGCATGTTTTCGCCGCCACGTTCATAGCCCTTAATGAGGAGGTCAGGATTTGCTAAAAGATTTTCTGACATCGATAGACCTTGATCAAACAATAGTTGCAGGATATCCAGATTGCCTGAACCTTTCGATTTCCATTCACATAATTCTTGAAAACCAAATGTTCAAAATCCGGAGAGCTTGGGTGATTGGCTAAAAACAAGTGATTTAACATATCAACATCGTTTAAAAGTGTAGCCCTATTCAAAATGTGTTTTAAGATCCCCTTGCTATTAAAACTTAATATCCGAGGAAATGAAACCTCTTGGCTTTGGATAGCCTCAATTTTTTGTCTATTGCCCGAAAATAAAGTGGCTAGTAAAGGAGAAACACCATTTTTATCTTCAATGTTTATATTGCAGTCAGTCCTTTCTAAAAACAAATGGAAAATTTCTAACGAACTTACTAGAGCTGCCTGGACAAATGGAACTAGGCCACTTTCATCCTGTTTAAAAGCATCCGCTCCTGCATCTAAAAGCTTTTCAATTAGTTCCCTATTATTGCTTTTAATGGCATGAACAAGAGGAGAGGGTTTGCCCTTATTAGGATTAGCCTTTTTACTTAAAAGAAATTCTACTTTTTCGCTCGAACCATAATTAACAATCTCGCTCAAAATACTGCTTCCATCATTTGAAACATCGTCAATATTAGCGCCATAATCCACCAGCATTTCAAATATTTCAAGATCTTTAATGGAATAGATGAGTGATGTCCAACCGTTAGCATTTTTTATTTCGATGCATTTTGGATCTTTAAGAAGTATTAAATCTACCCACAATTTATTACTATTGGTAGTTGCAAAATGGAGAGGCTTTGTTGTACAATTCACCACTGAGCCAGTGAGATCACTGAGAAAATGTGAGATGGGGAGAATTAGGCTGTTTTTTTCATACTTTGGGGCATTCCTAAGCTTGTCATGATGTTTAATGCTCTGGCTTTAACATATGCCTCAGACTGTTGTCCTTGAAATGTTCGACATTTCAGATCTCTTCCAAAGAGTACTTTAAATCTATACATGCCCGTTTCAGCAAGACTTCTTCGGTGATAACCTCTAAGTTTTTTCCAGAGCTTTCGTGCATTCTCATCCTAATCCTTTGATCTCAAGCAAAGACTTATTCCTCTCCAAGAAATAATCAGGTGCACCTGCACGGTATTGTCCATTCCTACGAGGTGGAATTATAGCAGTCGACCCATGATGATAATTAGCCCGATAACAGACCATTTGATCATAGGCTCCGTCGCCATATGTTCGCTTAACAGTTTTTGGGGCATTCTTTATAAACTGAGGATAAACTTTATGATCGGACGTCTTGTTGTCAGTAAGTTTTACAAACAAAATTTCATTAGAATCTGGACAAATTGCCAAATGTTTTCTCCATGTTCTCCGTTTGCTATAACCATGTTGGCGAACTTTCCATTCTCCTTCTCCATAAACTTTAAGTCCTGTTGAATCGATAACTAAATCAGTTATTTTTTGTATCAAGGATTTGTTATAGTCTTTCCAGTTGCGAATGCGATATTGTGTTTTAGACATACTCTTTCCTCTTGATTTTGTGTAAAAAAAATTAGAGCATCAAAAGTTTCAAAAAAACAATCTTAACTTGAACAAACTCTCTCTGGAGGATATGATGCAACAGACTGAAAACCGTATCGACAATGATACTTTAACAGAACAAATTATTGGCGCAGCTATACAGGTTCACAGAGAGCTAGGTCCAGGATTATTAGAGTCTGCTTATGAAGTGTGTTTGTGTCACGAGCTTTCATTAAGTGGTCTAAAAATCGAACGACAAAAAATCATTCCTATTTCTTATAAAGGTATAAAATTAGATGCTGGGTATCGCTTGGACTTGGTTGTTGAAGGGCAAGTGATTGTTGAAATCAAAGCTGTCTCTGAGCTGTTACCTGTTCATGAAGCACAGCTTTTGTCCTATTTGAAACAGGCCGGAGGAGGCAGAGGACTATTGATCAACTTTAACGTAAAATTGCTGAAGTATGGTATTCGTCGTTTAATAGTATAACCCTCCTCAACTTTCTCATCGCTTCTCTGTGATCTCACTGGCTCTGTGGTTATTTATGCAACAACGCCGAGCGCAAATGGGGTTTAAGTTGAAAAAATTTCTAGAAAATGATATGATCAGATTTTTTAAAAATTATAAACAAATAAAATCAATATGATATCATTAGACAAATTATCTCCAAATTTTTGTTCAATTATTAATAAAGAAAGTACTGAAAAAATACTAAAACATCTCTATACCCATGAACAAGATCTCTATGAATTTGCGAAGCAAATTTTGACTGATACAGGATTACAATGGATTCAAGCTAAACCTGAGAGCTCAAAGTTGATCAAAGGTGTATTTTTAGGATTAAATTATAAAAACCTGACCCTTAAAGAAAAATCGGACCGAAAAATACCCATGCAGCATGATTATTTAATGGGAAATGTTGCACACTTTCGAAAAATGTTGCACACTTTCAATGACGTCTTATATCCTAATCGACCCATGCCCTCCCTAAATATTTTCAATCTGATAAATAGAGGGCTTTTGGCTAGTTTTGTTTGCCAACTAACAACTCTTTCAGTGCCTCAAATAGAACAATTTGTGAACATATTTTTTGACGACATCATCTTGTCACTTGAAACTTTACAAAAAAAAGAAATTGATCCATGCCTTTCTATACTCTTGTCACCTCTAAAAGCAAACACCCCTTTGGAATATCTAGCAAATCTTGATTGTAACACTTTTGTACAACTTAAACTGATTTACATTTTTTTTAAAATAGACCCTAATTTAATGACATCTTGGAATGATTTGATCCCTACATTGGAAGCGATTATTCATTGCAAAGAAAAAATTGATGGGGCTTCGCTAATTCAGATGGAGCAACTTTTACAATCTTCTCTTATCCAGAAAGAATGTAAAAACACACAAGATCTTTTGTTAGGAATTCTACTTAAAAGAATTAAACATGGCCTAAAAGAAAGTGACGATGAGGAAATCATCCATAGCATAAAATGCATTTTTTCTTTACTAGATAAAGAGGCGGAGATTGCTGATACATTTCGTCTTTTTTTTAATGATCATTCGGTCATGAAACTTTTAATTGAACGAGAAGAAAGAAAAAATCATTCTTCCTTTTCTAACTTTTCAGAAGAAGCGCGAGCGTGTTTTCTTCCTCTTCTATCTCCTATTGACATCCAAGTCATGATAAAAAAAATTCCGGATAGTGAAATGCTCGAGCTTAGCAACAGCTGTCAATCCTTGGAGAAAATTCTTGTAGATTCAAAAGAGGCCTTTGATAAAGGGGTTCATGGTGATTTGTATTTAGAACAATTTCCGCCGATCGTTTGGGCTGTCTTTGCTTATTGCCTTTCCACGCAGGAGCTATTACTGCACTATTCAAAAATCATGAGCTTCACCCAACTTAAAGTAATTATTCCACAGATCAAGAATGAAGTCTTCTTAGCTTTTTTGCAAAATCTTACAAAAAAAGACTCTAATTTCTATAACTATTTCCTTTGCGCAACACCTGAGCAATTGAATTATTGTTTTCAAAATGGCTTTCAAAGCGACCTTTTCTTTAAAGATCTAGGAATATTTCAATTTCTCGTCAATTATCACTACATGGATCCCTTAAAGGATGATTCTATTACTCCTCCCCTTCTGAGTTTTATTGATCAGAACTCAATCCCCTTAATCAAAAGTAGAAAACAGATCACTACTCATGTCAAGTTTACATTTAAAAATGATGAAGACCTAAACAGTGAAGACTTTGATGAACAAGAGTTCAACGAAGTATGTTATGATAGGTTTGTGAGCAATCTAAAAAGCCATAGCAAGTACTGGCTTTTTTATTCCAAATTTATTGAAATCCACTTTAACGGTTTATCCTTATGCAGATATCTTTATGATAAATATTACACGCATAACTTAGACAATAACATCTACAGCCTGGCCCATAGCTTAGATGTTAAATCAAAGCAAGTTTGCACTAACATTGCTGATCCAAAGGCTTTAATCGCTATTGAAGGATCTATTAAGGAGCTTCTTTATCCAAATATGTCTTTACTCGTAGAAAATTTTCTATTTAAAAATGAAGAACTAACAATAAATAACAAACAGAAATTTAATATTGTTCGTCACCTAATGGAAATCTATGAAGCAAAAACTAAGGAAACCGATAATCAGAAAGCCAATTCATTAAAAAAAGAATCTATTATCTCTGTGCCAAGTGGCTTTGGCTATGAAGGCTCACCCGATACACCGGGTCATTTCTTTCCCGTCCTATTTTTCACAATTTTGGGATCAACGTTTAGACTGGTTCCCAAACAAAGTTACCTTAAAGAAAATGCTTTAATCCATCATGTTAAAACCGATAAAATTGATGCCGGCACCATTTCCAAGATTAGAAAGCTTAGAAATGTATCGCAAAAAGAATCCTCACAATATATTTATGAATACTCATTAAAACATCTCCATGCTTCAACCGACCATCCTCTTTGCAGTTTATTTCAAAAACATTTCCAATCGAAAGGACAAGCATTGTTTAGCCATAGTTGTGTATTCTTAGGATTCATAGCGGAAGTAGAAGCTTATCTCACATTTGAAGCCTTACAAGGAAAAAAAGAGCAGGAATTTGAATCTATTTTAAATGATGTCAAGAGGCAAGTAGTGTGGCTTCATCAATTTATTTCGCTGAAGTTGTTTATAGACACATACAATAACATTTTAACACAGCCTGAACCTTTTGACTTGGACTTTGAAGAAGAAGCGAGGGAAATTTTGAAAAAACGGTTAAAAACCGCCGAAAATCAATTTGGGCCTCCTCCTTCTTTCCTGCGTGATTATCTTGAATCATTCCATAAGTTGACCGCCCAATTTCAAAGTACCTTTCAACAACAAATCTTGGCGCATGCCATTAATACCAAGTTAAAGAGAAAA
>CAVVKX010000017.1:0-18938 GCA_963748975.1 uncultured Parachlamydiaceae bacterium
CTCGATAAGTATAAGAAATTCAATTTTTTCCCAGCCTCAACGCTTCGCGTGAAATAAACTTATGGGTAATAGGATGGGAAGGCCTTCGCTTTTTACCAAAGAATTTTAAAAGTATAACAAATAGAATCTAAATTTTAACGTTTGTGATTTATTGTACTCATCTGTGACCGCATCGCCAACGCTTCGCATGAAATAGACTTATGCGCAAAAGTATGTTTGCGACTTTTCGTTTAATTTTTGTTTTCGTATTTAGTTTTCCTGCAGAACACGCGAGTTTTGGATAAGGAATAATCTATTCATTGATCTTATTCCGTCTGAGGAAGAAAGGAAGTGAACGTTTAGGGATTATTTTCCCAAAAAACATGATCGACATTAATCATAATGTCAGAAAATTTTACTACCCCTTTTTTTTGATGGGAGTAATTTATCCATTCAACAAAAAGACAAACTCTATTTTCATGGATTTGAAAATTTAGTATGCCAGCTTCATCAGCAAGCATTTTAAGTTTTCCTTTAAAGGGTTGCCTATCGATAAAAATTGAGAGAACATTTTTCAAGTGCAAAACTCCCCTAATTCTGCGATCTTTAGAAAGAGTCATGCTTCTATCAATCTCATGACAAATTTCAGCACTTTCAATAAAAATATCTAAATCAGTAGTCCCATGATTAATCTTCATCATAGATCCATCATGAAAATAGGATTGAAAAGGCGCTATATTATTCTTTACCTCTTCCAACTTAGATTTTATCAGGCTTAAGCTACGTCTCTGCATTGAAAATAATTTTGTGTGTTCACTAAACCATCTTTGCACAAGGGTAATTGGCAATAATTTTAAATTTTGTATTCGAAAGACATTTCTAGAACTTAAACCGGAAGAAAAAAAATTCACATTTTTATGATGAATACCTATCGGAGGGGGATTGTGGATCGTTTTAGCGTAGGAGACATGAAACATTACTTACTCCTTTTCACCAAAAGGATCCGGGAGATCAGGAATGTTATCCCAAAATATTGTTTCAGCTGTAATCTCAATTTCAGAATATTCTTCCATATCTTTTTTAGGTGGGTAATTTGTCCATTTAACAAATAACTTAGCTATCTTTGCATTAAGTTTAAATTCTAATATATCTCCAATGTCAGCCAACATCTTAAGTTTCTCATGAAATAGTTCTTTCTGAACACGGATATCAATGATATCTGCTAAGTGTAATATTCCTTTAATGGTTTTCTGCTCCGATAATTCAAATTCATCATTAATGTCTTCTTCAGAAACCTCAGCACTTTCCATGGAAATCAACACTTTGTTGCCTGTTTGTTGAATGTCTATAATGGAGCCGTCATGGAAATAGGAAACATATTTTGATATATCTATATTATTCATCTTCATATCCTTTGAATAATTTTAATTTTTTCATCAATCAGGAGGATACAAGTGAGATGCATCACTTCCCTTAGGTACAGGTTTTCCATCACCATCTAAATAATGATCCAATTTGGAGGTTCGGTTTGGATTTAAACGATGGTAATGATCTTGGCCCTCATGACCGGGTGCTCCAGGTTTTCCCTTATCAAAATTAACAGTCTCACCGGTTTTTTTATCTTTAAACGTATAATGTCCCTTTTCAGCGGCTTGTTTGTGGCTCGTATTTTCCAAATTAGGATCGTTAAAGGGATCTTTAGAAAGATTATTATCTACACTTCCCTTCTTGGATCTTCCTCCACCTAAACTGGATTTTGACTTTTTTTCGATAACTTATTTTTTGCCTTATTAATCACTTTCGCTGTTGCTTTTGCGGCGGTTGTAATAGCTTTTGCTACTACTCTCGAGTTTAACTTAAGTTTAAACGCCGCAGCAATAGCCACTATAACACCGCTAGCTACAAGGATTCCAGTCGTTGCTCCTGATGCTTCATCGTGTTTTGCTTTCGTTTGGCCGGCTGAAGAGAGAGAGGCTACTTGACCTTTTGGACAGATAAATTTACATCCATCTCCAAGAGCCGTTTGATTGTCTATCTTTACTGTTGATTGTCCCGTCGCGATTACACTGCCTGGCGGTATTCCTGGACATGGCGTAGGAGGTACTCCGGGTGGAAATGTACAGTTTCCTCCGGGAGGAGGAAAAAAGCAATTTCCCTGATTCGCCAACTTTTTCGAATCTCCTGTTGATGAGGAGGAGATGACAACGAGTTTTAATTTGCTTGTACAAAAGTTGCAACTAAACTCACCTCCATCAGAAATTAAATCTGCCATATGAACTTAATCCTAACCCAAAACTTGCATGAGGAAAAAAGGCATGTTGACGAAAAATTGTTCACAAGTCAATAGATTTTTTCAATGCCATGCCCATTTGAAAATGGCTTTCAAATCTTTCATAATGTTTGAAAAAAAGGTACACGAGTTATTCCATTTGAAAAAAAATAATCATTAAGGGCAGGGAATGTAAGGTTTTACTAGATCAGGTTAGATCACTGGATAAGCGAAGAATTAGCTCTAGAATTGATTCAATAGAACCATTCATGATGCTTGATGTTGAAGAGGCTTTGAAAGTGGCCTTGGGTCTTAAAACCCAACTTGCCTCCTAAATCACGCTTGAACAGGCCTACACTTGCCAATTGAAAGACTAAGCACCTCAGCAATGTCTGAAGACATGCCCTTCGGCAATTAGTCTTCCACTTGTCAAGTTCGGCTTTGTTCAAGCGTGATTTAGGGGCGCAAGTTGGGTTTAAATAAGAATTAGTAAGTTTCCTGATTAAAAGAACGTTCCCACTCCCCAGAAAAAAAATTATCACTTACTGGAAGTCGTGTCCTCGGCGGTTCTTCACAAGGAAGTTCCGTATCTTCATAGCCAATAGCAATAATTGTTAAAGGTGAATATCCATGGGGAAGATTAAATTCCTGTATAATCTTTTCATTATCGAATCCTCCTATTTGATGTGCCATAAGCCCCATGTACGTAGCCTGTAATGACATGGCAAAAGCTGCAGCTCCAGTGTCGTAATTAGCCCATTTATTAGCCTTATCATTGTAAAGAAAGTTTGATCTTGCAATGACAATAACAAAAAGAGGGATATCATCTAGCCAATTTTGCCCGGATATACAATCAAGGACTTTTACATAGGCTTCGGGAGTTGTAAATCGATCACAAAAAATAAAATTCCAGGGTTGATCATTAAAGCCAGAGGGAGTCCAACGCGCAGATTGTATGAGGGCTTGGATTTGATCTTCAGTTAGTGGCTGAACTTTAAAATTTTTGCCGCTGTGTCTTAGAATAAATAAATCCGACAATAAATTGGAATCCCCAGCTAATGATGATTGTTCATCGTTAGTTGTAGAGTGTAGAGAGATTGATAATAACATTGACAGTAGGAAAGATATTTTAATTAATGTTTTTGACATGGAACCTTAGATAGTATAATTTTTATTTAAATATTTTAATTTATTTATTAATTAATTTCAATTTTATTAATCATGAAAAATACTTCAACTGAATTCTGCTATTTTTCTGCGATATGTTATTTTTCAAAAAATGATTAGGTGAATTGTATGATCCTGCTACCCCGTTCTTTTTTTTGTTGAAAAGAGCATTTGCTTTCTGTATCGTTAATTAAAAATACATCACATTTGGGTAGCTCAATTTTATGAATATCAAATACTTATTTCTTATTCTTGTTGGTTTTCTCGCTATTTTTAATTCCTCAGCCACTTGCTATGCTAAAGAAGTTGCGACGCCTCAAGGCTATACTATTATAGAAGATAAGGCCAAATTACCAATTAAAACACCGACATTTTCTGAAAGAAATATCCTTAAAATTCGACTGGACAATGGCTTGGAGGCCATACTAATATCAGATCCTAAAACAGATCAATCCGCAGCCACTATGGCTGTGGAAGCCGGCAGCTGGCAAGATCCGGATCTTTATCCTGGCATCGCTCATTTCCTGGAGCATATGCTTTTTCTTGGGACAAAAAAATATCCCAAAGAATCCGAGTACCAAAGTTTTATTACTGAACATGGAGGATATTCTAATGCCTTTACAGCAAATGACTACACGACGTTTATGTTTTCTGTAGACAATGAGGCATTTCCTGAGGCTTTGGATAGATTTGCCAATTTTTTTAAAGAACCTTTGTTTAACCCATCTGGAGTCTCACGAGAGTTAAATGCTATTGACCAGGAATATGCCAAAAACTATGAAAACGATGATATTCGCGAAATCATGGTGATGAAAGAAATTGAAAATCCATCGCATCCCAATCATCGTTTCAATATGGGCAATTCTAGCACCTTAGGATCTGTGGCTCAAGAAACTTTAAAAAATTGGTATAATGACCATTATAGCGCCAATATCATGCGCCTGTTGATTATATCAAAGCTTCCTTTAGATGAGCTCGTGAAACTTACGGTACAAGATTTTGGTGGTATTCTTAACAAAAACAAACAAGCTTTTGCGCCTGAAGCTCTTTTATCTAATCCTGAGATGGAAGGCAAGCTCATCTATATCCAACCCATCAAAAACGTCCGTACATTAACATTAGTTTGGGATTTGCCAAAAAAGTTTTGGGAAATGAAAGACACGCATCCTGACCGATTGATCTGTCATGTACTGGGTCATGAAGGCAAGGAAAGCCTTTTAGCGCAGCTTAAACGAGAAAAATTTGCTGAAAATCTTGAATGCAGCACTTATGAAATTGGTGGTCATGATCTAGTGATGTTTGTGAGCTTGGACCTTACTGATGAAGGGATTCAGCATATTGACCAAGTGATTCTACGCTGTTTTCAGGCTATTGCAATGCTAAAGGAAAGACCTTTTCCTAAGTACCTTTTCGATGAGGTTCAAAAAATTGGAATGCTCAACTATGAGTATCAAAAAAGGGAAGATGCCTTTGACACAGCTATGCGGAATGCTGAGCTATTAACTAAAGAAGATCTCGCCACTTATCCTGAACAGACGAAGGTACTACAAAAGTTTAGTCCTGAGGATGTGCGAGCGCTGTTAAATTTTATGACACCGCAAAATGCGCGCTTTTTGATTAAGGCTCCGCCTTCTCTTGTAGGCATACAACCTAAAAAGCAAGAAAGATGGTTGGGGGTGGCCTATGCCGTTATACCGATCGATCCCGCTAAAATGAAAGAATGGTCTCAAGCCAAACCGTTTTCTGAAATTACGCTGCCTCCGGCCAATCCATTTCTTCCTAAAAACCTGGAAATGATTCATGCTCCTGTAAAAAACGAGAAAAATCTTCCTCTTGTTCCGCATCCAAAATTAATGGTCAATAATGATAATGGCCAAATTTATTATGCCTCGGATGAACGTTATTTAATTCCTCAGCTCTATTTGTATTTTAACATTATAACTCCAGCGATAGATAAGGGAAACCCTGCCAAGGTAGCTTTTGCCGACATGTATGTGAAGGGATTGGAAGAGGCTCTTAGTAAGTTTAGTTATCCAGCTTCAGTAGCTGGTTTGAATTTTAATATTGACCGAACTGATTATGGTATTGGTTTTAAAGTGACGGGCTATAGTGATAACGCTCCTTTATTATTTGAAGAAATTTTAAAACAGTTAAAAGATGTCATCATCTCTGAACAGAAATTCAAACTCTATAAACAAGCGTTGCTTCGCCAATATCACAACTTTAATAAGGAAACCCCCTTAAAAAGGGCAAAAGAGATCTTTCAAAATGCGATTTATAAGAATTATGCAACGGAAAGCCAGAAGGCACTGGCTATGCGCAAGCTTTCTTATACTAAATTTGAAGAGGATCTTCAAGACTTGTTCAGGCAGTCTTTTGTGGAAGGTCTAGTATATGGCAATGTCACTGAAGCTCAAGCGCGCGAGTACGCAGATCAACTACTCAAAACTTTGGCCAGTGAGCCTTATCCTAAAAAAGATCACCAGCAAGCCGAAGTGATTGTTTTACCTGAAGATAAGGGCCCTTTTCTTTTTGAAACGAAAATTCCTTCTCAAGGGAATGCAGCTTTTCTAGCTATCGAGTCTCCGGATTATACGTTCAAAAATCGCGCCGCTCAGCAGATCTTGATGAAGGCGATGGAAGAGCCTTTCTTCTCCACTTTGAGAACAAAACAGCAGACAGGTTATCTCGTCTTTAGTGGTGGCGAAGAAATTGAAAGAAAAATATTCAGTGTCTTTACCGTCCAGTCTAACACACATGACCCACGTGATCTGCTTGCGCGTTTTGAACTATTTATTGAGGGCTTCTTACAAGAATTGGGTAAAACGTATTTGAATATCCAAAATTTTGAGATAATTAAAGCTTCTGTTTTACAGGATATAGAAAAACCTCAGAATAATTTAGATGAGATGGGCGATCTGATTCAAAAATTGGCTTTCAAATATGACGGGGATTTTGATTGGCTTGACAAACGCATTGAAGGTTTTAAAAATTTAACTTACGAGGAATTTTTAAATTTCTCAAGAGCTTACATGGGTAAAGCCAATAAACGACGCTTAGGAATTCTTCTAAAGGGCAACATACCTGAAGAAAATGCCTTCAACTATACCCGTGTCAATGACATTAGACAGTTAAAGAAAATCAGCACCTTTTCACCTTCATACGTTAAGTGAAAACAACTTAAGTTAATGAAAATTAGAATGTTGCACTTTATTTAAAAAGAAAAAAAGAACTTTTGTAGGCTTGAAGAAGCTTTTTCTTCAAAAGATTGCTGCATGATAGAAGAGGGTGTACGATTTAACGAAATTTTGGTAATGCATATTTTTTTCATTCACATACTCAGTGCTCTGCCGAAGGCTTTGGAGTGTCGGTGCTTTAGCGCCGCTTTTATAATACATTTGTGGTAAAGAAAACTTTTTGCTTTTACAGGTCCATGGAATAAAGCGGCGCTAAAGCACCGACACTCCAAAGCCTTCGGCGAGGTTTTTGATTTGTGTGTTTTATGTCTATTATGAAAGTGTCGCTTGATATTCTTGCTTGACTAATTCCCAAATATATTTTGCCCGTTCAGCTCGTTTGCTTTTCTTATCTAGGTTTTCGCTCCCCGAAAAATGAACCATATCAATTTCATGGCCAAAGGATAAATGTACAGGAGAACATTTTGCACAACGTCTTTCACTAAGCTCATTAGCCATGGTTTTTGGGGGAGCCATTAGATGATAAGTTGAAAGGCTCAAGGGATAAAAATGTGTCAATTTTCCTGAGTGTTGAGCCATGAGCCAAAACATTTCAATGCTCTGAGGATCAAAAGGGGCGACTTCAATCTTGCCTGTTTTTTCATCTGCCCGGTCTCTGCCTCCACTAGGTGCGACATAAATACACTTTCCCCCTTCTGCCAAAAGTTCGCTCATGCGTTGCATGGTACGTTGATTGTGCACTTGCTTTTCAAGTTTCAGCTCGGGAGGGTTTTCAATGTGTTTCTTTGAAAATATACAGATTAAATTACGTCCTTTACTGAGAGGAATCGCTAAGGGGTCGGTAATGACGCGATGACCTGCTACAAAGATCATGTCTTCTGCTAGACGAGGATGTTCTTTTTCTAACATTAAGCTAATCACTTGGGGATCGGGTTCTGTTTGGTGATTGGCCAATAAGATGACGTTTTCCCCTTTAGCTAGATGTGTTTCGATTTCATGAAGGCGTTGTGGATGATGAATTTTTGAATTTTCGAAAACGACGAGAGGGCGGAATAATTCTAAACCTAGCCGATAATAATCAATGGGTGTACGAATGGCTTGATGAAAGGGTTCAAATTGAAAAGGTTTTAGGTTTTCTTGCATGACACATTCCAAATATTCTGTCAAAACCGGTTCATAGGCTGAGATATTTTTGGCATTTTTAGCAATAGCTTGAGAAAAGGTGATATAAAACTCTTCCAAAATATCATAGTGTTTAGAGTTTATTGTTTCCTTTTTCTTAAAACTCTGCAGCAACGCCATATACCCCATTTCATCCCTCATGCATCAATTTTTTTATTATTAATCGTAGAGATAAAGTGATAATCATTGATATGCATGTTATCATCGGTGTCGATTTCTAGATGGGCATTTAATTCTTCTGCAAGCTTAAGTAAATATTGTTTATCGATCGCCCGTAAATATTTTTCTAATTCGGGATGCACAAATAGTTTAAGCGCAAATTGCTGATGGCACCCGATGACCTTTTTGAGGGCACGTTCAATTTCGATAGATACACTTTCATGGGTTTTAACAAGGCCGCTGCCGCTACAATAGGGGCATCCACAAAAAATAGTTTGATGAAGAGTTCCTCGACTACGCTGACGGGTCATTTCTACTAGTCCAAAGTCACTCATGCCCAAAATAGTGCATTTGGCTGAGTCATCCTTCATAAATTCCTTAAGACGTTCTAACACGCGGCGTTGGTTTTTTCGGAAGCGCATGTCGATAAAGTCGCAGATGACCAGTCCACCAATGTTGCGCAGTCTAAGCTGACGGGCAATTTCTTCTGTAGCTTCTAGGTTAATGCGTACAAGAGATTCTTCTACATCGGTTTTATTGCCAGAGCTTCGTCCTGAGTTAACGTCGATGGTATGCATCGCTTCTGTGCGATCAAAATAAAGATACCCTCCACCAGGCAACCAAATCTTGCGGCGCAAGGTTTTTTCGATCTCCCTCTCTACGTTAAAGCGTTCAAACATGGGAACTTTATCACGGTAATATTCGATACGCATGGGATGTTCCGCAGCATAGCGACTATAGATGCGTTTGCATGTTTGATAGACGTTGTAATCGTCGACCAAAATCCGTTCGTATCTTTTATCGACGGCTTGGATTACAGCACGCTTGATGATATCGGATTCTGCAAAAAGTAGGTTAGGTTCACTGGATTTCTTGAAGTTATCCATAATGCTATGCCAAGTGTTGAGCAGATCATTAGCTTCTTCGATCAGCATTTCAGGGGTAGCAAGGGCACTGGCTGTACGGCAGATTAAACCCATATCTTTCGGCATTTCAAAAGCACGAATTAATTTTTTTAATCTTTCGCGGGCATTGCGGTCTTCA
This sequence comes from uncultured Parachlamydiaceae bacterium, assembly GCA_963748975.1. Classification (GTDB taxonomy): domain Bacteria; phylum Chlamydiota; class Chlamydiia; order Chlamydiales; family Parachlamydiaceae; genus Neochlamydia. The sequence goes on from CAVVKX010000017.1 coordinate 8,998, forward strand.
ATTTTGCGTGAAACACCTCGATGAATAGAACTGGGGAGGAGAACGAGATAACGTCCTGCAATAGAAATATTAGAAGTTAGCCTTGCGCCTTTAGAACCAATCGGTTCTTTGACAACCTGAACCAAAACATTTTGATCGGCTTTCATCACTTGTTCAATGTCAAGATTTTGCTGCTGCTTATCGTCCAAAGCTTTGATGTCATAGTCTAAATCGAAGTCCATCTCATAGACTTGTTCAAATTTTTTGGTGTTTTCAATGATATCTGAGATATGAATAAATCCATTTTCGCCTTCGTTGATATCAATAAAGGCAGATTGGATATTATGCAGAATGTTTGTCACCCTTCCGCGATAGATGTTGCCTGTGAGCTGCCGTTCTTTCTTTCTTTCTACAATCAAATCATGAAGCTGACCTTGCCGCAAGTGAGCATAGCGTATTTCCTTAGATTCAATGTTTAAAAGAATTTCGTCCATAGTCGTCCCTTTTTCGGTTGGAACGAAAGCGCTGGAACTTAGTAATATAGGATGGTACAGATGATGTTTTAGAAGAAGCGTAAAGTGTCTACTTCATCTTGTACGAAAAATCATGATCGTTTATCAACTGGCGAGCATTATTTTGATTGGCCCAAAGTTTCTAACTATCGATTGTAGATGGCAATCATGCTCGGATAAATAGCATCCTTATATCAGGTCCCGGGCAAAAAACCCTTGCACCTTTCGTATTTTAAATAACCATCATATCCAAAAGTCTGTTATTGGCCAACAAAAAAAAATGTGAGAAGAGAGGCAAAAAACGCTAGGGCTAATCTCAGTGTTGCTCAGATTGCACATGTCCTGATCAATGCCATAGTTTCGCCCTTTAAATCCTATGGATATTATGGGAACAGCCATTAAAGTTCGTGAAGATAAACGAAGGAAAAATACGAGAGTTTTGGATCAAAACACTGGATAACTTGACATGAGGTTTTGAAAAACCCCTGAATTTAATCAATTTCTGACATTTTTTCTGGATAAAAATCAAAGTTTAGTGTAAATTTATGCTCCTAATCACACTAATGAATGGAATGGACGAAGCTTTTAAAATATATATCGACCAACTTAGAGATGGTCATGCGGAAAAGATCAGTGAAAATCTTAGTCCCGAATTTTTGGATGTCCACGAAGAAGATTTAAGCTTTGTTGATCCAGTTGATGTGAAAGGTGAGGCTTATTTAGCTGAAAATGACCTGGTTTTGCACTTGGATATCCATACAATGGCGACTATCCCATGTGCGATCTGCAATGCACAGGTAAAAGTGCCCATCGCGATGAAAGATTTTTATCATACTTTGCCGGCAGTAGAGATAAAATCAGCGATATATAATTTTCAAGAGATGTTGCGCGAAAATATTTTACTAGCGACACCGTTATTTGCAGAATGCAATGACGGTCAGTGTCCTGAAAGGGCTGAATTAAAGAAATTTTTTCGCGATGAGGGCTCAGATAAAAAATCTGAAGATGAAGGGTACCATCCCTTTGCCGATTTATAAAATTAATAAATGATGATGAGGAGTAAATTCCATGGCTGTACCACGTAATCGACATTCGAATGCACGCAAAAATTCTAAGCGTTCGCATCATGCCAAAAAACCCAAACAACTGGCACAATGTTCAAGTTGTCAATCTCCTAAGTTACCCCATGTAGTTTGTCCTTCATGCGGAAATTATAAAGGACGAGCTGTTGTAACAAAAGAAGCTTAAGAACATAGTGAATTTTTTATTTATCATGTCCTAAGCCTAAGCAAGGAGCTTGAATATTGCGTATTGGAATTGACCTCATGGGGAGCGATAGCTCTCCCGTCGTAATTTTTGATGCAGTTATCCAGGCACTCGATAAATTAGACCCCTCTTTAAAGATCTTAGCTTTGGCTACTAAATCTGTGATTGCCGAGCTTGAAGTCATCGCAAAGTCAAAGCTTTTTTCCGATAAGTTAGCTCGCCTCGCCTTTTTTCCAGCAGCTGATTTTATTAGCATGAATGATGAGCCTTTGACAGCTTTACGGCAGAAAAAGGGTTCATCCATCGCTTTAGGGATCCGTTTACTTAAAAGGAAACAAATTGATGCCTTTGTATCGGCTGGAAATACAGGGGCCCTTATAGCCAGTGCGACTATTTCTTTGCCTAAACTGCCCGGAATTTCACGCCCGGCCTTATTAGCTATCCTTCCCACAAAGACAGGGTCTGTGGCTGTGGTGGATGTGGGAGGTAGTGTTTCGTGCAAAGCTCATCATCTCGTAAAGTATGCCTATATGGGGGCTGCCTATCAAAAATGCACAGCGGGAATAGAAACTCCTAGAGTAGGCTTATTAAACATCGGTGCAGAATCCAAAAAAGGCACATCAGTAGTGCGTCAAGCTTATCAGCTACTGATAGAAGCCTGTCAACATCCTTTAGGTTCTACAGAATTGCCTTATATGGAATTTCATGGCAATATTGAAGGACGCGATGTCTTTCACGGCAAGGTGGACGTATTAGTGACGGATGGATTTACAGGAAATGTTCTTGTAAAAACGAGTGAAGGAATAGCAGACGTTATCTTTACGTATTTAACGGAAGCTTTACATCAGCACCCTTCCCTTTCTCTACAAAAGAAGCTCACCTCAATTCAATCATTTTTTCACTATGCCGAACATCAAGGGGCTTTTCTATGTGGCATCGATGGCATTGTCATCAAATGCCATGGGCATTCCAATGCTAAGGCATTTTTCAATGGAATCAAAGGAGCAACAAGCATGATTCGCCATCAGTTATTATCGCAAATCAAAGAACACCTTCAGTAGCAATACTTAAATTAAAAAATTATTTTTCACGCGAAACGTTGCGGTGCGAAGGCTTTCTCATCCTATTACCCATAAGTCATTGTAAGACATCGTAAGTATTTGAATCGCGGAGCGTTGCGATGCAAAAAAAAAAGAAAGTTTTGTAAAAAGAATTTTGCATCGCTTTGGAGTGCGAAGGCCTTCCTTCGCTTTTTACATAACAATTTTGAAATATAAAGTGGGATCTAAATTTAGACATTTGTGATTGATTGTGTTTGTTTTAGAAAGCGAAGGAAGGCCTTCGCACTCCAAAGCGATGCGATATTAGCTCTGAAAATGCACTGTAAACGCATCGCAACGCTTCGCGTTAAATAAACTTATGGGTAATAGGATGGGCCTTCCTTCGCTTTTTACATAACAATTTTGAAATATAAAGTGGGATCTAAATTTAGACATTTGTGATTGATTGTGTTTGTTTTAGAAAACGAAGGAAGGCCTTCGCATTCCTAAAGCGATGCGAAACTTCTTCACCTTTAAAGATTGTTTTACTCATCGCGACGCTTCGCGAATCAATAGTCAATTATTAGCAAAAAGGAGTATTCAATCTCTCATCCTGCCATTCTGTTCTTTTTTTGTTTTTCAATTATAGTTTTTTGGTGACCTAAAAATCATAAAAATTGCGCCGGGCACTGCTTATCGGTATCCAGAAGGACGTTTTCTACAATTTTAGATTGTTCAGCCACAGAATTTTCCTGATTTAAAGTGAAGGGCCCGCTAATCTTCACATAAATCTTTGCAAATGGCTTGGGCAAGATCATTTTATCCCATGTATTCAACTGCCAAAAGCGGTTGGCAGTCCAACTAAAAGAAAAAATTTTGGCAGACGTTTCTTGTGCAGCCATCACCACTCCCGGTTTGACCTTATAGCGTGGACCACGTGGGCCATCAGGTGTGACGATTAAAATCTCTCGACTATTCTTCAGACGATCTATCATTTCCTTCAAAGCACCATGTCTTGCATTATGCCTTACACGAATTGTTCGGCCATTTTTGAAGCTCTTTGTAAATAAGGCCAATGGTTCTCCATCTCGGCTTTGACTAATAAAGGCTGTGTAAATAAAATCAGGAGAGCATTGTTGGAATATGGTGGCAACCATCATCAGGCGGTTATGCCAAAGGAGAAGAATGCAATTTCCTTTTCCTGCAAAGCGTAAGAACTCATCCATTCCCTCCACTTTAATGCGGCAGGTTAATGTCAGCAATTTGAGCATGACTTTTCCCCCATAGGCCAATACACGGGGAATTAAGTAATGAGAGAAAAAAAGTGAGAGGCGGCGTTTCATATTAGCTGATCTCGTATGGCCTGAGCGGCATTGTGACTAGCTTCTCTGCCTTGAAAAAGCTTTACAATTTTTTCACAGCCTAGCAAACATTCATCCCGTGCCGGGCTGGTGTAAACATTTTCCAATTCCCTTGCCAAATTTTCTTTATTATATCCAGATTTAATCAATTCAGGAAAAACACGTTTTTCATTAAGAATATTAACGATGCAATAATGGGGTAAATTGAGGCGAATCAAAAATTTGGCAATAAGCCAATTGAGCGTAGAAAGGGCATAGACGACCACGGTGGGGCATTGGTGAAGTGCTAGTTCAAGGGTCACCGTTCCAGACTTGGCTATAGCACAATGACTGTCCTGCATGAGTTCATAAGTGTACTCTTGAGGAACTGTATAAGCATTATTGACCTTTTCATCAGCGATCATTTTTTCTATCATGGATTGGTGAACTGGATTGGAACAAGAAACACCGAACACAACATGCGGATGGTTTTTTTGGAATAGCGTAGCTGCCTGCAATTGCTTGGGAAGGTTGCGCTGGATTTCCCCCAAGCGGCTTCCGGGAAATATAGCGATCATTGTTTCCTGGGTCCACGGAAATTTGTTTTTCCAATTTTTATCATATTGATGCTTCGAGATATATTCTTGAAGTGGATTTCCAACGTATTTAACCGGTAGTGAAGTATGACCAAAAAAGTTCGCTTCAAAGGGATAAATAGTCAGAAGTAGGTCTAATGTATGAGCCATCAGGTCGATGCGCTTTTTTCCCCAAGCCCACACGCTAGGGCAAATATAGTGGATGAGCTTGCCCTTGTAACCCGCTTTTCGCAGGGCTTTAGCCATCCTTAAATTAAAACCGGGATAATCCACAAAAATAACACCCTCGGGCTGAAATTTCAGAATATGATCCCTTAAAAGATAAAACTGCTTGTACAAAGAAGGGAAGTTTTTAATGACATCTGTGAAACCCATGACAGCAAATTTTTCCATGGGCACGATGCATTCGACTCCTTCTTTAAGCATGGAGGGGCCTGCCACTCCTGAAAAACGAAGTGACAGATCTTGTTGCCTCAAGGCCCGAATCAAATGGGAGGCGTGTAAATCGCCGCTCTGTTCTCCTACTAAGATGAAAAGATGAGTTTCTCTTTTATGTTTCATGATTCCCTGAGACTGTTTCTGCCGATTTTGATTTTGAAAGAAGCATCAGGTTGCGAATATAAGGAATGATGCCTATAGCTGGACCTATAAGGTTGACGGGATCTTTGATGCGGGCAAAATAAGCGATAGAAAAAAGGGCGCCGACAAGACTGAACCACCAAAAGGAACGACCCAACGAACTTTTCTGTGTTTTTTCCGCATGCCACCATTGTATCCAAAAGCGACTATTAAAAAGAACTAAGCCGGCAAATCCAAAAATATGCCAAATGTATCCAATAGAGACCGGGGACGAATTCCAAGAGTTGTTTGGAATACGAAACCAAGCGCTTCCTTCAACCAAAAAGAAACGTGCCTGTAAAAGAAAGGCCATAGTAGTGCCTAAAAGTAGGCTGACTAATAAAAGAACAACTGTGGATGTGCCCCAATGTTGCTTTGACTGATTCATTAGGTTGAGATTTCGCCAGGAGATAACACCATTAATTACTTGAATGATACAAACGTGAAACTGAAGTTGAATAAATGAATGAAAAAAGAGCATGATGTTGCCAGTTAAGGAAAGCTTCCAAAATGAAGATGTTACGATACTTTTCTGATGGATTTCACTTTTTAGCCATTGCAGTATAAACCTTCCACCAAAGGCAAGGGCAGATAAAAATCCTAGAGGGTATAGAAATTCACGCCAATACTGGATCATGGCAATTCTTTATGGATCTGATACTGCAGCTGGCGTTTTTTCATCCAACGTACCGCAGCAAGATCTGCTAGAGTGTTGAACGAGCGATTGAAAAAATTATATTTGGTTTTGCCTTTAGTACGTTCACGATGATTTACAGGGACTTCGATGATGCGTAACCCTTCAATTTTAAAGAGAGCGGGTAAAAAACGATGCATGCCGTTATACATCTTGATTTTTTTAAGGGAAGAGGCGCGATAGACTTTTAAAGAACAGCCTGTGTCATTGACTCCATCGTCGCAAACGTTGCGGCGTACATAATTAGCTATGAAGGAGGTGATTTTTTTCGACCAAGGATCTTTACGGTTCACGCGGGCCCCACAAACTAGGTCACAATGATTAATAGCTTCAAGCAGTTTAGGAATATCTGCGGGATCATTTTGACGGTCGCCATCTAAGGTGATCACAAATTCGCCTTTAGAAGCTCTAAAGCCTGCATCGAATGCGCTGGACTGTCCATAATTTTTTTTAAAAACCAGTAGCTTTAAGTAGGGCTTTTGGGTGATAAGGCCGGATAAGATCTCTAATGTTCGATCAGAAGAACCATCATCAATACAGATTAGCTCCCAAGGTTTTTTAAGGCTGAGCATAATGGGCTCAAGCTCTTCGATAAGCTCGACCACATTATCTTCTTCATTTTTAAGGGGAATAACGACGCTATAATGAATAGTCATGATTGATTCTCAATGATTAATGCAGAAGTATAACAAACGAGTTTATTGGAAACAAGGAAAAAATATAAACTTAGTCTATTGTAAAATAGACAGGGAGTTTATATGTTTGACTTAGGAAAATGGTTAATGCTTGCAGGGGCTGTCTGCTTGTTTTTTGGCGGCTTGATCTGGCTTTTTGGCAAATTCGGCATTCCTTTGGGCCAGTTGCCTGGAGACGTTCGGGTTTCGGGAGAGAAATATTCTTTTTATTTTCCTGTTGTTACATCGATCGTGTTAAGTATTATTTTGACAATTGTGATTAACGTCATACTAAGTTTTTTTAGAAAATAGGCTGTGAAAAAAAATGAAACTTTTATAGCCTCTTATAACTCTTCATCATCTTCTTCGAAGTCATCTTTCACAGGGTAATTATTTTGTCGATAATGGGAGCGGCGGTCATTATGCACATGTTTTTCAATTAATCTATACTGATCGCGCCAATATTCATAACTTTCGACTAATTTTGGATGGACGCTAGCACGGATTTTCAAAAAAACAAGCGCTAATTCGAATTCTTTATTATGCATCAATTTAGGACGTGGATGTCTTCTTCCAGAAAGAGGAATTAAGCGATATTGAGTGGAAAGTATGAAACTCATCGCAACGCTATTACGTTTGGGAAAATGGGAAAATGAAGATGTCACGAAGCCTTTGATAAGAGAAGAGGTAAGCCCCATGATTTCGCCGATGTGGGGATTATAATCTTTATCTAAAAATTGTGTTTGGATTTCTCTTTCAAGAATGGGAAAGAGTAAATTACAAGTTAAAATTGATCGGTCTAAAGTTTTTTTACTATGCAGATTTATCTGATCGGCGCTGGCAAGATAATGATAGATTTCTTTTCCATATTTGCTTTCTATAAAATGTGTCAGGCATGGGAAAATGTACTCTAGTAATCCTGTTTGAGTCATCAGATGAAAAAAAGGTGAAGAATATCCCGATTCCAACATTTTAAATATTTCTTCCAAAATACGTGCTGGTGAGCTCTTAATCAGTTCCTCCTTACAGCGAAGTAAAGCATTTAGAGCTTCGGGGACCACATTGAAACCATAACGGGCTTGAAATTTAAGCAAACGAATCATCCTGACAGGATCTTGTTTAAAACGTACGTGAGGTTCGCCAATCGTGCGTAGGACTTTATGATGGATATCCTCCCAGCCTCCAACAAAGTCAATGACCGAATGGTTGCTGGGATCATAAAACAGTCCATTAATCGTAAAATCACGCCTGAGAACATCTTGCTCAGGAGTTCCCCACACATTATCTTGGATAATGAGGTCGCTGTCATTTTCTCCTGATCGAAAGGTTGCCACTTCTAAGACTTTGTGGCCGAAACGTACGTGGGCTAAACGAAAACGGCGGCCAATTAAAATGCAATTTCTGCCAAAGAGATGCTTGATCTGTTCTGGGCGTGCCGATGTGGATATGTCAAAGTCTTTAGGGGTTTTTTTTATGAGAAGATCGCGGACTCCGCCACCCACTAGGTATGCGACAAAGCCAGCTTCTTTTAGGCGTTTGATGACATACAGTGCGTCTTTATCTATTTGATGATGATCAATATCATGATCCGTGGCATGGAAAATCTTAGCGTGCAAAGACGAAATACTCCTCAGGTGAAAGGTGAAAAATTATTCAATTACTGGTATAATAGTTTATTGTAGCCTAAGACAAATGTCAACTTTAAAGAAGTGTATTAGGCACACTATTTAAAACCTAACTTCGATAATTTTCCTTTTTTTCTTGCTTACCGTCTGAAAGATCGCGTATTTTATTCCATTTGGGAGAAATTAAAATGACACAAGATCGAATAAAGGTTTTTGGAACAGATGGCGTGCGCGGGCGCGCTAACTATAAGCCTATGACTGTAGAAATTGCCCTAGCCTTAGGGCTGCGCTGGTAAAATTTTCCGCCGCAGAAATGGTAAACATCGGGTGGTTCTTGGTAAAGACACACGTTTGTCCTGCTACATGTTTGAAAATGCCTTAATTTCCGGACTTTGCTCCATGGGGGTAGATACTTTGATGGTAGGCCTTTTGCCTTAGCCAGGTGTGGCTTTTATCACAAGGGCTTACCGTGCCGACGCCGGTATCGTGATTTCGGCTTCACATAATCCCTACTACGACAATGGAATTAAGTTTTTTTCTTCTGAGGGTTTTAAATTGTGGCCTATGGCCTAAAGAGATGAAGAAAATTAAGACGATGATAACTTTGATGATAGTTTTCTCCTTGTATTTTTTGATATAGGCAAAGACCTAAAACTAAATGATGCCTCACGGCCGCTATATATAGAATTTGTTAAAGCCACCTTTCCAAGGCGTTTATCATTGCGTCAATTAAAAATAGCTCTAAAATTGCGAATGGTGAGTTACAAATAGCTCCTTTAGTATTAGGGAATTAGACGCACAAGTTTTTGCTATGGTAACAATCCTAACGGTTTGAATATCAACAATGGCCATGGTTGTGGGTCATTACATCCAGAAACCGTACAAAAAAGCTGTCATAGATCACCGAGCTGATGTAGGCATTGCCTTGGACGGGGATGCAATCGTGTCATTATGGGGTGGAAGTAAGATGTCAGATTGTCGATGGAGATACCATCCTTGCCATTTGTGCTCGCGATTTAAAAAAACAGGGCTTGTTAAAGAATAACAAAGTTGTGGCGACTGTCATGCTAACTTTGGTTTTATTAAGGCCATGGAAGCAGCAGAAATTGAAGTTGGTCCGATCTCAAGTAGGGGATCGCTAATGTCATTCAAGATATGCTCGAAGCATGAGGCTAACTTAGGCGGAGAACAAAATGCCAATATGATCTTCCTTGATCATAATACCACAGGCGATGGGTTAGCGGTGCCCTTCAAGTTTTGCGCATCATGATTGAAACTGACTCTAAGCTTTCCGACCTTGCGACGATCGTAAAACGTTATCCTCAGGCCTGTATTAACGTTAAAGTTAAAGCTAAGCCACCCTTACCTGAACTTAAAGCGTGGTCCAAGAAGCAATCACTAATGTGGAAAATTTATTGGGAGATGGCGGCCGAGTGCTTGTCCGCTATTCGGGTACGGAAAATTTTGTTGTGGGTCATGGTCGAAGGACCTAAACAAAAACAAGTGCAACGAATGGCTTTATCCATTAGTAATGTGGTAAGCGAAGAAATAGAGCAATACGTAGCTTGTAGTCAAAGTGTAGAACTTACAATAAAAA
>CAVVKX010000018.1:0-17192 GCA_963748975.1 uncultured Parachlamydiaceae bacterium
ACCTTCGCACTCCAAAGCGATGCAAAATTCTTTTTACAAAACTTTCTTTTTTTTTGCATCGCAACGCTCCGCGATTCAAATACTTACGATGTCTTACAATGACTTATGGGTAATAGGATGGGAAGGCCTTCGCACTCCAAAGCGATGCAAATTTCTTTTTAAAAAACATTCTTTTTTTTATCGCAAAGCTTTGTAGTTCAAATATTTAAGATGTTTTATATTGACTTATGCTCAGTCCCGTCTGAGTTAATATATGATTTGTGTATTTTAAAGTTATGTTGATAATAAGTGTAGTAATAAATTAAAATAATTTGTTATAATATATCAACTAACAATAAGTAATTATAATGAGTTATAAATTAAAAATATCCAACAAAACAGAATGGAGCGTTGTCAAGTATTTACAGAATATTCGCTCCATTTATGGAAAAGAAAAAGTTCAAGATGTTTGCTCGCGCTATCATCTCTTTCATCATCCTAAAGAAAGCATAAGGCCTTTGAAAATCGACCATGTAAGACAAATCCAGATAGGTCTCAATGACATCACCGGCCAAGATTTAGATAAAATATTAAAAAATTTACGTTGTGGCAATCTGTGTTCAATGATAGAAAAAGATGCTCTAGCTAAACTGGGCAAAGAGAAAAAAGAACAGCTTAAAGCCTATTTAAAAGCTTCTGAACTCCCTGCGCAATTGTTTAATGATTTATTAGGTGCACTGAGAGAAACAAGTGAAGAATACCAACAAATTCAATTCACACAGCTGCCTATTTCAAAAATTAGTGGGATCCCCGGCAAGTATTTTCAACACGGGTGGATCAGTCATCGAAGCGGTCGCAATCTGGAGGATGAAGAGCGCTTAAGACTATATGCAGAAATAGAAAGCTTTGAGTCCCACCAACAAGCCGCTTATTGCGAATTGATGGCAAAGATATTGGTTAAAAAGCATCTCTATTATGAAAATAAGGGATCAAATGAGATGAAGTTGGGAATGCTTATACCTGGACTCAAAGGACCTGATGGTCGACCCCGTTGGTACAGAGTCAATGAAATCATCGACTCAGGATTAGGAAAGTTTGCCTACCGTCTCGTCCCCGCTACGACAAAGTACTCTGCGGATATGCCCGATTTCTTACTCTATCGCAGTTCTGCAACACTACCTACCGCAATGGACTCTTTTTCTAGTTACTTGAATGATTTTAATGTTTTACCTCCCGGATATCTTTCCCGTCAGAGTTGTCAAAAGCAGGAGCTCAGATGGATGACAGAAGCGACACCTTGTGTGGATGGAAGTACCCGTCCATTGATCATGACTGGCCATAGCCTTGGGGCTTCCCATTGTCAGGTAGCTTTGATGAGTCTACAAAAGAGCGGACAATGGCCCAACCGTAAGATTTCCCTCGAGCTTTTTGATAGCCCTGCCATTCGAGCAAAAGATGCCAAAATGTTCGCTGAATCGTTTGAAAAGCTAGATCAAAGCCGCAAATCATTAACTTTAAATTACTATGTCAGTAAAAGAGACCTTGTTCCTTTATTTGGATCTCTACAAAGCTCTAGCTATTTGGGTAATTACATGAGAAAAAATAAGGCAGTAGGCATTGTACATAAAATGCAATTGACAAAAAAAAGGAAATGAAAAAAAAGAAATAACAAGTCTTGGACCTCATGGGAGATTGTTTTTTCGGGGGAAAGAAAGGTGTGGATTTCACCGATCGTTTAATGTCTATAAGTCAATTTGACGAACAGAAAAAGTATGCAAGAACGGCCCTCAATTTGTTGAAACTCATCGGCATCATCATCATATGGCCTACTTTAGGGACTCTAGGAGCTGTTAAACGTTTCTTTTGGGGACGTCGGCATCATGATCCAATCATCATGAAACTATTTAAAAAAGCTCTTTTTTAAAGGAAACTATGAATATTAATACAGTTCTCAAAAAAGATAACTTTGAAGTTCAGAGACCGGCTCCTCTGAATTCACCTTTAAAAGCACAAATCAATCGGATAATTCTGGATATTTCTCATATTAAAGATATTTTAGAAATCGATTTAATGGGGAAAATCTTAGAAAATAATGTGATTCTAAAAAAGGGCCCACGAGGGTCTTTCAAACTGCAAACAAGCGATTAAACACATCAAGGAGTCTCATCAGACTCTGCGGCTCACAGATGAAATTAAAGAACTAAAACATCTAAAAAAATGCTTTGTTCTGATCGAAAAGGAACTGAATGAGAAAACAGAACTCCTATCCGCACGAAAACATCTTTATGGAAAATCTTCTCTAGATTCACTCCCTAGTTTTCAGCAACGACTTCAACAGATAAGTGTAAATCAACCCGGCTTAGCTGAAGGATGTAAACATTTACAGTGCTGTTTAAATGCACAAATGCGGCTTTTTCAGGACGTTCTTTCAGAAATAGATATAGAAAAGTTAGAAAATTTTAGAAAACAAATACAAAAGGATCATCCTGATCTTGCGCAGTTAGTTCAATCACAAATACAAAATTTAACTCAAACTTTTCAACGGAAAAGAAAATTACTAAAAGAATTAAGTTCTCAGATATTCCCTAAGGGTTCACACCGCCTTTCTCAGCGTTTGACGGATGAACAAGAAATTAATCTATATGTCAAATCGGAGCAAATTTTAAATAACCCTTTTGAGCCCTCTATTGATGCTGTGAATTTTCTGCAATCCTCCTACGAAAAGACTAATGATCCGGAGCTGCGGCAATTAATACAAATTTTACAAAAAAAATTAACCAAAATCCCTAAAGAAAAAAGGATTTCTGGGATATAGCTCCTATCCTAGAAAAGAATGCCCATAAGCTAGCCTCATCTACAGAAAAAAAGGATTTATTATACCGATGTAAGATCGAAGGTCTCCAAGCAATCATGGCTTCAAATAAGAAGAATAATGCCTTGGTTGGAAAGACTTTAATAATCGGCGCTGGACCCGCTGGTTTAATGCGTGGAATCTCATTGTCCTTGAATGGAAAACCATTTCAAATCGTAGAGGCGCGTCCGGAAAAAAAGCCTCCGAGGGAAAATATCATTGTGTTAGGGAAAAATGAGACAAAAGATATTCATATTTTGATGTTTTTAGGCGTTATTGCTGCATGGGAGAGAGATAATAAAATAAGCATGGGTCGCTTCCAAGCTCCCTTGGTAGAAGTGAAAATTTCTGATGTGGAAGGTGCACTAAAAAGTACTTTAACAAAAATAAACGAAGGCCACTCACACATTCTGTATAATCATAAAGTGACTTCAATAGACAATAAAAAAGGAAAGGCCCAAGTCGTCATTTCCGATGTTAATAACGGTCATTTAACTACCATCAAACCTTCGGCTATTATTATTGCAGATGGATTTTCTGGTTCAACGCGCAAAATGTTAGGGATTTCGCGTAAGGTTTTGGCGAAAACAACCCAAATTGTTTATAGTATTTTTCAGAAACCCCCTCATCAATTACGTCATCTAGGAAACTTAAAATATCGTGTTACCAACGGCATGAAAGCCTTTCTTTTGGTTTTGAAAGTGTGCACGTACGCCATTCTAAAATCAACATCTTTTGAGGAAGCTTATGGTACAGTTAATAAAGGGGGTCCAGCTGCACTGTTTCGTATTCCACATCAAGGTTACGTGGGGCGTTGTCCTAGAGAAAATGAGAGGAATAGAATGAACCTCTATCGTGATGAAATTAAAGAATTGGAAAGAAAGATATCTAAAATAGAGCAACAAAAGCAAAATTTAAAACCCCTTCTTCCGTTAAATAACTCGCGCTTGCAAAAATTAAAGGATCGAAAAAATGAACTGGGTGCTAAGCTCGATAAATCTTTAACTCAACAAAGTCAGGATGCATGCGCAAAGTTGGACGTTATTCATAACTTAGTGGGAAGAAAGCATCGTATCCAACCTATGAAGGTTAGCAAAAACGTTGTCGTCGATATCATAATCAGCAAAGCCGAACGTTCATTTGTCAAAATTGGGAGTACGCCAGTATTTGTGCGCGGAGATGCAAGCCATAGCACTGATCCTATTAGTGGATATGGCTGTAAAACAGCTCTAGAAGAGACATTGGCCGATCAATTTACCTTGGCCAACAGGTCCATTGAAAATATGAATGACCTTGAGATGGCTTGTCAACAAGGGGGTCATCAACACTATCAAGATACAATGATTAACAAGGGTTTGGCTGCTCGCGCTATTTATGCAAGTCAAACCGAACTTTTGCAGCGCTATGTTGATATAATCGTTAATGAATCGATTATCCCAGAAAATGAGGGCATGTTTTTAATTCAATTTGCGATGAAAGCAGAAAAACATCACAACTACCCCTTGATAAAAATATCAAAAGAAGAATTTGTTCGAGCTCGTAATTTAAAAAAAATATTAATTCAAGCTATGAAAAATTCACTTCAAATGCGGAAATCTAACCTGCGTCATTTCAAAGGATTTGAAGAGTGTTCATTGAAATTTGCAGAAAAGAAATTATTAAAAAAAGTGATCGGACAGATTTTTAAAGGTTCTTTAGAGATCGAATCCAGTGAGCATAATCGTCTCCATAGGATCATCTCAAAATTATCTTTCAATGGAGTGGTAGAAGGTTCTATTTTAGCTCTTATTCTTAACATCAAATTGTGACCCGGTATTTAAAACTCCTCAGCTTCAATTTATACGGGCATAGATTTATTAAAAAATTAAAAATCATTGCGTCTTCTCGTTTAAATTTTTTTGCGTAATTAGTTTTCCTGCATCATCCTTCAATATTTCTTGACTTTAACTAATTAAATCTTTAAAAAATATGCATCGAAAAACTTAAATGGTATCATTCCAAGACTTCCGAAAATAATAATTTTTTTGATAATCTAATGTAATTGAAAACGGAGAATTCAATGAAGTTTCTTAATTTAATAGGATTAATGCTGGCATTAATGATAATGAATGTCGGCTTTCTATCAGCACAGCAAACTGAAAATAATAGAACGCAACAAGATGGGGCGAATTTTAACTTAGACATCAATGAACGAGATTTTAATGCCTTAAAAGAATACATCTCTACTAAACGTAATGTAGACCTTAAGGAAAAAATCACGAATCTAAAGATTAGCGGTGATATTAGGACTGAATGGCGCCATTTAACTGAAACAGGCATTCGTCCACTTACTCTTCCTGGTATCGGCGTTTTTTCTCAAGATCTTTTTTTAGCCAATGGTCCATTTAAAAGTTTGAGGGGACGTGGCAAGGTGGATCCTTATACAATTAACTCAGGAATTCCCTTAGGATTGCCTCTATCCAAAAACGATTTTGATGTCGAGTTCAATCTCTACTTTAAATACGAGTATGAACGTTCCTACGCCGTCGCGCATTTACAATTTGACAATGCCTGTGGTGTATCCGATAACGGCTGGCTGAACTATGATGAAGATCCCGCAGGATACCATGGCAGTGGTTCAAGCCGAGAAATCAATTTGAAGCGTGCTTATTGGGGATATCAGATTATGAAGGAAAGGGTGTGCGTTTTGACATTGAAGTGGGCCGTCATAAACTTTATGACATATTTGAGTCAGAAGCTCAATTTGGTAGCCGCATGGATGGTATCGCCCTTTATTATAGTGGAAGTCATGAAGGGTATGGAGAATGGTACTGGACCTTAGCAGGTTTTGTTGTTGATGAACGTGTCAATCATTTAGCCTATGGTACTGAAGTGGGTTATATGAATATTTTAGATCATGGTTTTGACGTACAATACTCTTTCATTAATTGGAATAAGTATGGTAGAAATCGATATTTTGTTCGTAATCCTAATGGTTTTAGATTCAAAACTTCTCAGCTAACATTAACATACCATCCGGATCCTGACTGGTTTTGTGGCAAATATGCAGAAGTCTTCGGAGCGGTTTTATACAACGCAGATAATAGGCATACAGGCAATCTTTATAGAGGCGTGTTTGATCCTGAAACAGGAGAAAATCATATTGAAGTCATCCGTGTGCATAATCATAGATCAAAAAATCGTGAAAGATTAGGCTGGTATTTGGGCTTCTTAAGTTGGAAGAGTCAAAAAAGAAGGCGATTGGTCTTTAGAGGTACAGTATCAATATATAGGGGCTTATGTTTTTCCCGACGATGATGAAAATGGTATTGGCAGGGGTAATATCTTAGAAGAGAGTATGACTTATCAACAACGTAGCTGTGTGAACTACAGAGGTTGGAGATTTGAAGGTTTGTATGCTTTAACGGATAACTTAACCATAGATACAAAGCTCGAGTTTAGCAGAGCTTTGAAAAAGAGCATTGGTGGGCCCCATCATTACTCTAACTTTGAAATCGAAGCCATCTATGCTTTCTAAAGCATAGAAGAAATCAGCATTCATAAGATTCCGTCCACAGCTTTTCGTGCTGTGGATGGAAACATTTAATGAAAAAGCAAGCATGGCCAAAAAAGATAACTAAATTTCAATTTTTTTCTAAGACTAAAATGAGCGCATACTTTCACATTGACAGATTTAATATTTCTTTGTCATAAGGTGCTTTTCTATTCAATGGGTATTTTGACATGATCTCAAACTTTTTAAAATCATTTTTCATATTAATGATTTTCTTGTGTCCTACTTTAATAAAGGCTGATTGTAACCTTGATGAATGTTTTGACCCATGTCAGGCCAAGCCACTCCCCCAACATCAATTATATATCGGTCCCGAGATTTACCACGTCAGTAGAGATAAAAACGCAAAATATGGTCACTCAAAACAAAGAGGCTTTATTTATGGCGTGCGCGCGAGTTATGATCGCATAAAGCGTTGCCGTTTATATTGGGGTGTCGACGGTTTATATGCAACAGGTGATATAAAAAGTCACAAGGGAAAGAAAGTTAAAATCTGTTTCACAGATGAAAACGTTGAAGGAAGAGTAGGTTATACATTTCAAATGAAAAAGGGATGGCTTCCTACACTTGTTCCTTTTGTTGGCTATGGGTATTTTCGAGAAACGCATCATTTTAAAAAACCCTCTCCTTTACTTATTAAACAGAGAATTTCTTTCGATTATTTTGCCGTGGGCTTTCTTTCACAAATTTATCCACATCCACTTTGGGTTGTAGGTGTGAATTTTAAAGCGCGGATTCTTTTCAATAGTAAATGTGGAATATCTGACGACCCTGATTATGAGGACACCACCCAAAACATGAAGCATAAAGTTCAATATCGCGTCGAGTTACCCATTACGTATAGACTCAATTGTTGGTGCGATCACTTGGCTGTGGCGCTTGTGCCTTTTTATGAATATCGCCACTATGGAGAACATGCAAATTTTCCTTTTGATTTTAAAGATGTAAAACTTAATTTTTATGGTTTTGACATACGCTTGATGTATATGTTTTAGTGAATTCGTGGGGAGTTAGGGGATAGCAAGTAAAAGCATGACATCATTTTTCGATATCATAGATATTATTCTTGCAGACATACCTTAAGGTTAATTATAACTCGAGATATTAATTCGGCGAGTTTTATAGATAAATTTCGCAAATCCGCAAGGCACAAGCCTTAGCAAGTTTTTATACAATTATTGAGGGTACATTTATGAAGACTCTATCTAAATTTTTTTCGATTTCAATACTCTTTACAAATCTGTTTTTACTTCAGTTAGTGGCTGATGAAGTTTTGGTGACTCTTTCTCAAGGAGATCATTTCATTATTGATGTTGAGCCAACAACGCCTTTCCTTGAAGTGATGTCACAAATAAAAAGTTATTTAGTTGATCCACAAACAGATCCAGAAGACAATCTTGCACAATCTGAAGAAGCTTTTGAAATTTCTTTTTCATCCTCTTCGGGCGTTCCTGGTTTTATTGCAAGAAAAAGTAAGCAGCGCCAGCAACGCAATTATGGCGCTATGGTATCTCCCAGTGAAAAAGAAAACATTCGTTTTATTATTCGTTCTCTTGCTAAGCATAACTGGTCTCAGCTAGCTAAAGAAGAGTCCTCTTTGAAAAAAGCAGGCGACAAAATAAATCACATTCATCCTTTAAGATTTCTACAATGTGTCTTCACGGATGAAGAACTCAAAGTGGGCTTATTTGTGATTCGAAATAAAAGCCTTGTTTGGAGTCAATATTACGATGGATTGAAAAAAAGTTTGAATGATGAAAGTGATTTAAATAACCTCTTGCAGTTCGCACCAGACTTTGCGAATAATATTGGTGTTAATTTAAATGTGGTCATGCCCTATGTTCAAACTCGCCAATGGAGTGGTTTAATCGATGTCCTTATAAATAGTATACCTCGTCAAGGTAATCCTGACCGTTATGATATGTGATACATTAGGACAAAGTCATTAAATACTAGGAATAGCGAATGCGGAAACGGAATTTTTTCTCAAGGCTTAGTTATAGTTTAGGAAATAAGAGACTGGCGATCTGAACAAGAGGCTTTAAAGATTAAGGCAAATGATAGGGTGCTCAGTATTACTGCAAGTGGTGATCGCCCTCTACATCTATTGCTTGATGATTGTCATGAGGTGGTAGCTATTGATGCCAATCCCATTCAAAATTATCTATTAAACTTGAAATGCGTGGCGATGCAAACGTTAGATTATGATGATTATATCGCATTTTTGGGAGCTTTACCCCATTCTCATCGTTTGAATACTTTCCAAAAGTTGACTCCATTATTAGATGAGCAAGCTCGTAAATATTGGATGGGCAAGAAAAAAATGATTCATAAGGGAATTCTTTATCAGGGATTACTAGAAAAACGTTGTCAAAGTATATTTGCACCTTTTATTCAAATGTTACGTGGAAAAAACGTCAAGCGTCTTTTTGAATTCTCTAATATTGATGAACAAAGAGAATTCATTAAATCATGGGACAAGAAGTACTGGAGAAAAACCTTTGATATCGTATTGAATTCTTCAATTGCACGTTTAATCTTGCGTTGTGTCGTTGACGATCCTTGCCTAGGAGAGCATCTTAATGGGTCGGTGAGTTTGGGGACCTATTTTTACAAACGCATGCATGAGGGGTTGATGGAAAACTTGGCACGTGAAAGTTTGCTTTTTTCCCTTTTTTTTAAAGGGAAGATAGATCGCGAAGCCTTCCCTCCTTATTTGACTGAAAGAGGGGTTAGCATCATTAAAGAACGTATCCATCGCATTACTGTTAAAAATAGCGATATCGTGACCTATTTGGAGAGTGAGCCTAGCAATAGTTTTGATTGCTTTTCTCTATCAGATGTCGCTTCTTATTTAAGCCCTCAAAATTTCTTGAAGATGATGCGCGAAGTACAAAGAGTGGCAAAGCCGTGCGCGTTTTTCCATCCGTCAATTTCTTTCAAATCATAAACTTCCTGCTGAAATGCTCAATGTTTTTTCTAGAGATGAAACTCTTGAGAAAAAGTTAGAATTAGAAGATCGTTGTTTAGTATATCGCTTCATGGCCGGAACGATCAAAAAAAATTAATTACGCAAGAGGTCGCTTTCTTTCTTTGCCTTCTTCCTAATATTCTGAATTTTCAACTCTCATAATTAATCAAAGGGTTTAATTTTTTAGCATATCCAATCATCCTATAGAGACTAGTATTTTTAATTTGACTATATGATTCTCTTAGGCAAACTTCGCGCGTTTCTCAAACTTTAAGGAGCAAGAGTTCTAAGATGAAAAAAGTACTTTTTCTATTCTGTTTTGTCTTTAGCTTGAAAATGTATGCAATCGCACAAGAAAATTTATGGGAGATAAAAACTCTATTCGATGCACCATTTAAAAAATTTAATTTGCATTCCTGCTGGCAATTACAATTTGCTGATGAGTCTTTTGATATAAGTAATTACATTAAAACATAGAAAACTTTATGATTTTTAATCATCGCGATGATGCAAATATCTACCTCAGCATTTTAGCTAGTGAGACTATGAAAAAAAATTAAATATTGAAAAGCTTTATAGAGAATCTATAAATGAAGAGTTGTTTGAATTTATTAATTTAAAAAATCATTCTCTAGTTAAAATAAATAAATTAAAGGCAATTAAAGCCTATTATCTAGAAGCTCCAAATTTATTAAAAAACTCTCCTGTTAAAGAGTATCAATGGCATCTTTTTTATATATTCCTTGTACATAAGCGCTTATATTTATTTGATTTTCAGGCTCCATACTCCAAATTCCATTTATATGAGGCTTTTTTCGATGTCACGATGGAATCTCTTTTTTAAAGCCAAGTTGGCTTAGCCTGTCATAGCAGTAAGTATTTTCCTTTTACCTGTAAATGTAGCGCGGCCATGCATAGTCAAAATATTGTCTAAGACCATGACATCGCCGCGTTGCCATGGAAAGGCAATTGTGTTGCTATCCAGGACATCCATAATATGATAAAGGTCTTGGCGTGGGATGGATGTACCATCGCCAAAAAAAACTTCATGCAATTTAGTATATTTTCGGCAATAGACGAGTTTGGTTCCCAGATAGCGGCCCCATCCCAAAAATTTTGGGTTGAAATCGTAAAGATGAGCTTGATTAAACCAGATATTTTCTTTGGTCATTGGATGAGTGAGTGTTGCTGGTCGATCGTGGCTCATTTGCAGCCAATCGTTTTTCGTCCATTTGAGTTGAAAATCATTTTCTTTGCATAAGCGTTCGACTTCACTTTTTTCGTTTGTTTCAAAAACATCTATCCAAGATTTATGTGAATTTTGTGCGATGAAACGCATAAAATTATTTTTGTAAAAGTAGCGTGAAACATATCTTAAACCTTTTGTGTTAAAACGTTCCCTAACTGATGCGTCGATGTCATTATAGATTTTACGCGCATCGCCAATAATGGTTTCACCTTTATCTTGAGGAGCGACATGACAATAGAAGAAGATGTGTTTGGGAAACTTATTGACAAAGGAAAATTCATTATGCAAAGGAATTTTGATGGAAGGAGGGGCTTCAGTAGAGGTATAAACACCTTCACGGATTTTATTTCGTGGACTATCTCCGCCGATATAATTCATGAATTTGCCGACATCGAGTCCTTCTATAAGTGCTGCAAAGTCATTTTCATTAGTCACTGGACAATTGCGAAATAAAAGGCCACCATAATCCAAAAGACTTTTCTTAAAGAAAGTATTATTTTGTTTTAAAAGATCCAAAAATTCAAGGAGGTTTAATTTTTTTTTTGGCTCTATAACTAAGGGAAGTTTTTCTTTCGTGATAAATTTTGTTGTAAAGTCCATTTTGCATTCCTCTATGTTTTTCAAATTGAGACTAGCAAGTTGTAGTAAAAGGTACAATCATATTTTTACGCGAGTTTTGAATAATGAATCGCCATAATTCATTATTTAAAAACTCGTGTTATTTTATGAAGACAGGGCATTTGAAGAATATTCAAGGAATGGAGCGTAGCGGGGTCGAACCGCTGACCTCTACAATGCCATTGTAGCGCTCTACCAACTGAGCTAACGCCCCAAAATCTAAAAGCGTATGGATTATTACTAAACGCATTTTTTGGGTAACAATGATAAAAGAATAGAGAGGTTTAATTTTTACAGCAAGTAGAAAATTGAACCCCACTTGCGCCCCTAAATCACGCCCGAACAGGCCTGTTCAGGCGTGATTTAGGGGCGCAAGTGGGGTTTCAAAATCCCTTGATGAGGTCAAAAGAATATCCGCTAACTTGATGACTCAGAATACTGATCTCTTTTTGTATCAAAGCTTGTTGAGTTTGGGAATACAAAGGAATAACAGGCATTTCTTGACATAACACTTTCTCGGCTTCATAAAAATAATTTGTACGCTTATCGAAATCAACCTCATCTTCAGCTAAATCAAGGAATTTTTGATATTCTGAATGTTCCCATTTTGGATAATTTATTTCTTCGGAAGAAAATCTAAATGCGTTTAGTGTATAGATGGGATCATCTATCCAAGAAGTCCAATAGATTAGGCCCATTTGAAAATCACCTTTTACCAATTGATTAAAAAGAGTGTCCCATGAGAGAGGATGAAGCGTACATTCTATGCCAAGACTTTCTTTAAGCTGTTTTTGAATGCATAAAGCGGTATGTTCTCGTATACCATTCTTAAGATATACAAAAGATAAAGGAGGAAAATCATTCAAGCTTAAACCTAATTCATCCAACGCTTCACGAAATAATTGAAGAGCCTTGACTTGATCATAATCAGGAAATAAAGCTTGCGATGGATTTTTCTGCATTTCATTAGGAATAGGTGAATAGGCGGCGGTGAGAGGAAGAAAAGCATCGGTAATAATTTTAGCGCGTTGAATTGAATAAGCAAAAGCTTGCCTTAGCTTGCGATGATTAAAGAGAGGTAGACGGGTATTAAAAACAAGCCAACTCACCATATTGCCTGTGGTTGTTGTAATAATGCGACTTTCTGCAGATGGCTTGTAAGACGAATGATAAGATCCAAAAGGATTACCTACCCAGTCAATTTCTTTTTTTTGGAATGCTTGAAAAGCATTCCCACAATTTACTTGTACCAAATTGATTTGATCATAGTAGACATGCTGGGTCTTCCAATAAAATGGATTTTTGATTAATTGATATCTTTGATTTTGCCGGCTATTAATTTGATAGGGCCCATTGCAGGGGTAATTTTTTTGACATTGATAGGGCCATTGAGGGAACTGTCTATCCATACGTCTATGGATAGGAGCATATAGGGGCCGTGTGGTTAATTGTAAAAAATAGGGAGTCGCTCTAACCAAATTAACTTTGAGTGTATAATCATCAAGGGCTTTTATTCCTATTTCTTCAGTAGAAACTAAGCCATCCTTGGCTTCCTTTGCATTTTTTATAGGATAAAAAATGTATGCGAAAGATGTGTTGGCGTTTGGAGCCAGGACTTTTTTCCAGGCATATTCAAAGTCAAAAGCTGTAACAGGTGAACCATCATTCCACGAAGTCTTGCGAAGTTTGAAGATGTATTCTTTTTTATCTTGAGAGATGTTAATCGTTTCAGCCACGGCGTTTTCAATACTTCCACTTGAGCTGTAGCGCGTTAAACCTTCGAAAAGGAGCTTAAGAACCTCATCTGAGACGCCTTCTCCTCCAATGCGAGGATCCAAAGATACGAGTGAATATTCAAGTCCAATTCTTAAAATTGGCTTTTTGGTCTCTTTTTGATGCCACTGATGCAATAATTCTTTTAGAGTTTGGATAAATGTTTCTATGTAATTTGTATCTTCACATATAAAGGCGCAATTAAAATGAACACAATTGGCTGTTTCAATAATATTGTAAACAATATTATCATCTTTATATGATTTCTCTTTAAGAAAAATAGAGATCTCTTTGGTTAGAGATAAATTCTCACCATATACAAAAAGAAATGTCTGATTATTATGACAATGGACTTTAAATGCGTATGTAGAACCCTCAGAAAGCGTTTGTTTACGATTTTCAAGAAAATTTGCATAAAGAATGGATAATGTTGTTAATGATAAAATTGAGGGTTTTTCTAATGGCATAATTGCATAGAAAAAAGTTTCTATGATCTCTAAATCATTTTGAGCAAGCTCATTGAACATATCTTTAAAACTTTGCAGGAGTGCATGCTGCTTAATAATAGCGCCCCCATTATAATCACAAAATTCTCCAATGGCATTTTTAATTATTGATGCAATTTTTTGCCGTGCTGCATAAAAGTCTAAAAAACCATCAGATTTCATTAACGAGGGATCTCGAGTTAAATGAAGATTAAAAATATGACCTTCAATAGGATGATCATCTAATTGTTTGACTGTCCAGGCGCGTAATGAGACAAAGGTGCAATTAAAAAAACAATCCTTCAACGAAAAGCGGAGATAAGGTGAAATATAAACCAAAGTGATACGAAAGACAATTTCACTCTCAGTCTGCTGTTCTACATTAATACAAACTTGAGGTAGATCTTTTAAAGTTTGGATCTCATGGCTTAAAACTAAAATGTTTCTGTTAATTTCTTCTTCGTCGTTAGTGATAAAAATAGCCGGAGATAGTCTTTGAATGCTATTTTTTACTTTTTTCTTCTATATTATTGTTTAAAAATTTTTTTTCTTTAAGTGTAATGGGTTTGCCATTTTTTTTCTCTATCTCAAAATAGAAGAACTTTAAGTTATTATCTTGACACATATGATGATAAGAGCTTTCTTTTACTAATCTCAAATCAGGGAAGTGCTTTTGTAAAACTAAAATGAGATTATGTTCATCAAAGATCTCATATCTATCCAGCGTATTAAATCCAATTAAGTAACCTAACACGGGTTTGGATGAGAACGGAAAATGTAATAGCGTAGAAATTGAGCGCACTTTTATATGACGTATATTTGAAGTGAAACTTGCCTCATGCTGAAGTTTTTTTTGCATCTGATGAATAGACAAAACAATACGAAAAAGATGAGATATGTGTCGGTGATCCAAATATTTTTTTGTACTAGTTAAGAATAGGATTTGTAGGTCATAAATGATTGATTCGTCAAATAAGTCAGGAAATCTTGAAATCCATGTCTGAACTTTTTTGTTAACATGTGAAAATGAGTCATGAAAAATCGGAACAGAAAAGTTGGAAGGATTTTTTTCGGATATCATTTCTTCAAAGAAATTAACCATAATTCCCTATAAAAAAACTTAGAGAGAATTGGAGATTGATATAATTTTTTATTTATGTGAATAAAAAGAATTTAAATAGTAGCAAACCTCAAATCTGGTTCTATGAGTCGATTTCGACTTCAATGTATAGGCTCATAGGCTCCTGACTATCCATGTATTTAATCGTTATCTAAATTACGCTCGAAGGCATTCATCCATCTTTCCATATTGGAAAGAGTTTCATCAATATTATCTTTTTTTGTTTTAGCGGATTTTTTTGTTTTGGTATGCTTTGCCATTTTTTTTGCTGCTTCAGCTTCCACTATTTTTAGAAAGTTCGTTTCGAAATGCTCCAAATAATAATCATTCCCTTCTTTCTTTTTTGATTCTGCTAAGGGTAAAGGAGTAGGCGCTGAAATGAGTTTCGGTGCAGGAGTTTGACGCGTTCGTTTTAATTTGTTTTTGAAGCGATTATTAAGCAGCTTAAGAAACTCTTCGATTGTGACAGTATGAGCCCCCTTTCTTCTCGATTGCCAAGCAAGTTTTTTGTCAGATGTGACTACAGTATGCTGGCGAGGATGTTCTATATGTTTGAGCTGATGCAAGATGTAATCATCCGCTGTTACACCTTGGCCTGTAAAAAAAATTTCTAAATGTGGTTGGCGGGAATAGGTTACTGCCTTCTTGGTCTTTCTGATGTTGCGCATCAAAAATTAAGCTTGCATCCAACCCTACAGTTTGTATTTTGCGGCTTAAATCTCTAATAATGGTTGCACGCTGTTTTTGCAGATCATCTCCGGCCTTTAAGATGCGGAACATCAAATTATAGCCGTCAATGAAATAATGCATGCTTCAATAGACCTCGTGCGTAATTAAGGTTTCGTCGATTTTCTAAATTATTTTGGCCGCTTTTTGATTCAAATTTTAGGGGCCATAACGAAGTTAGTGAGAGCCTTGCAATTTGAAGTCGGAAAATCGGTTCAAAAGAACCAGAAAATTGAAAGAACCTTAAATACGCAAGAGGTCTATTGCTCATTTTCTGGTTTAAGTGTTTCCAATGTGGGGGTTAATTTTTCGATGGCTTTATGGCGATGTGAAATTTTATTTTTCGTTTGCTCGTCCAATTCAGAAAAAGTTTTATCGTAATCATGTTTAACAAAAAGAGAATCGTAACCGAATCCATTTCTGCCCCGTTCTTCATTCAATATCATGCCTTCACAAATACCGCAAACGCTTTTTTTTATGCCGTTAGGAGAAGCTAAAGAGAGCCAGCATTCAAAATAACCCGTTCGTTCAATATCCCTTAATCCTTGCATCCTAGAAAGTAACTTTTGACGATTTTCTGCATCAGTGGCATCCAATCCAGCATAACGAGCTGAAAAAATACCAGGCTCACCCTTTATTGCTGGAACAACTAATCCGGAATCATCGGCTAAAACCCATTTGCATAAGGTTCTAGCAGCGTGAAGAGCCTTAATTTCCGCATTTTCTTTAAAGGTTATTCCATTTTCTGAAGGAGCTTCATAATCAGGGAAGTTTAATAAGGATATTACATCCAAATGCTTGAGTTGTTTGTAAGACTTTAGCATCGCACGCAATTCACGAATTTTATGGACATTTTGAGTGGCGATGATAAGCTCCATCTAATCTCCAAGAAAACTGCGAATTTTTGAGATGGAGTATTCCTCATCTCTAAATTTAAAAAAATCGCCTTCTTTACAACCCATGATGGTCTGAGCAAATTTTGATTGGAAAGAAAGAATATGTTCTTCAGGATTAGCATCCCAGGGACCCAAAATTTTATAGGTAACTTTCTGCCCTGAGTTATCGACAACATCGACAACACTTCCGACACCCACTTCGTCAAGATGAATATCATCTTTTGTAATGATGCGGGCTGCTTCAATTGATCGGAAAGGTTTTTCAGTTCGCTTTGGAGACGTGCTCTTTTTCCACGGCAAATTTGTATTCGGAATTTTCACGTCAGTCTCCAAGTGCGCGAGCGGCTTCCACTTCTCGCGGTAATTTCTCGATCTCCACGGTTCCGATTTTGACGAATCCTATCCTGTATTCGTGTAACCGTCGTTCAGTGGTCCAAATCACATTTTCATCTCTCTGCTTCTTCTTTTTGGGCATTTGCTAAAGAAATGGAGCGACTTCAGCTAAGAATTAGAGAATTTTAATATCATGGTCGGAGAACTGACATTTGGAGACAAGAAGAAGAAATTCTTTGATAAATCTGTAGGGAAGTTCCTTCAATAATAGAACGTACTAAAGCATAGCACTTGCTAGTGATCATATTATAAATCTTTTTTACTAGCTCACGATAGTCTGGTTTGCTTCTGATATTTGCTAAGAAATTGTCCGGAAGGATTTTCGAAGAATTGACCCAAGCCTTTATCGCTAAACGGAAGCTTATCGTCATCTTTTGCTGCAAGTTTTTGAAAATACCAAACAAAAGTTTCGGTAATTCAGTAGGATGGCTTTTCAGACCTTTCTTAATTTTTTAACTAACAAGGGGCGGCTTCACCTTGATTAAGTTCTTGTAAAAATATAATCTCTCAAAGGACTTTGTTGTGGCAAAAGATTTGAAGAAATATTTCTGGCCAATCTTTACGAACCTCTCTGACAA
>CAVVKX010000019.1:0-15215 GCA_963748975.1 uncultured Parachlamydiaceae bacterium
TTTCTTAAAACGAGACAAGTTGAGTCAAAATTACAAAAAGACTACAAGCTGACGAAGTAAAGCCGGCATAAGAAGAAGAAATTCAAGCGTGATTTATGTAAGTAAGTCGAGCTAATAACGGTTTCAATCATTTGTCGCAAGTTTGCTTGGTGGCAATAGAGAGAGGGAAATACCTGAACCCATTCCGAACTCAGAAGTCAAGCCTCTCATCGCCGATGGTACTACACACAAGAGTGTGGGAGAGTAGGTCGCCGCCAAGCTTTTTTTTTCATCACATACTCAATGCTCCGCCGAATAAAAATAATTAAGTCTCAGAATATGTTTTAAGGGCTTGGATTTATGCCTACAAGACCGGGAAGATAAGTTTTTTGAATTAGTTTAGAAATCTGCTAATGTATCTTTTTCCAATACAAATTTAAAGCCTAGAGATTTTTTGTTAGGCCTGGAAGGCCGTAATATTACAGCCCAGGTCGAGCGAAGCGAGGCCTGGGTAATAATAAAAAAGCATCGAGTCCTGAAAGGACGGCATGATCATGTGCTTCTGCAAAAATATTTTTCAAGCCAAAAAGAGCACCATAAAACAGTTACATTTAAAGAAGAGCTTTTAGCAATGCAGCAGCGAGCTCAAATTCCATATGACGAAAAATATCTGTGAGATTGATTTATATCGTCCTTTCAGGACTCAGATTTTTTTATTGTTACCCAGGCCTCGCTCGCTCGACCTGGGCTGTAATATTGCAGCCTTCCAGGCCTAACAAAAAATCTCTAGGCCTCAAATTTGCCTCGAATAGCTTTAAAAAAAGCGGAACTAAAGTTCCGCTTTATTACACAGACCTATAAATAAACGTTTTTAGGTAAGCAATTTCCCTAGCATATCTTGATCTTCTTTATAGGCTTTAAATAAATCCATATCTTGCCATTTTTTTGTTTCTACTCGACTGTCAATTTCTTTAACAGTAAGAGCTTTTAATCTAACAATGTCTAATTGCGATGCCAAATCATATAAATCTATCAAAGTGGTTTCGTCGAAATCAATCCAAGGCAATTCATCTTGATTTAAAAACTTAACAAAATGATTAAAAATACTAGGCTGAATTTGATCCAAAGAGACTTCATTTGTTTCTTTGAGATCGTAAGATTTTTTAAAATATTCGGATACTTTGCCAATGGATTCTTTATCAAATGTAGCTGAAGCGATCACTTTATTTTCATTATCTAGTAGATCTATCTTCAATGTCGGTTTATCAATTTGTGGCTTACAATTTATCATTGGCGTTTCTTTTAAAACTTTTTCAAATGATTTTAATTTTTTTTGCCCTGCATAATATCCATAAGTTCTTGGTCTTTTTTCCTTTTGGCTAGTTCCATGGGATCCTCTTGCATATACATACTAGGCATATCAGGACCAAAAAAATGATCAATCCCTTTAATTGTAGTTGGCTCCTCTTTCTAATAATAAGCTAACAACTTCTTTAAGCGTCTCAAGATCTTTAATTTGTCGAAGTGCAAGATGTAATAAAGTTATTTTGCTTCTTTTTGTCATTTCTGGTTGGGTAGCCAATATAGGCAATTCTTCTGTAAGAATGACTTCACAATTAATATGTTCTCTTCTTATACTTGGAATAATATTTTTAAGTTCAAGATGCCTTTGAGCTAGTTCTTCAACTGAATAAGGTCTTCCTTTTAATTGATTCTCTTTATCATCGGGAATTTCGTTAAACATTAAGTTCATAGCCTTTTCACTACAAGCAGCAGAATGTCTTTGTTCATCAGTGTTTATATCTCGATTATAGGGAAACGCCTTGTTTATATCTTCTAAACGCGCTTTATCTTCATCATTTAAGGGTGGAACATTTTTTTCTTTGGGCGCCTTGGCTTCTTTTTCCTTTGGGAGTGGAATATCCTCTAATTTTGGAGCCTCAGCTTTGTTTTCCTTTGGAGCTGGAACGTTTTTTACTTTAGGAGGCTCAACTTCTTTTTTCTTTAAGACTGGAATGTTTTCTTTCTTCTTATTGCAACAAAAAAACACCTTGAAAAATATATCTTTTAAAACTTTAAAAATACGATTACATAACGTGTTTTTGTTTCCATCGGGCTGTATATTTTTAAGGATTTTCTGAGCTGGTTCTATGGGCTTGTTAACAATTTGTTTTTTTTCATCTTGAAAAGGCTCAAGATCGTTATTAATTTTAATTGCATTGATTTTATTAACGTTTACCATGATTCATCCTAAAAAAGTTATTAATTTAAGAAAATGATATTTTATTTAACAATTAAATTCAAGCTTAAAGACAGCTTCTCGCAAGTCTTCTTCGCCTCGAATAGCTTTAAAAAAGCTGTGCTAAAGCACAGCATTCCAAAGCCTTCGGCGAAGGAAATTTAAAACTTTGCCGAAGGCTTTGGAGTGTCGGAGCTTTAGCTCCGCTTTATTACACAGACCTGTAAGGGCTCAAACTTTTTTTATAGCCTAAAATACTATAGATATCTATAAAGACCCTTAAGGCAACTCAAATTCAACCAAGGAGACTAGCATGTCGCATACTACAACCTGGATCGTTGTGGCTAATAGCTCCCACGCTAAAATTTTTCGTTTGGCCAAATTTCCAAAAATTGAAGAGCTAATTTCAATGGATCATCCTGAAAGCCGTTTGCACAATCAAGATTTGGAAGGCAGAAAACCTGGAAGAAATTTTCAAAGTGGTGGAACAACTCGGCATGCTTATCAACCTGAAACAGAGCCTAAAGAAGTTGAAATTGAAAAATTTGCCAAAACTTTAAGCGACTACATCTCTTCTTCACATCAAAAGGGAGATTTTGCGCGCCTTTATATTATGGCGAGTCCTGCTTTTTTGGGCTTGTTGCGTCAAAATATTCACTCAACAACGCAAAAGGCTATCGTAGCGGAAGTGGCTAAAGATATGACAGAACGCTCGACATCAGAAATTGAAGAGCACCTGGCCACTTTATAGTGAAAAAGGTAAAAAAGACCATAAAATGCCACTCTTTTACCTTTATCTTAATTCAAACTATTTGACGAGTAAAGCTTTGCGGCTTAGCTTAAGTTGTCCGCGTTCATTGATATCCAAAACTTTAACTGTGATGAGATCGCCTTGTTTTACGTGACTGGTCAAATTTTCTATTCGAGTATGTTCAAATTCTGAAATATGACAAAGACCTTCTTTGCCCGGTAAGATTTCTACAAAGACACCAAAGGCTACAACTGAAGTGACTTTTCCTGTGTAGGTTCTTCCAATTTCGACTTCTGCTGTAAGACCATTAATAATCTTTTTAGCTTTTTCGATACCTTCCAAGTTTGAAGAAGCAATGCTAATCAGACCATCATCGTTAATGACAATTTCGACTCCTGTTTCCTCGATAATGGCGCGAATTTGTTTGCCGCCTGGTCCAATGACGGTAGCAATTTTGCTAGGCTTAATGTTCATTGTTTCTATACGGGGTGCATAGATGGACATTTGAGGTTTAAAGGTAGGACAGACCTCCAACATCTTATCGAGAATATGGATTCTACCCGCTTTAGCCTGAGTAAGGGCTGCTTTTAAGATTTCATGTGTGATGCCTTCAACTTTAATATCCATCTGGAAGGCTGTGATACCTGTATGGTCACCTGTCACTTTAAAGTCCATATCGCCAAGTGCGTCTTCAATACCAAGGATATCGGATAAAATCTGAAAGCGATCTCCTTCAAGAATCAATCCCATGGCAATGCCTGCAATAGGACGCTTAATGGGCACGCCGGCATCCATCATAGAAAGGCAGCAAGCGCAAACGGATGCCATTGATGATGAGCCATTGGATTCGGTGATATTGGACTCTAAACGAATTGTGTAAGGAAATACTTCACGTGTAGGCAGTGTCGCTTGTAAAGCTCTTTCTGCTAATTTTCCATGTCCCACTTCTCTTCTCCCTGGCGTACCTATACGGCCCACTTCTCCCACGGAAAATGGAGGAAAGAAATATTGCAAATAGAATCTACGACTACTCTCTCCATCGAGGTCCTCAAAACGTTGCGCCATTGCTTCGCCACCTAAAGTGCAGATGCCCACAGCTTGAGTTTCTCCTCGTGTAAATAAACAGCTACCGTGAGTGCGGGGTAAAAAGCCTAATTCGACATCGATCGGACGAATCTGCTTATGGTTGCGGCCATCGCTTCGGATGTCTTCTTCTAAAATCATTTTTCGCATGTACTTCGATTGAACCTGTTTCAAAGCGGCTTCTACATCTTTAGAAGGATAATTGGATACAATGCCTTCTGGGAGAAGAACTTCGGTAACTGATTTTGAAGCTTCGTTAATAGCGTCTTCTCTAATTTGTTTTTCCTTAACGCGTAGAGCTTTTTCTAGAAGAGGTTGTGCCAGGCGTTCTACTTCATTCAAAAGTTCTTTCGGTAAAGTTTTAATAGTAGCCAAATTTTTCTCTTTGCCTAGTTCTTTCTGCCAGTTGAGAAGAGCATGACAAATCGTTTTTATACCGACATGACCAAATTCGATCGCTTCTATCACCTGTTCTTCAGTCAGAAAGTCGCATTGACCTTCGATCATAAGCACAGCATCTTCAGTCCCTGCTAACATAAGGTCTAGTTTTGAGCTAGCCATTTGCGCTTGCGTGGGATTGACGACAAATTTTCCGTCAATTAGACCGACACGTACTCCAGCCACTGGTTTTGTCAGGGGAATATCAGAAATTACAAGGGCTGCGGATGTGCCACAGATAGCTAAAGGCTCAGTAGGATTGATTCCATCATAGGACCAGACATAGGACAGGACTTGTACTTCATTAAAGTATCCTTCAGGGAACATAGGGTCGTAGAGGTCTGTCTATTAGACGTGATATTAGGGTCTCTCTTTCAGTAGGTCTTCCTTCCCTTTTTGATGAAACCACTGATTGTTTTGCCAACAGAGAAAAACTTCTCTTGATAATCTACTTTTAATGGAAAGAAATCAGCCTCTTCTGCAGCTTTGGGTGTAGCACAGGCTGTATTAAAAAGAATTGTCTCGCCTGCTCGGACTAATACAGCCCCGTTGGCCTGCTTGGCAATCTTGCCCGTTTCAAAGATAAGTTCCTGTTCCCCAACTTTAACCTTCATGATGTGTCTCTTCATTATTTACTCCTAAAATGTAATGCAATTGATTTTATTTAAATGAAGGAATTGAAATAAAAAAATATTTCAATAGTTATCGAAGAGATTTTTTTTGAGGGTAAAGAATAGAATTCAGAAAGCAGACTTTAAATAGCTTTAAAGAACGATTTCTGACTTCTATAAAATCTCTTGATCCCCTCGAAATCTTCATTTTGGGTTTTAAAACCCAAGTTGTGTTTTATGAAAGTTCTTTCAGATGTGTATTCTTTCCAACTTATGTCCGACTAGCTAAGCCAAGCAATGGCGCATTGTTAGCGAAAACAGAAAGATACAAATTGGATTAAACATTTCATCAAGCGCAAGTTGGATATTAAATGATTCAGGGCAACTGAATTTCAGCTGCCCTGAATACTTAAGACTTAAAAAATTACCTTCTTAAATTGAGCTTTTTAATTAGCGATTGGTATCGCTTCGTGTCTGTCGAATTCAAGTAGTCCAATAATCGTCTTCTTTGGCCGACAAGCTTAAGCAAAGCTAACCGGGAAGCGTGATCTTTTGGAGAACGCTTGAGGTGTTCAGTTAATTCTGCGATACGCTCGGTTAAAATGGCAATTTGGACGTCAGCGGAGCCTGTGTCTTTTTCATGAAGCTGAAACTTTTTAGTAATTTCTTCTTTCGTTCCTTTGTCTAGAGACATTCAGAAAATCCCCCGTTTTAGTTAAAGTTCTCCATGGAGAACTTCTTGATTTATTATAAAAAATAAAACTCTGTTTTTTTTCGCTCTAACATATAATTATATCGAAGGTGGGATTAAAAATCAAGAGCCAATTTGTTAAGGAAGCGTAAAGAAAAAAAAGCCGGGCTTAAATTGTCCGTGCCCGAATAAAAACCCCAGCTCGTGCCTATGCTCAAAAAAACCGCGCCCGTACTCGGCTAAAAACCCGTGCCCGTGCCCGTGTGCGTGCCCGTGCCCGGCTAAAATTGTTTCTGATATATTTCTAGATAGTTTTTTTTCGGGCACGGGCACGCACACGGGCACGGGCGCGGGTTTTTAGTCGGGCACGGGTTTTTTACACTTTTGTATCCAGAATGACTTCGATGAAGTCAGGATATAACCCATTGATATCGCGTCTAAGCGTCACTTTAAAAGGGATTGTTATACGGCCGTAGTATTTTTCCATTTGTAGATCATCCCAAATCTTTTTTTTTAATTCTTCATTCACTGGGTCATTTTCATACTTTTTCAGGATTTTATTGATATAAGTTTGTTCATTATTACGGACAATTTCTTGCCCATAAAAAGGATGTGCATGCTCATTATTGTGGGACATAGAGATATCCTCTTGATTTTTCTATCCTAGGTTTGGTAACTTTCTTATCACTTGAATATGAAT
Organism: uncultured Parachlamydiaceae bacterium; assembly: GCA_963748975.1. Classification (GTDB taxonomy): domain Bacteria; phylum Chlamydiota; class Chlamydiia; order Chlamydiales; family Parachlamydiaceae; genus Neochlamydia. Next base: position 6,493 of record CAVVKX010000019.1, read on the forward strand.
TATAACAACTAAAAGAAAAGGAAGCCCTATGCTAAAGGATGCTACTTATAAAGAAAAGTGCCTAATGCTTAAACCTTGGATGCCTCAAATCTTAGAAACTGTCAAAAAAGATCTTAAGAATGAGCATTTGAAAAAAGATTTTAAATTTGTTAAGAAGTATTTTGCCGGGAAAAACATCAATAAATTGACTTCACAAGATTTTGTGGATGCCTATTTAGCAGCTTTACAACAAGAAGAAAATGCCGAGGAAATCGCTGAATTTTTAACCAATCACTGGCTCCTTAAAAATACTGAACTTTATAATCTTTTTGAAGAAAAGCTATCAAAAATTGCTGGAGATTTCACCCAACTTGCAGAAATAGACCCCATTGCTTCCCAAGACATTATTGAGGAATCCATTACCCGTTTTGGAGCACAGCGCACCTATCTTTTTTCTGTGATGAATTCGGTGGTATTCCCTAAGGATATATATGAAAAACTAGACGTTCGTGCAAAAGAGGCGATGAAGAAAGCGGAGCATGACGAAACTATCCATCAAAAACATCTGGCGAGTACTTCTCAAAAAGAGCATTATGAACAGCAAATTGCACGCTTAACCGATAAATATGAAAAAAAATTATCGGGAATGGAAAGGAAATATTTTCAAGACACGGAAGCATTGAAAAAACAACTCACCTCTCTCCAGAAAAAATTAAATGGTCAGCCAAAATAATGCAGTTTCCTTTTAATATTGTGCCTCAATCTGAAGATGAAAAATTCATGCTTGAGGCTTTAAAAGAGGCTTGGAAAGCTTTTCTTAAAGATGAGGTCCCTGTGGGTGCCGTTTTAGTCCAAGAAGGGCGTGTGATTGCCCGAGGCTATAATCAAGTTGAAATGCTTAAGGATGCGACTGCGCATGCGGAAATGTTGTGTATTACATCTGGTGAAGCTGCTTTAGAAAATTGGCGATTGGCTAAAACGACGCTTTATGCCACGATAGAACCTTGTTGCATGTGCGCTGGGGCTATGCTTTTATCGCGCGTGCCGGTTTTGGTATGGGGAGCGCCTGATTTGCGGCATGGTGCCAACGGAAGTTGGATTAACGTTTTTGATAAGGTTCATCCAACCCATACCATGGCGATTCGAAAAGGGGTTTTGGAAGAATATGCTACGCTGTTACTGCGGGATTTTTTCCAGAAGCGGCGTAGTCAAAAAAAGGAATTGATTGATGACGAAGGGAATTGATTGGGATAAAATTGAATCATTAGCTCACGAGATTGCCGAATTGCAAAAAAACAATATGCTTGCTTGTGCAGAAAGAATAGTTCCGCATGTCACGTCGGACGATCTGCTACAGCCAAATGACTTTCCTTTATTAGAAAATAATCCGTTATTTCGTTACGAAGAAGGTGTTTTGGCGGGAATTCAAACGATTCAGACTGCTTTACGAGCCTTAAAAAATGATTACACTTCTAATATAGAGGATAACTGTTTCTTAAATTCGTAAATGATTAAGTGGAGTTTATCGTTAAGTTCTAAAATAGCCTGATTAAAAAGCTTTTCCATTCCTTGGGCATCTATTCCTTTGGTTTGGGAAATTTGTTCAAGTAGAGCATAAGTGATTTTTTTGCTTTCTCGAATTTTTTCCCAGGCATCATGATAAGCTTCTTTTGCAGCAGTATGCTTTTTAAATTGCCGTCCAAAAGATAAAAAACGTGTGAGACCGAATTCTGCTTTTTTATAGGATAATATACGCCTAATTTTACATTGGGCTCTCTGAATCAACTGGTGCGCAGCTTCTTTTTCATTTCTGATTGTATGACCCATGATGCATGCACTAACGGCAAGCATAAAAGTGAAAAGGCACAGTGTCATTTTTGTAGCTGTATAATTAACAAAAAAAAGACTACCCGACCAATTCATGGTTTGTGTGTAAATAAAAATGCACAAAAACAGAAAAAGCAGTCCCAAGCTAAAAAAAATCGATCGATAGGCTATAGCTTTCTTTCTTCCTTCTCGGTAGGGTTGGTGATGTGGACCTATCTTTTGCTCTTCAATTTTTTGTCTAAATTTATTCAATTCAACATAATTACGTGACTGTAAAGTGGAATTTGGAGGGAATTTATGCTGAGATTGATGGTAATGATATAGACTCACTAGAAGATTCTTAGGATTAAATGTTCTCACTAACTCTTTGTTTGTCATTTTATTAATCTTTTATTTGGTTAAAAAGAAATATAATATCATGTAATGGCATGTTTTGTCAATTATAAAATTATAAACAATATTTTAATTTTAATTATATATCATATTTATTGAAAATTTAAAAATAATTAATATTTCCCTTTTATTATCATTTTAAATTTTTCAAATTAAGGAAAGGTAAGTATGGTTAATCATTTACAGGTAGTGCCACAAGAGATTTTAAATCACATAATAGGTTATTTAGATCACAAGTCCATGGGTAGATTTGCACGAGTGGATAAAAATATAAATCAAGCTGTAGCGAAGAACGAAATTTACAAAGCTTTTGAACCGGAAAGAGTTATGTATATTTACTGTAAAGAGAAATTTAGTGAATACACAAAACTAAATGCTCAAAGAGAAAATAAATTGATAACATATAGAGCAGAACAGAAAGAACTCAACAAATCTTTTAACAAATTTGTAGGAACTTTAAATAAAGCGACAAGCCTTTTGGGAAGAATCGCTAGAGAAATACTTAGTATTTTCCCCTGTATAAAAGAGGGGATGAAGAAACAGAAAATCCTAGAAGCGCAGTCATTACAGCTTCTAAACGAAATAAATAGCATGAAGCCCAAACTCGATCAATTAAAAAAAGAATTTCTAGATTTAAAATATGAAAATGATCAGAAAGAGCAGGCCCTGGTTGTCATGTAAGTTTCTACGGGTTGCTTTTCATTTTATCTTCTGAGATTTTTCGCATACCATCCCTTTCCTGCCAGGAAAGGGATTTCTCACCATACCTAGAAATTTTTGATAGCATCTCATCCATAAAGGCATCATCGTCCAATACTGCTTTGCCTGTTTTTATATCGACAATTTTATTTTCTTCTTTTTTACCAGAAAATAACCTTTGGGATTTTGCGCGAATTTTCCGTCCGATGACAACAAAAAAGTCATCCACTTTTTCCATAAATTGAAAAGGAGTAAATGCCTGCCATGCTATTGTACTATAGAAATATCCGATGAGTATCCCAGAAAAATAATACACAAAGCTTACGAAATCTAATTCTGAAAGGGGAATAAGCATTGCTAGAATGACGACACCTGCTAATAGCCATTTTGCTTTGACTGGTATGAGAAAAAAAAGAAGGATTTGGGTATCGCGATGTAAGATAGCCCAAGCAACAAAAATAGCTAAGATACATGGAGTAGTACCTGCGATAACTTTATAAGAATACGACGTGACTAGCAACGCGGCTAGGCTACCTAGGATTCCACTTAAAAAATATAGACGAAAAAAAGGGCCTCTTCCGTAAGCTTCTATAAGGTTTGTTCCAAAAAGCCATAATATATACATGTTAAAAGTCAAACCCAATAAAAAGGAGAGGTTGATTCCGCTTGTATCGGTTTGCACAAAAAGACACGTAAGAGGTTGCCAAAGATAATAATTCGCTGAACCCCACCAAGAAAGACCAAAAAATTCTTGAGGTCCGTGCATTTTAAATACATTAATAAACAGTGGTTCTAAAGCTGCGCTGCACACAGTGACAATTGCAGTCATAAAGATCAGCACTTGAATGCTTTTGGAGGTATTGCTGTGACTCCATAGAGAGTATGATTGATATGACATAGTTAAATGTTGATCGGTAATTTGACTCATTTTGAACTGCCAGGCTAATTTTTTCAATCAATATCGGCGTTGTTGCATTTACCACTGAAAAATCTGCTTAGTTATAAAACACACAACCCAAAGCCATCGGGGGTATAGAGTATGCGAATAACGAGAAAAAACTTGTTTTATTTTTCAAAATCCTCTATGATCGTTACATCTTTTAAGAAATAATATGACAACCATTTGGAGCGCAATCTGATGAAAAAAAATATTCATCCTAAGTATCAAAAAGTTTTATTTGTTGATTCATCGACAGGTTATAGATTTGTATGTGGATCTTCATTACAGACAAAACAAACAGAAAAATTTGAAGGTGTGGAATATCCTGTTTACCATCTTTCTACCTCTTCTGCTTCTCATCCTTTCTTTACTGGAAGTAAAGCGCTTGTTGACTCAGAAGGTCGGGTAGATAAATTCAAAAAACGTTACACAGCTGCTCAAAATAAGGGTGGTAATTCTTCTTCAGGTGAGCAATCCGATGCGAAAGAACAGAAGAAAGAAGAAAAGAAAGATACAAAGAAAAAGAAAAAGTAATTCCTTATTTTAGTTTTTAAGAAAAACTCAATGCCCAGAAATATTGGCCAAAAAGCTTGATTTCTGGGTCTTAATTTATGATTGAAAAAAAAGTCCAACAACTCTTAATGCGTCTTGCTGAAGTGGAATCTATTTTAGGTCATCAAGATGTTTTTAACGATCAAAAAAAATATCGTGAATTAGCCAAAGAGCATTCTTATTTGACCGAAATAAAAATGATTTGGGAAGCGTTAAAACGTTCCGAAAAAGATGTTTCCGAAAATAAAGAATTATTAAAAGTCGAAAGAGACCCAGAATTTGCTAAAGTCCTTCAAGACGATATCCAAGAACTGGATAAGAAAATCCCTGAACTCCAAAAACAACTCGAAACCCTTCTTGTTCCTCCCGATCCAAATGACGATCGCAATACCATCCTTGAATTGCGTGCAGGCACAGGGGGGGATGAAGCTGCTTTGTTCGTGGGAGATTGCGTCAGGATGTATAAAATGTATGCTGACCATAAGGGTTGGACTTATGAATTGCTTTCTTGTACTCCTTCCGAATTAGGAGGATACAAGGAATATGTTATGGTCCTTTCCGGACATAACGTTTACCGTTGTTTACGCTATGAAGGGGGGACCCATAGAGTTCAACGTGTGCCTGACACCGAAGCTCAAGGGCGTGTCCATACTTCTGCCGTCACTATTGCAGTACTTTTGGAACCCGGCGAAGAATCGGACGTTGTCGTTGAGGAAAGGGATTTAAGAGTCGACACTTATCGTTCTTCCGGTGCAGGTGGACAGCACGTTAATACCACAGACAGTGCTGTACGATTAACACATCTACCTTCTGGCATTGTTGTTTATTGCCAGGAAGAAAGAAGCCAGCACAAGAACAAAGAAAAAGCTATGCGTCTCCTCAAAGCCAAAATTACAGAAGTCGAGCAGCAAAAAAAGGCCCAGGAATTAGCATCTAACCGCGCATCTCAAGTGGGTAGTGGCGACCGCTCCGAACGCATACGCACATATAATTTTCCCCAAAATCGTTTGACTGACCATCGCATCAACCTGACAAAATACAATCTTGATCATATTATGGAAGGGGATTTAGAGGATGTAACGTCAGCTCTAGTTTCCCACTACTATAAAGAAATGTTCAACAACTAGCTTAAGCATTTTTTTTGCAATTTTTATGAAAACTTTACTTGATATTTTAACCCTTTCAGCTAACTATCTGCAGCAATATGGAATTCAAAACCCACGACGTCAAGCCGAAGAACTTATCGCTGATGCACTTGGAACACAACGATTGAATCTTTATATGGAATTTGATCGACCTCTCAGCGAAAATGAATTGGATGTTTGCCGGAAATGTTTATTGCGCCGTGCTAAAGGTGAGCCGTTGCAATATATAAAAGGTGAAATGGAGTTTTATGGTTGTCGGATATTTTTAAATCAATCCGTCCTCATTCCCCGTCAAGAGACAGAAATTTTAGTGGATAAGATTGTTAAGCAAATCGAAAAGGAAGATTTGCGAGGGAAGTGCTTATGGGATGTTTGCTGTGGATCGGGTTGCATGGGCATTGCTCTTAAAAAGAAATTTCCACAGTTGAAAGTCGTCCTATCCGATGTTTCAAAAGAGGCTTTGGAAATGGCCCAAAAAAATGCTGTAGAAAATCAGGTCGAAGTCGAATGGCTGATGGGCGATTTGTTGCATCCGTTTGATCAATGCCAGGCAAATTATTTTGTATGTAATCCTCCGTACATTGCTGAACACGAATTTTCCCATTTAGATGTCGAGGTGCGAAATTTCGAACCGCGAAGCGCACTGGTCTCCGGTACTTCAGGTTTAGAAATCTATATGCGTTTAGCAGAAGAATTGAAAGGCTTTCTAGCCCCCCAAGCTAAAGTCTGGTTTGAGACGGTGAGGCTCGATGGACCTCTCTTTTAGGGATTTTTCAAAAATCTGGATGGAAGAATTGCAAGATCGAGAAAGATTGGGCAGGACTAGATCGATTCTTTTTACTTGAAAATGAATAATTTTTCGAGTATCCTATGTGTTAAAATTTTAAGGATTTTAAATGCTGGGTGCTTTAACTGAAAAATGCGCGGCTTGATGTCTAAATTAGCCGGCAAAAAAAGCTGACAGAAAAATAATATCTCTGAGGCTGTGAGTGAAGTTCGTTTGGCTTTGCTAGAAGCGGATGTCAACTACGCTGTAGCCAAGACTTTAGTTAAAAGAGTTAAGGAAAAAGCCCTAGGGGATGAAGTCATTAAATCCGTGACACCAGGACAACAATTTATCAAGATTGTACATGATGAATCGGTGGCTTTGATGGGTGGTGCTGAAGAAGAATTGAAGTTGCAAGGAAAGCCTGATGTATTATGCTTTGCGGGCTCCAGGATCAGGGAAAACGACACAATGTGTTAAATTAGCGCGTTATCTGAAAAAGAAAGGATTTAGCAAGAACCCATTATTAGCTGCATGTGACTTACAAAGACCCGCCGCTATTGAGCAGCTTGCGACTTTAGGTCAGCAAATAGGAGTGCCTGTCTTTTACGCTGCCGGGTGAAAATGATCCTGTGAAGGTAGCCAAGCTAGCCTTGGAAAAGGCCAAAAAAGAAGACTTTGACGTCCTCATTGTCGATACAGCAGGCCGCCTACATATCGATGAAGAGCTGATGCTACAACTTGAAAATGTCAAGAAGGCCTTCAACCTTCCGAGATTATTTTTGTAGCTAATGCCACCACAGGACAAGATGCTGTAAACAGTGCGGTTGAATTCTTCATTGGTATCGCTGTCACAGGCTCGATTTTAACGATGCTGGATGGAAACGCTCGGGAGGAGCTGCCATTTCCATACCAGAAGTCACTGGCAAGCCACTTAAATTTGAAGGGATTGGAGAAAAAGTTGATGATCTTCAACTGTTCAAATCCCGCTTCAATGGCACAACGGATTTTGGGGATGGGGCGATACCATCAATTTGAAAAAAGGCTCAAGAACATATTAGCGAAGAAGATGCAAAAAACCTACTTGTTCGCCGGAGGAGCTGCGGCTGTTCTGGCAGGGATTGCGATGCTCTGGATTGGCCGCAAGCGCTAGGTGTAGTTCCGCTTGCCGAATATCGCGGTGCCGATGCGCACGCAGGTCGAGCCCTCTTCAATGGCCACGGCGAAGTCGTTGCTCATTCCCATCGAGAGCTCGGTCAGCGTGGGATGCGCGGCGAGGTTCTGGTCGCGCAGCCCCCGTAACCGCTGGAAGGTCGGTCGCGCGGCTTCGGCGTCCTCACTCCACGGCGGAACGGTCATCAGCCCGCGAACCTGTAGGTTGGTCAGCTTGCCCAGCGCCGCCAGCAGCGCGGGAAGCTCCTCCGGCGCGATGCCGTGTTTGGTCTCCTCGGGCGAGAGCTTCACCTCGACCAGCACGGCGATCTGCCTGCCCAGCGCCTGCGCGGCGGAGTTCAGCCGCTCGGCTGTCTTGAGCGAGTCCAGCGTCTCGACCGCATGGATCGGCTGAACCAAACACAATCCACTGCCACAGCCGAGATCATCCAATTGGAAACCAAAAGCACCTAGCGGGATTACCAGAGCCGCCCCACCATGGCTCGATCATCCAGGCGGCACATCGCGGAGTTTAACGAGGCGATGAGCCTTCATGTCGCGCGATTCGCCCGCTACTTTACAACCCGATGAACTACGGCCACGCCGCCACGACATCGCAAGGCGCCTCGCTCGAACCACTTGCCGCGCAACACGTCTGCCCTGTTGCGCCTGCGATCTGCGTCGAGAGGGGAAAGTGAGCCGCCAGTTTTCGCCACGGCTCCAAGTGGTCCTTGGCGGGAGGAGCCAAGCTCGTATACGGCGATGACTTGTTCAGGGCCGCACCCAAGCCAACATAGCCCTGCTGCGCAGGAAATGATGTGATCCAGTTAACACAGTCGCGATCATTCAGGCGGGATTAAAAGCACGTAGAAGTGAGAGGCCTGCGGGCCGCTACCGATCCCAGGCTGCTACCGGTACGCCGCGACGATGTCCGAGACAGCCCGCTCGAGCTGTTTGGCTGTCGCGCATTGGCGCACCACACTACAAAATGCGGCATAGCGCGGCATTTCGGGATCGCCCAGCCCCAGGCCATGCGCCCTTCCGGGTTGAGCCAGACCAGCCGCTTCGATCGTTCCGACAGGCGGCGCAGGATGTCGGCGCGCGGATCGAGGTTGTTGGTGCGCGCGTCGCCGAGCACGATGATGGTCGTCTTCGGCGTTACCGCCTGGATAAAATCCTTTTCGAAATCCAAGAGCGATCCACCGTAGTCGGACGAGCCGAAGCCGACCTTCGACATGATCTCGCCCATGGCCTGTTCGGGCGGCTGGTT
>CAVVKX010000020.1:0-8388 GCA_963748975.1 uncultured Parachlamydiaceae bacterium
GTCAGTGATCTCACAGGCTCAGTGGTGAATTGTACAACAAAGCCCAAGAGATATCAAAAATTTACGGTCTAATCGATAAAAAACATACGAATCAAAAGTTTCGCCGAAGGCTTTGAAGTGTCTGTGCTTTAGCACAGCTTTATTCCACAGACCTGTAAAAAGCATGGGCCTATTATATAAAAGCTGTGCTAAAGCTCAGACACTCCAAAGCCTTCGGCGAAGCATTGACTCCAATTCATCTATCCAAGAAATTTGATCTTTCCAAATTATGCACATTTTTGGCAAACTAGTGCGCACAAAAATGCATTTGATGTCAACAAGAGACAAATAATAACAATATCTTGTTCAACTTATTAGATCAGTTGACCTTACATGGTTTTTGTTGACAGGAACAGAAGTACTTCTGTTTCGAAAGTAGATGTAATCGTGAGAGTAACAGGGATTTAAACCCATCTCTTTCGATTTCGTAAGCACACTATTCCCCTAAATAAACCATTTAATAATGAGAGACCATAATGACATCAGTTACTTCCATATCATCAATAACTAATCTTATCAACGATCATTTAGACAGCATTCCCATACAACAAAAGAGTGATTTTCTAATTGTATCTAAAGCTTTAGAATCTTTGAAACAATTTGTTGAAGATTTAATTTTTAAAAAAACCGATAAACCCTTTACTAGTATTGACAATGCTAATGAATCTCTAAAAGATAGAGTTTCCTATCTCAAAGAACTTAACGAACAACTTTTAAGTCTTAAAGAATTGGCAGATAATCCTAATATTTATGTTAAAGAACCTGAGCAGCATTCATTTCGAGAATTGATTGATGCACGCATTCAGGCTAAAATTAAAGAGTTTATCGAATTGGAAAAAGATGAAATAGCCGGAAATCGGTATATAGCCGAGCTTAAGGTGAAAAAAGCTGAAGGAAAAAAATATCAGCAAACGATCATGACAAAAAAGGAACCGGAACAAAATAGTGTCGCTCGTTTCATGTCAGCCGAAGACTTTGAACAATGGTCTAATTATAAGAGTTTGAGTTCAAATTTGGATAAATTAAAAGAATACCAAACAAACGGTATTGCTCTACAAGAAACATTTAAGGCTGAAGTTTTGAAACTTATTGAGGAGAAAGCAGGGAGAAAAGAATTCACGAGAGAGGAAATTAAAGGATTTCTTCCTTTGTATCAATCTTTTCTGGATGAATCGATATTAAAACTTTCCCCTTTAAAAGAGTTGATTACTGCCGAGCAGTTTTATTTTTTAGATGCAGACAAACTTACAGTTTTCGGAAGTACAAAATTGGCCGAAAACTTTGGGTGGCTATTACGTGAAACTAGAACTAATTTTAATGACTATAAGGATTTAGATGAGAGTGTTTTTAGTATTATTATCGATTTTTACGAAACCGTCATGGAATACCATTTAAAAATCGATGTAATAAAACTATATAAAATTCCCTATCCTAAACTTTCCATGCTGTTAAAGTTATCTAAGACAGCTAAAAAACTTATGGCTAAGGGTGTTTCTTTTGAATATTTAGAGGAGCTTTCATTAAACAAACTTGAATTTATTCTTGGTAATTCTCACTATAAGAATAAATTGGCTGAGCTTGTAAAGGCTGACATTACTTCAGCTACTGTATCTAAGCTTTCTAATGGCAGATTAAAAAGAGTTTTAGACAATCTCGAAACACAAATCCCCCTTTTAAAAATATTTCAAGAGGGCCTTCATCTGCAAAAATCGACTGATATCAACGCGATACAAACATTTATTAGCTTTCAAGGCTTAAAAGATTATATAACTGTTTCACAATTTCAGACATTAGATGAAGCAAAAATGCTTATGCTTTTCAAGTATAAATCACATTTATTAAAGCTCTTCAAATGTGGCATGACTTTTCAAGATTTCATACAACTTAACAAAAAAACCTATTCTTTAATGATTAAATATATAGGGAGCGTTGAAAAAATTATGGAAAAAGGAATTTATTTCTCTACGCTGTTGCATTATCCTAATGAAGATCTCAAAGCTTTGTTAAAGGCAGCTAGTCCATCGCGGAACAAATTTAATGTCTTTAAAGGGAAATTAAAATCCATGGATGATTAGACTTAGAGAGTAGCATATTTCGAAGTCCTGGTGACTTTCTCACCAGGACTCTTCTAAACAAATTCCATGTTAATTAGCCCCCACGTTTTGCGTCTTATAAGCTATCCTTTTATCAGCCGTAGTCTCTAACGAATTTACTTTATCTTTAAAGCTTGTTATATCGTCTTTCTTAAAATTCATTTTAACTAGCTCGTCGATTGATCGTTTTATTTCAACCATACAGCTTTTAGCTTTTCCAGGCTCATTAACTTCCAAGAAAAATTCTCCAATATCGTATAATTTATGTAGACGCCAATATATAGAATGTATATCTATATAAGTCTCTGAAGCTAAAGCTCTAAGATTTTTTTCGTTAATTTCTCGAGCTTTTTCTATCCATTTCACCACGTCTTGGTTTTCTTTATGCAAAATCATTTTTCTCACTAATTGCATATGACATTTAAACACATTCTCATTTAAATCTTTTGAGTTTTCTAGAATGTCTTGTGCATTTGATAAGTATTTTTGAGCCGGCAAATCAAAGGCTTTTGAATCTTTATTTGCTTGTTTACATGTATCATATAATACAATGTAGCCTAATGCACGAATTGACACCTTTGTTTTACAAATAAACTCTTCCGCTTCTTTGAGAAGCACATTCACCTGATCAACTAAACCTTTGCGGACGCAAATTGTAATTATACTTTCAAAATAACTGCAATCCTCGGTTAAATCTGAAAGACTTTTAACTATTTCTAATCCTTCAGATAAGGTTTTTTTAAAAGTGTCCGTAGTCTGGCTAAAACTATCTGAGGATGCAAGATTAAATTGCTTTTCCCATTCTTTGTAATAATCTGTAAAAGAATCTAACACGCTAAGATATTCAGGAGTTCCATATCTTAAAGCCATTTTTTCTATAACTTGGCGGGCCTTTTTAATATTTTTTTCTTTAAGATAAACAGCGACAAGTTCAGCGTAAAGTTTGTCTCTTTCTTGAACTTGCGGATAAAGCGATATAAAATCCTCCTTTATTTTGCTTTCCCCTTTAAAAAGAAAAGGATCATTAAGATAAATATTAAGACCCTTATTAACATAATTAGCATCATGTTCAGATAAAGAGGAAATGCGCATAAAGGAAATTTTTCTTAATAATTTCTCTTCTTTGGTTAAAATGACTTTCGACACCAAGTTTTCTACTATCGGTTGCCCCAAGCTAAATATAAGATCCCAGATCGCAAGCACACCTTTTACTTCATCGTCAACTCCGGTTTTTGTATTGTTATAGGCTAACACATTAATGACACATGGAGAAACATTATAAAAGACGTTTCCCAAAGTATTCCCTACAGCTCTTTTCACAGTCGCTTCCGTCAAGCTTTTAGTCGATTGAATGATAGCCGAAAGGGCAGCTGCTCCTATATTCTTTAAGAGAATATTCTCATCAGAAGTTTTCTCATTTAGTTGTTGATAATAACAGCCTAAAGCTATAGCACTCATTCCAACATTAAATAATACTAGAGAATTTTGCATTGGGTGATGTCTCCTGAGTTTTATTAGAAATTTAAAGTAATGGCTAGAAGATAAGTAAATGATTATTTTTATTCTAGTCTTATATACAGGTTGGCGCAGGAAAATAACACCCTTAAAAAGATGCTAAAACCTTTGAAAAAAAGCTAATCTTGTTTAAAAAATAAAATTAAATGTACAACTCACCATCACTGAAAGGCTGTGAGATCATCAAGAAGGCTTGAGATTGGAGGTTTAGGTAATCAGGCATTATGGCATTCCTAAGCTTGTCATGATATTTAAGGCTTTGGATTTGACGTTTACTTCAGACTGTATAATTGATGACTATCTCAATTCTCTCAAATTTATGCAACAAGACCCTTATTAAATCTTTTAGGTGACTTCGTTTTCTTCTTCTTCTTCAAAGCCCATCTTTTCATACCATATTTGCAAATCTTCCTCAGCCAAACAGAAATTTGTGTCTGTTTGTTTGATTGTTTGAAAGGCTTCCCAAGCTTCTTTAGTAGACATGCGTTTGTTAGGATCGACTTGTAATAAGTGATAGATGAGATCTTCAATGGTTTCGATTGTCCCATCTTTATTCACTTTTTTTGAAAACCACTGATCGACGTCATGCTGTTCAAGAGCACTGATTTTTCTCATCAATTTGGGACCATCTTCCTGTTCATCCAGTAAAGTCGTTATTGAAAAAACACCGGCTGTGGCTAGTTCAAATAAAATCAAGCCCGCCGCCCACGCATCACCCTTTGTGTTGGCTAGGTTGCTCGTGCCTTCCTTAATAAGCTTCTCACCTAATTCTTTGTTTTGTGCTAATAATTTTTCACCCATTACTAATTTAGTCATCTCTTGAAAATATTCAGGGGGGACATAAGAGGGTGTTCCACCATTGAATTCTCGAGCCTCGTAATGATCTTTAATCATTAACGCATAACCAAAATCAGAAATTTTTAAATGCCTAATTCCCTTTTCGTCTTTGGCTAAAATCAAATTTTCTGGTTTCAAGTCACGATGCAAAACTCCACAATCGCTTAGTTTATTTAAACCACTTAGAAGTTCCCTTGAAAGCATCCAATAAAAATCTTGAATAGCGGGTGCTGTTCCAGTCGTGTAATCTATCAAGAAGTCACGTAAATCGCCACCGGCGCAATGCTCCATGAGCATTCCTAATTTGGGAACGCCATTTTTTCCTACATAATTGCAGACACCAAGAATTTGTAAAAATTCCGGTTCATTTTTTACTAGGCTATTGAATTTAAGTTCGTTTTCAACATTTTTTATTTCCTTGCCGGTCACTGAACCGCGTGCCATCACATCTAAAGTACTAGGATGAATAGCTACCTTTATTGTCTTTTGACTCCCCTTACCAATGAGTATGTTTAATAATATGAAAGGGGTTTCGGTATATTTTTCAAATTTTAATCCTGTTATTGGATCCTTCACGTGAGATAAAGTATTTAAATCTTTAGGAAGAGTGACAGAATCAAATTTATATAATGTAAACAAGAAATCGATTAAAGATTTTTTGGATTTTTCGAAAATCTCTGGATTTTTTTCTTTATATTTCTTATAGATATTTGCTATTTTCCATTTAAGTTTATCTAAATCATCCTTTTGTTTTGGTAAATTAAGTGTTGAAACAGCAGTAGAACTTATCTTTTGCTCTTCGGGATCCAAATCCGAAAGCTCTATTTCTTGAATTTTAAGAGAAAGGTCTTGTTTTGTCTCATACTCTTTTTGCTTTTGGGTCTGGTTAAAGACTTGTGATTCCTTATTTTCCTTAATTTTTTTAGTTGGTGATTCTGTATTTTCTGGATTTATACTTGGATTAATGGGTTTATTAGAATAATTAAATGAGGATTCCATAATTACAACTCTTTTGTATTAATATGCTTTTTATTTTTATATTATATCAAATTTACAATTATTTAATATATAAAAACATAATTTTAATTTTTAAACAAATATAAAATTTTAATTATGTAGAAAACGTTCGATGGGTGTAAAAGGATTAATTTATTTGAAAAAATTTAATTAAATCTTTATGATGGCCTTATGAATATAGAATCTTTACAGATAAAATGTATTAAATCTCTTTTAAGCGGACCTTTAAAAGCTCCTTCTATTCCTTTTATCCCTTGTTATGAACATCAAGATTTACTTAATATTGCCAAGAAGATTTTTCAAAAAAATGAGAAATTGAACGATTGTTTTTTAAGTAGGTTATTTGATAGTACGCGAGTTTCTTTATGGAGCTCAATTGATCTTAGACATTGGACAATTAGTAGTGCCACTTTAAGTCAACTGGGTAAAAATTTGACAAAGTTATGCCTTTCCAAACTCCCTGGCGAAAATGATAGCCAAAAATTAAATGACATCTTGTCATCAAATCCAAATTTAGAAGTTCTTGAATTGAATGAAATTACATTAGCGAATGGTTTTTTTGAAATATGCAAAGAATTGAAAAATTTAAAGGTTTTAAAACTTAAACAGTGTACAGGGGTTAACTATTCAAACTTATTTTATTTATTTTCAAATGAAAATTCCATCATGAGATTGGATCTCCCTCCATTAGATTTGAATGATGAACGTTTTCCTGAATTACTTAAAAAATGTGGGAAAAATTTACAACATTTAAGTATTGAGCATAGGGAAAAAAGCAAAAAACATACTTTCATATTTCGAGGCAGAAAATTCACAAAAGTATACAATCCCAATTTGAATGAAATCAAAAAAAAGCTACATCTTTATAAAATAAGTGAGCACTGTCCCCATTTAAAATCTCTAGTTTTTGTAAATATTAATATTTTTAACAAAAATTGGGCATTGCCAAATTCCTTTGAATGGAAAGATGCCAATGAAGATAGTTGGAAAAATATACTGGGTACTTTAGAAGATCAATTAATCGAGATCAAATTTAAGTACGATAAAAACAATGCTAATGAAGGCGTGCTGCACTTTTTAGAAAAGTTGAATTTGACATCAACAAGAAAATTAACTATTAAAAATCTCCCCCTCACAAGCCATACAATTAGCGTGGTTCAGTCAAATCATCCTAACATGGAATTCGTTGTTAAAGATTGCCTGATTTATAAAGAAAAATAATTGGACTATTGAATGAAGAGATATAGTTGCTGATAAAAACGATCTAGATCCAAGCGAGAATGATCTTTATTTTTAAGTTGCATTTCCATTTTTTTGCATAGTTCGCTGGCCATCAATCTTCCATACATTCCCGTACTCCCTCCTATTTTATGCACAAGGTTTTCAAGTTTTTGCCATACTGTTGTAGAAGGCTTTATTTTTACTTGTTGTATGAGGCTCTCTAAACTAGCCAGTCTTTCGAAAGTTAATTGTAAATAGTCTTGCATGAGTGTCAGGAATTTCATCCACCCAATCGCAAGCAGATTCATGCTTAATTTGAATTCGACATAATTTAGATAAAAGATATTGTGCTTCAATAGCATGCAAAGGTTTTCCTCCGACAAAGCTAGTCGGATGCTTTTTTTTTAGTTCTTTTAATTTGTCAATACTTGGCAGCGCTTTGTAGACAAGAAAAGAAGCCTTTTTCATGGCTAAACCTTCTTCAAAATATTTATCATTAACAATATAAGCAGAGTAGACTCCGGTATTTATTTTTTGCTTAGCTTTCTTCAGGGAGCTTGCAATTGTCAATTGAATCCCCAAAGCTGTGGCTTCTTTTCTAATGACCTGACAAAAATGTAAATCGTCGTCCATGCATAAAATGTGATGCATTTTTTCACTCTGCTTTGTAAAATTTTTGCAAATGTATTTCTACATAATCAAAAGTGAGAACACAAAAGCAAACAAGGAAACGGATTCGATGATACCCACGGCCGCAAAACATTTACCGAAAATGGAAGGATCTTTCAAAGAAGCCTGGATACCTGTTGCACAAACTTTACCTTGATAAATGGAAGAAATCATGATAGCACCACCCGCAAAGACACCAATGAAGATGGCCGAAAGAGGAGATAGTGTGCCTGCCTGGATGGCTTTGCTCATGAGCAGCATTTCCGAAAAAGCCGTAGATGCTTTGAGAAGAGGGTGCAGCTTGGCATTACCAATAAATTTACCATGTCCTTCTTCAGTACGGCTCATAGCTGCGTGGGAAGCTGCTCCAGAAATATAACAACCAATGCTACTCCCAATTAAACTTAATCCCAAAGCTATTGCAGGTCCTGCCATATTAAAATCCATGTGAATTCTCCTAAATTAGTGTTTTGTAAAATGTTAATCTTTATCTTTATTTAAAAGTCGTAATGGGTTGAATTTTTTGCCGCCCCCTTCAAAAGAATAGTGATACCATTCAAGAAAATTAAGACGCAAACCATGGATCACACCACCCATAATACTTAGAGCAATATTAGTCACATGCCCGATAATAAAAAGTAGAGCCCCAACGACAAAAATGGTCGCCCCGGCAAATTCGTTGATGGTCGCGCTGACCATAGCTCCAGCTAAACTCAAGGCATAGATACGTAAATAAGACATTGTGTCGGCAAAAATCTGCACTACGTTCATCACCTCATGCAGGCCTTTAAGTCGATGTTGAATGATGGCGAGAGTAGCAGCCAACGAAATACCACCCACCACCAAATAGAGTCCGTCATGATAGGTGGATTTTGGAACTCCAAAAGCAAAATGAATAATAGAGGTGGCTTTTAAATAGTGAGGAATATAGAGATAAGCCCCCACCATAAAGATCACCCATCCAATCGCACTCCAGTTACGTTTAACATACCTTAAT
>CAVVKX010000021.1:0-9991 GCA_963748975.1 uncultured Parachlamydiaceae bacterium
GTCAGTGTCTCAATGGTTATTCTATCAGGGTCTCATGCCAAAGATGCCGCCGCCAAACTGAGATTGGACTGTGGTTCCAATATTAGGGATGTCACCTCGACTAAGAGCGTCTTTCCACAATGTGACCCTTTCTGAAAGAGAATGCATGATGCTATTGACTTGGTCAGCAGATATTTCATTCATAGGAAGCATGTCAAATAAAAATAATTTTTGGGCTTTTTTGCTAAAACCAAAAATTCCTTCGTGCGCTTGATTTAAACCATTGAATTTCATTCCTTCACGAAGGATATTTTCTCTGTATCTCCCTGCGGGTATTTCTGTGATTTCAAAAGAAATGATCAAATAAGGTTCTGTCTTATGTTGCTGCAAAACAACATCATTCTTACCTTTTAATGTGAGGGTAATATTATTATTTTGAGTAGATTCAAGGTTGGAAATACCTATTTTTTCACCAATTTCCTTCAAAAGGGATGCAAAAGTATGAGCAGGCATATAATAGACCTCTTGTGTAATTAAGGTTATAACCTCATTCATCTTTGGGTTTAATATGCAGTTCGGCTTCTTCCTCTCTTCTCATCATCTCTTCTTCAAGCTGATCTTCCAAATCACTTAAAGCTTCTAGGATGGCACTAAACATTTCATCGCGGTGTTGTACAGAGCGGAAAATATGATGTAACGAAACTTGACGCACAGCATCACGCATTTGATTGATGACGAAAATTTTATCTTCCGGTGTTTGCGCTCCTACTTTTATGGCGGCTTGAATGACTTTGTCGGACGATAAAAAGCGTTCTGCAGCTATAGTCATGAACTGCCGTGTGATGTCATGGGCATTGAATTTTGCCATAAATTAAGCTGTCTTTCTTTTAAACCCATTTTCTTTATCCCTTCTTGCCCTTATTCCTAGAATCAAAATATCTGTCAACACCAATGAGAGCTTGTGTGATTTTTAGAAGCCGCATCACCACTTTCATACGTGAAATATTTTCTCCATCATCTAATTGTTTTAAATCATTTATCTCATTAGCACATTTCTTAAGTATAAATGTTTCAATGCCTTTTAATTGTTTTTCCTGTTTAAAAGCACTATCTAACAGATTAAAAATAGCGGGTGCTTCAAGGGTGAAATTAATTAAAAGATTATCGAATAATTGTTTAAGCATTTCATCGCTGGTTTGTTCTTCTTTTGAAATTGTAATGATTTTTTGTAAAGCGGCTAAATTGGCTGTTTCAGTGGCTTTTTTTGCTTCAGTAGCAGACTTATCATTCTCTTCTTTAATACGAGTTTTATTTATTTCATCTTCTACATTAGCTACTAATGAATTAACGGCTTCTTTGTCTTCTTCTTTGGATATTGAGGCAATAAACCTAAGGACCATGTTTTGTTCATCAGGATCGCTAAATTGACTTTTTACAAAAGTAAGCATTTCTTTATCGGTTAGCCCTTGCTTAAGTTTATCAATAAGATTGTTTAATTTGGCCTGCATGGCCTGGGATTGGAATTGAGGTCTGCGTTTAAACTCTTGCAATTCTGTATCTATATTATCAACAGGAATGAGTTTTTTTTCGCCTTTGCCTTTGTCAACTTTTTCTTTTTCAGTGGCTTTTTTAGCTACTTCGATTTTTTTATCTAAGCTTTTTAATTGTCCTGCCATTGAGCTTTCTTCTTCTTGTAGCGTGGGATCTTGGAGGGGACCGTTTTGAGTGGCAGCTATCGTTGCATCTTTTACAGAGACCTCTTCTTGCTTGGCTTGTGCGCCAGAGGTTTCAAGAGATTTCTCGACTTGGCTCATGTCAGATTGACCGGCGATTTTATTCATGAATGTCATAAGTCTACCTCCTTTACAAAGTTAGACTTGAGAAAGGCGCATAAGCTATGCAACTTTCTCTTAAATCAAAATATTATCCTATTTGTATCCTTCCCAACGGTTGTATGCGAATGTCGGAGACAATTTCTTGGTAAGAGATAACGGAAATATCGGAGAATTCCATTTCAACCAGTTTACGCACGAAACGGCGGACGTCGATCGCTGTTAGAATGACAGGGGGTTGTCCTCCTGGGGGAGGAGGAGCAACAGTATTTCTTATTCCTTGCAGGATCAGCTGGACTGAATCGGGATCCAAAGCCAAGTAAGAGCCTGCAGAAGTTTGTTTAATTGCACCCCGAACCATATCTTCGATTTCAGGGTCAAGAATGTAGACTGAAAGCACAGATTGTCCTTGCGAATACTTAAAGCTAATGTAACGTTTAAGCGACGAGCGCACATACTCTGTTAACAAAACAGTATCTTTTTCAGTTTGGGCCCATTCACTTAAAGATTCTAAAATGGTGCGTAAATCCTTAATGGAGACCTGTTCTTGAATCAGCCGCTTGAAAATATCGGTCATTTTTTGCAGGGGAATCAAACGTGTGACTTCTTTGACAAGGTCTGGAAAAGATTTTTCGACGAATTCCAACATGGATTTAACTTCTTGAATGCCCACAAATTCATTAGCATAGTGTCGGAAGAAGTAGGATACGTGCAGGATCATGACCTCTAGCGAATTCCAATATTTGATGCCGGCTTTATCCAGAAGCTCCTTATTTTTAAAATCCACCCAAAGAGAGGGCATACCCAATGAATTTTTGTAACTAGTATAAACAAGATTATAACGCTTAAGATTATCTTCGTTTTCATTTGTTAACACACTACTATCCAGAACCTTGCCTCGTATAATGGGGACTTCGTTAAGATGGATTGCATACTCGTCAGGATCGAGGACAGGGGAGTCTGTTCGTACATGAACCCCCGGGAATCGCACGCCTAAATCTGCATAAAGAGCTTGGCGCATCTTGGGAATCATTTGATCGACGAAACTTTGACCTTTCTGAGCCTTTTGAATTTCCCCACTTAAGTTTCTGCCACACTCTAAGATGACAGGCAGGGTGAGGGAGTAGTTATCCACGCCGCCACCTGAAATGACTTTATGTCCTGAAACGGAGGTATCTACGCTGGGTCCACTTGCAGCTGAAGAGATTGTTCCTCCTCCGGCACCTGCCGACCTAGCGGCTTCCAGTTTCTGCTTGCCATTGGACCAAAGGGCATAGCCTATTAAGCCAAGCGCTGAGGACAAAATCATGAAAGGGGCTGGAGGAAACCCAATGACTGCCATGCCCATTAAAAAGCCGGAAGCGATGAGCAATGCTTTGGGTTGTTTAAAAATTTGACCTGAGATTTCAGCTCCCAAGTTTGATTCAGAGGTCTCATTAGAAACACGTGTAGTTACAAGACCTGCTGTAATCGTAATCAATAAGGAAGGGATCTGAGAAACGAGGCCGTCACCGATGGATAGGATAGTATACGTTTGAGCAGCTTCAGCAAGGGTCCATGCCATTCATGGCATTACCAATGATAATACCCCCAATGATATTGATTAAAGTAATGACAATGCCTGCTATAGCATCTCCTTTAACGAATTTCATGGCACCATCCATTGCGCCATAGAGTTGGCTTTCCTTTTGGATGGCAAGGCGTTTGTCGCGTGCTTGGTTTTGGTCTAAGATACCTGCGCGCATATCCGCATCGATACTCATCTGTTTACCGGGCATAGCGTCCAAGGTAAAGCGAGCGGCCACTTCAGCTACACGTTCAGCACCCTTGGTGATGACTATAAACTGGACTAAGGTAATGATCAGGAATATAACGCCTCCGACCACAAAGTTACCCCCGACCACAAAGTTACCGAAACCGAAGATGATATCACCTGCATTGGCATGCAATAAGATCTGACGCGTGGAGGCGATATTTAAGCCTAATCTATACAAAGTAGTAATTAAGAGTAGGGAAGGAAAGACAGACAAGTGAACAGCACTGGAAATATACATCCCCACCATTAATAGAGAGACAGAAATGGTTAAGTTGATAGCGATTAGATAATCGATTACATGAGGGGGAATGGGAATGATGATCATCATTAAAATACCGATAATCAAACAAGCGAGAACGATGTCACTGAATCGCGAAATATTTGCGAGAGATTTTTCACCCCCTAGACGAGCAGTTATACCGTCAAGAATACGTCTAATCATGTTCATTATTATTTTTCCCCTATATATTCAAATTGGGCATCTGTATTTAAAGAGTTGACCCAGCGTAGTATTTCTGCTAAAGCTTCATAAGTATCTTCTGGGATGTATTGGTATAATTCACCAGATTCCCACAAACGATGTGCCAGTCTAATATTACGTACGACAGGCACGCCGTATTCTTCCGCCTTTTTGATAATTCTCTCGGCTAATAAGTCTTTACCCATAACTAAAACGTAAGGGGCAGCATCCACTTCACTTTCATATCCTATAGCAATAGCTAAATGAGTAGGATTAGTGACGACTGCTTTGGCCTTTTTAACGCCGGCAGCAGGACCATCAGAATAAGCAATTTCTTGCGCAATTTGCTTTCTTTTACTTTTAATATGCGGATCGCCCTCTGTGTTTTTATATTCCTGCTTGACTTCGAACTTCTCCATCTTCATCTCTTTGGCGAAAGATTTCTTTTGATAGAGGAAGTCGGCCACGGCAATGATTATAAAGAATAACCCAACTCGAGCTACAACTTCCATCAAAAAAGCGTCAAACACCATTAATGCCGATAACATGGGCATAGAAACAGTTTTAACCAGCACGGGTAGACTATCAAGCATCACCTGATAAATCAAAAAACCTGCAATACATAATTTAAGGGTGGACTTCAGCAGTTCCACTAGGGTTTTTAACTTGAATTTTGCTTTTAAGTTCTGAACAGGATCGAATTTTTTAGGATCAAATTTAAAAACTTCTAAGGCAAAAACGGGACCTACAGTCAAAAAGCTGACGATAACGCCCACTACACAAACAGTTGCCATTATCGGGATGCTGGCAGTAAAAATCACTATAGCCGCCTGATAATAGAGTTGGGGGATAGCAATATCAAGATTTGTTCGAGAAATCATATTGAACGTACTGACTGTAAAGTCTCCCAACTGATTATATAAAAATTGGCTAAGCAATATAGCCGCATAAACGGATACGATAAAAGTAAACGCAGAAGGAAGGTCCTGAGACTTGGCAACCTGTCCCTTTTTCTTGGCATCCCTGAGTTTTTTCGGGGTTGCTTCTTCGGTCTTTTCACCCATGGCCTTATGCCTCTATGTATAATAGAAAAAAAATCTAAAAATATAGGAATTCTCTCCGTCTTTACAAGATCTTTAAATTCACATATTAACATCAATAATATGTATAATTCCTCTACTTTCACAAGTATAGTATAGTCCCTTTCTTTCAAGACTGTCAATAGTTTACTTGGATATAATAGGCTATTTAAATAATTTTAATAATTTTTTTTTAAAAATTTGTTTATATAATATTATTTTACAGATTAAAAGAGTTAAATATAGGACCTTTATCTGAAAATCAACAAGCACAAATAATCTAAATCTATACCTTGCAATCCAAACATCATTGCAGAAATTGTATTTTTTCATCTATCACCAAATCGAATATTGTTGATTTGGTGATATAAATTTGATATGATAGATTTATCACCAAAATAAGGATATTCTAGGATGCAACATTCATTCATAGGACGAAAGCGAGAACTTCAAATGCTTGGAGAGCTTTTTAAAAAGAAGTCGGCCAGCCTTGTAGTTATCCGCGGGAGACGTCGCATTGGAAAAAGCCGTTTGGCGCAAGAATTTGCCAGTAAAACACCTCATTACGTTTTTTCCGGACTTCCCCCAACAGAAGGTATTTCTGTTACAGATCAAAGAGAAGAATTTGCTCGCCAATTACAACGTGAAATGAAAATACCCCTTCCAAGAGCTGAAGACTGGGGGGATTTATTTTGGTATTTAGCTCAACAAACACAAAAGGGAAAGGTCATTCTTGTTTTTGATGAAATTAGCTGGATGGGCTCAAAAGATCCTACGTTTTTAGGAAAGCTTAAAACTGCATGGGACCTGTATTTCAAAAACAACCCACAACTGATTTTTATCTTATGTGGATCAATTTCAAGTTGGATTGAAGAAAACATCCTTAGCAGTACGGGTTTTCTGGGGAGGATCTCCCTTGATATTATTCTAGAAGAACTTCCCCTATACGAATGTAATGAATTTTGGAATGCAGAACAAGAGAGGGTAACAGCTTTTGATAAATTAAAAGTCCTTTCTGTAATGGGAGGTGTTCCACGTTATCTCGAAGAAATTTTGCCTAATCAAAGCGCAGAAACTAACATCCAAAAGTTATGTTTTCGAAGAGAAGGTTTTCTTTTTAGTGAATTTGAACGAATTTTTTCTGATTTGTTCTCAAAGAGAAGCGCTATTTACAAAACAATTGTTCAAAGATTGGCAGAAGGCCCTTGTGAACTAAATGACATTTATACAGCTTTGGATGTTGAAAAGAGTGGTGTTGTCTCTGTTTATATGGAAGATCTAGTGACGGCTGGATTTGTATCACATGACTTTACGTGGCATCTTAAGACTGGGCAAGATTCGAAGTTAAGTCACTACCGTCTTAAAGATAATTATTTAAGATTTTACCTGAAATATATTGAACCCAATAAAAAGAAAATTGAAAAGCAAGGTCTGAAACTACTGCCTCAGTGGCAATCAGCAATGGGATTGCAATTTGAAAACCTTGTACTTAGTAATGAAAGGCAGTACAACAACTTCTTGGCATTGATCCTTCAGAAATCGTAAATGATAATCCATTTTTTCAACGTAAAGCTAAAAATCGGCAAGGCTGCCAAATCGATTACATGATCCAGACTAAATTTGGGACGTGTTATTTGTGTGAAATTAAATTTAGCAGTCAAGAAATCACAAAAAGCATCATTGATGAAGTAAAAATGAAAATCAGAAGCTAGTGCTTCCTAGAAATATGTCCGTAAGACCTATTTTAATCCACGTGAACGGCGTAGATGAATGTGTTAAGGAAAGTGATTTCTTTTCTTCTATTATCGACTTTAACGATCTTCTACACAAACACTGAAATTGGGGCAGGTTCTGCATAACTGCATAACTTTTTCAAAAAATGAAAAAAGTTATGCAGTTATGCAGAACCGGCCCCATTCGCAAGGGAAGCGGTTTAGTTTATCTACATTTTTATATTGTATATTTAACTTAAATCAAACTATAATTTTCTTTCATAAATGCGAGTACTTATCAAAAATTCGCATTAATTTATTAAAAAGAGGTTTATATGGCTGGCGGCCGTCTTTCATGTGGCATTGTTGGACTTCCCAATGTGGGAAAATCCACTTTATTCAATGCTTTGACATCTAATCAGGCGCCTGCGTCGAACTATCCCTTCTGTACCATCGATCCTAATATTGGAGTCGTAGAAGTCTTCGATCCTGAGACTAGAAGTCCTATCCAAAATATCTCATAGCAATAAAATCATATACGCAACGATGGAGTTTGTCGATATCGCAGGTTTAGTGGCGGGGGCATCACAAGGTGAAGGTCTGGGAAATAATTTTTGGCCTAACATACGTGAAACAGATGAATTGGTGCACGTCGTCGCTGTTCTGATTCGTCCGATATCGTCCATGTTCCGGGACAAATCGAATCCTATTCGTGACATTGAAGTCATCAATCTTGAAGCTTTGTTGCGCAGACTTACAAATGATCGAAAAAATGTTATCCCTCGTGTCGAAAAACAATCGAAGGCAAGAAAGAGCTGGGGCCTGTTTAGTGGTTTTAACGCGTGTTAGGGATCATTTAGTACAAGCAAACTCGCACGTATGCTCGAATTTACCCATGAAGAGGCTTGAAATTCTTCTGCCTTATCCTTTATTGACTATGAAAAAAGTCATTATGCTGCGATGTTTCTGAAAATGATCTGCCGAGATGGAAAATCAGTATGTCAAGCGCGTACGCGAATATGCCCAAGCTGAGGGCAATTTGTCATTCCGATTTGTGCTCGAATTGAAGAAGAAATTGTCGAATGAATCCTGAAGAGCGTTACAATCTGAGAAAGTATTGGATGCATGAATCGAGGACTGAACGTCTGATCCAGCTCCTTATGCGATGCTGGTTTAATCAGCTATCTTACAAACGGGAGAAATTGAAACATGCGCTTTGGAGATGAACAAAAGGATCTTCTTCCGCTGAAGCCGCAGGAAAAATCCATACAGATATACAAAAAGGTTGAAATTGCGTGCAGAAGTCGTGTCATTTGATGATATGGTGACTCACAAGGGTCGTGTAGGTCTGTGAAGCTGGTAAGGCACGTTGGAAGGCCGTGAAATGTAGTAAAAGATGGCGATGTCATTCTTTTTATGCATAACTAAAAAATAGATGAAATAACCATAAAAGAAGATATGTGATGGAAGAGATGACATTAATTATCCATTTGTGACCTGTGGGCAAGTAAGTTTAGTAAGCCTTTGATTGGTTCATTAAAATGACCGAAGATGGGTTTTACGGATGTTCGTAAGGCTTTCGTGGGCGTCTTGATGTTTATAATGACAGCTCAACGCTATTGATCGAATTAATTACTGCTCTCGTATCGGGGGAAGGGTTCTGTTGCCCATCAAAAAATTTCGTTGCCTTCATCAAAAAGCCTTATATAAAGGCGGAAGAAGCATCAGTTGGACTCAATATATTCCTAGAGGTAAAAGTTTCGCTATCGATGCTAATGTGAAGCATCGTCAATTGCTAATAGCTTATATGCAGCCAAGTTCTGAAAGATGCCATTGCGATAAATCGAAGGAAGATATCGGCGATCGTCCTAATATAAATGTCAAAAATCCCGATGTTCCAATTAAATCTTTTATACATAACGATCAAGCCATTATTAGCGTGAGTGCTTCCAGGAATACCCTTGCATAAACGGGGCTATCGCCAAGATGCTGGAGAGGCACCCTGTAAAGAATTTTTGGTTGCGCCTTATTGATGTTAGCATGTTAACGATCTTCACAAATTTTGATCGGTATCTTTTGCTGCGGGATCAGGAACTATATTGATTGAAGCAGCCCCTCCTGCATCACGTACAGCTCTAGGTTATTTGCGAGAAAGTCGGGATCGATGTTGTCTCCACTTTTTCTTTTACGATTGGTCAAAAGTAAAGACTGAAGTAAAGACTGATATGAGGCAGCCAATCCCAAAAATCATTTTGTTTGGCATTGACATCAGATAAGAATGTTGACGCGGATGTGTCAGGGTAACCTACGGGCTTCAGAATTTTTTGAAGGACGTATTGGTCGAGCAAGAGGACTCCGCGAATTTAAGCCTGAAATAATGCCTACAATGCTTGTGACTAATCCTCCACATGGAAAAAGGTTGAGAAGTACTGATAGTTTAATTCCATTGTGAACGATCTTTGGGCATTGTATAAACATCAAGTGACAAAACCGGGTCGTGGCTTTATTTTCACTGCGAACACGCCACTTGTTAAGGGGATTGGCCTTTCAGCTAATCGACGTCACGTCATTAGCAATAGTGGTGTGGATAGCCGCTTCCTGGAATCGACTGATATTAGGCAAAAATGTCTGCCATGCCCGTGTGAAACCCTTGTCCGTGCCGATTAATGTAACTTCCCACGATGTTTTTGCAGGTCAAGTCTACTTGCGTTTCCCAGTTGTTACGTTTCTCTTTAACTTGGTATTAATGGCATGCGCGAAGATTGTTGTTGAAAGTACTTTAAAATTGCGCGGTCAACTCATGGAATGATTCAAGATAATCACACAGGAAGAAAGGAGGAGGCCCAAATTGATTTTCGGTGGTTTTTAACCGGTTTTTCAAAATTTCCCTCGCTGCTTCTTCAAAGTCGAGTCAAAAGGTTCAGGCTGTGTTAAAATGTTATTGTATGTGTCTATAAACAAGTTCAGCGAAATAATCGATGAAGCCACACTACTTGCCTCTTGACATCATTTAAAATAGATTCAATTCCTGCTCTTTTTTTCCTTGTAAGGCTTCAAATGTGAGATGAGTTCTACTTTCGCTATGAATCCTAAGAATACACAACTATGGCTAA
>CAVVKX010000022.1:0-20982 GCA_963748975.1 uncultured Parachlamydiaceae bacterium
GCCCGTGCCCGCGCCCGACTTTCTGCCACTGCCCTGCCTATACGTGAGGACGAAAAGTTCTTCTATTCAATTTTATTTATCGCTATAAATTTCTTTTTGCTATAACAAGTGGGCATCTATGCATAAGTTCGAAACAGTTAAAACGTGCACCATCTCAAAACGGGATTTAATAGATTTATACAGAATTTTTAACCGAGAGGTAGAAATAGGATGATTGAGACTATGACAAAAGAAAAGTTAGCTTTAGATCACGAGAAATTAGACGTTTATCACGTAGCAGTAGAGTTTGTGGTTATGGCCGATGGGATTGTAGAACATTTACCACGAGGTAGAGGTTACTTAAGTGATCAATTACAACGTGCAGCCTTATGAATATCTTTGAATATTGCCGAAGGAGCGGGAGAATATTCCCTCGATGAGAAAGCTAGATTTTATCGTATGGCAAAACGGTCGGCAACTGAGTGTGCAGGAATTTTGGACGTTTGCCAGAAATTACAACTCTTAGATAAAAGAATTATGCCCTAGGCCGTGAGCTTTTAATTGGAAGTACTATGTTAATCAAGATGGCTCAGAAAACACGCTAGTCGGTATTGACTGGTCAATGAGCACACAGACGAGCACGAGAGGGCACAAGTATGGCACGAGAAGGCAGGGGCAGGGAAATGTCACCCACAGGTAAGCTAAGAACACGAAAGTCGGGCGCGGGCACGCACACGGGCACGAGAAAGCAGGGGCAGGGAAATGTCACCCACAGGTAAGCTAAGAACACGAAAGTCGGGCGCGGGCACGGGCACGCACACGGGCACGAGAAAGCAGTGGCAGGGAAATGTCATCCACAGTTAAGCTCAGAACACGAAAGTCGGGCACGTCCGGGTAGGGAAGTTATATTTTGAGAAGTTTTAACATCGATTCAGGCAAGGGTGCATGAATATTCATCAGCTTTGGCAGAGTTGGATGCGGAAATTGCAAAGCTGAATGATGAAGGGCAATCGTTTGGGGAAGATAAGCACGCTTGCTATTATATTTTACATCACCAACTACAGGCCATCCACAAGCAGCAAGTTGCATGCGAATTTGATGATAACGACCTGTATCTAAAATAATTTCCAAAAGAGAAAGCTGACCCTGATGTTCCAAGATCCGATATTTCAAACGACAAAATTTAGCATGAGGCGTCCCTTCAGCAACAACTCGGCTTTGAAAGTATCATGAATAAGATAATGCTCTAAAACGCCTTCAGTTTGTAAGGGAATTCCTTCAACAACTGTGCAATAGACTCTATAAAATTTTTGTTCTCGAATGGCTGCATTAAGTCTGCTAAGAGCTTTGCTAGTGCGCGCAAACACTACTATCCCACTAACGGGTTTGTCAAGCCTATGGGAAGCCTCTAGAAAAACTTGGCCTGGTTTGTGGTAAGATTCTTTAATCCATTGTTTGCAAATATCTTCAAGGTTTTCTTGTTCAGTCCCGCTGGGCTGTGTGAGAATGCCTGCAGGCTTATTGACCACAAGAAGATGGTTGTCTTCGTAAAGAAGATAGGGAAGCATATTTTAATTCCGACGCTGACGCAGGGTTTCATATAAAAGAAGCGTTGTAGCCATAGCCACATTAAGAGAATCAGCAACGCCCAGCATAGGAATTTTAACTTGTATATCTGCTTGCTTCATCCACTGATCGGATAATCCTAACTGCTCAGTCCCACTGCAATCGCAATGGGCTGGATCAGATCCACTTCAGTATATTCAAGCTCAGCACTTGGTGTAGCAGCTACAATGGAAATATTTCGCTGTTTAAGCCAGCGTATCGTTTCATCACTTGTGCTTTCAATCACCGGGACTGTAAATAAAGTACCTACACTTGCGCGTACGACGTTGGGATTGTAAATATCCGTGCATTTATCACAGACGATAAGGGCATCGAGCTTAACAGCATCTGACGACCTTAAAATTGTTCCTAAGTTTCCTGGTTTTTCTATAGCTTCTGCTACCACTAAAAAAGGAACCTTTTCCTTCTTTTCAAGAATTTTTTCAACGTCTTCTAGTCCATGGTGAATCTGAGGGCAGTTGCAATCAAGCCATCCGGTCGGTCACGGTAAGACATTTTACGAAAAATTTTTTCATCGCATATAAAAAGATGCGCACCTTGGTTTCCTATGCGTTGAATAAGGCTTTGTTCATTCTCACCTAAAAAAAGCTCGGGACAATAAAAGAGGCTATCGATTTTAAAAGCTGCCCCCATAGCACGGAACACCTCACGATAGCCTTCAATAATAAACTGACCCGACTTGTCACGCGTTCGGCGTTCGCGCAAATCGATGACATGTTTAAACCGCGGATTTTGAAAACTTGTAAGCAAGATAGGTTCACTGGACATGCGGGCCTGCCTTAAATACCCAACGGGCAAATGTCCCACTAGGTAAAGGAAAAACTCCGAGTCACCCTTAAGGTCATTTCCCCCACGTCGATTTTACCAGGAATCCCTCTCAAAGCTTGCTTTAAGAGATGATCCATCACCATAGGAGAAAAACCGGGTGTGTGACAGGAAAATAAGATAAATAACGGCTGATCTGTAAGAAGTTCGCGGCAACTTTGAAGCAATGGGATGATTTCATCTTCGATTTTGAAAATTTCACCTTTTGAACCTCTTCCGAAGCTAGGTGGATCCAAAATAATAGCATCATAACGTGACCCACGGCGTAACTCGCGAGCTAGAAATTTAAAAACGTCGTCGACAATCCACCTAATGGGTGCTGGTTCGAGATGGTTGAGTGCAGCATTCTCTCTCGCCCAAGCTACCATCCCTTTGGATGCGTCTAAATGACAAACCTCTGCACCACCCTTTGCTGCAGCTAATGTGGCACCCCCAGAGTAGGCAAACAAATTTAACACTTTTTTACCCTTAGAGACAGTTTTTTGAATCCAACTCCAGAAATCTTTTTGCTCGGGAAATATCCCTAGATGGCCAAAATCTGTCGGTGCAATTTTAAATATTATATTCGAGACTTTGATCTGCCATATTTCGGGCATGCCTCCTTTTTGCTGGGTCCACTTATTTTGACCTTCGCGTGAAAAAAATGCATGCGCTTTATCCCAAATGTCAGATGAAAGCTGCCGCTCCCAAACAGCTTGCGAACAGGGACGTGAAATCACGTAGGGACCAAACTGCTCTAGCTTGTATCCCTGACCACTATCTAGTAAAGAATAAGAATCATGCATGCCAATAAAATACCATACAGCAAAAAAAGGGTAAAGGACAAACCCGCCTTTAATAACATTTAAACGTTAACTTTAGCTTCTTTGCTGTGACGGATCCCATAACAAAAATAGACAATGATCCCTAACGCCATCCAAATGATGAGGCGTAGCCAATTATCGCTACCCAAAGAAATCATCATTGCTAAACAAACGATGATTCCCAAAAGTGGGACCCAAGGCACAAAGGGAGTTTTAAAACTGCGTGGGATTTCAGGGTGACGATACCGCAAAATTAACACACAGGCACAGACTATCACAAAAGCAAGCAGTGTCCCAATGCTGGTCATATGGCCTAGGATTGTCAGTGGAGCCAGGGCACCCAAAAACCCTACCATCACCATAAGGACCAAATTGCTATAATATGGGGTATGAAAAGTCGGATGCAGTTTGGCAAAAATGGGAGGCAAAAGCCCATCCTTTGACATGACATAAAAGATGCGCGATTGTCCTAATAGTAAAACTAAGATGACAGAACTCAACCCACAAATCACTGCCAAATCCACCAGACCATGCAGCCAGTCAAAAGGCGTTTGATCTATTGCCACCGACACAGGCGCAGCTACGTCTAGATCTTTGTAATTACTTAAGCCCGTCATGACTAAAGCAAATAAAATATATAGCAATGTGCAAATAGCCAAGGAACCAATGATGCCTATAGGGATAGATTTTTGGGGATTTTTCGTTTCTTGGACTGCTGTGGAAATAGAGTCAAAACCTACATAAGCAAAAAATAAGACACCCGATGCGCGCATCACGCCACTAAAACCAAACTGACCGAATTCTCCTTTATTAGGGGGGATAAAAGGATGATAGTTTGCAGGATTAATATAGAAAAAGCCTACGAAAATGAAAATTAAAACCACTGTGACTTTGATGATAACCATAATTGTGTTGGCCACAGCCGATTCCCTGATGCCTCTAATGAGTAAACCAGAGGTCAACATAACAATCAGTAGTGCGGGGAGATTAATCCATCCAT
This sequence comes from uncultured Parachlamydiaceae bacterium, assembly GCA_963748975.1. GTDB lineage: Bacteria > Chlamydiota > Chlamydiia > Chlamydiales > Parachlamydiaceae > Neochlamydia. The sequence goes on from CAVVKX010000022.1 coordinate 4,234, forward strand.
ACACAACCGATCCATCTTTAAGATGGACAGGTTGCCAGGGAGAAGCCGCTAATTCTGGAATCACAGGAATATCGTAATTCTGTAAAAAAGCGATGACATATCCAGACCAACTGATGGATACTGTGGCAGCGCCTATAGCATATTCAAGAATAAGACTCCAACCAATGATCCATGCGATCAGCTCGCCCATTGTTGCATAGGAATAGGTATAAACACTCCCCGAAATAGGAATCATAGTCGCCATTTCGCTGTAGCAAAGTCCCGCAAAAGCACATCCTATTGCGGCAATCATAAAGGAAAGCACAATGGCAGGACCGGCATTTTGCGCTGCAGCAATGCCCGTGATAGTAAAAAGGCCAGCTCCAACCACAACACCCACGCCTAAAAGGATTAAATCAAGACTAGTCAATGACCTGTTGAGATGTAAAGAACCGTCGACATCTTCAGAGGTCATACTGTAAATGGATTTTTTCGACCAAATTCCCATAAATCATTAATTTAAAGATAAGATTCGAATCTTTACATTTACGTAATAATTACGCAATAGGGCTTTTGTAAAATTAACCACAGAGCCACTGAGATCAGTGAGAAGATGCGAGATGGGGAGAGGATTTTGGCTTATATTCTCACGCTTCATGGCATTCCCTGTTTGTGATGATATTCAAAAACTTTGTCAAGATTTTATTTTACAGAGTTTAATTGTATAATCCGATTCAATTTTCTCATATTTTCTCACTGATCTCATTGGCTCAGTGGTCATTTATACCCAAAACTAGCTCAGTGGTCATTTATACCCTAAACTGGCTGAGTGGTCATTTATGCAACAAGCAACATAGAACGGATTGACCAAGAAAAATTTATGTGGTATCGTGCTCTTTATTTTTCAATAAAAATCAAGGTCTTATATGCATCCTGTAAGCAAACTTAAAGATAATATTAAATTCTTAAATGATTTAAATCCCGAAACAACAAATATTCGTTGCACAAAAAACAGCGTTTTAGTTTTAAAGAGCTCCAGGTTTCAGTTGCGTTTATGCTTTTAGGTGGATCGTGCATGTTTTGACATGTGGCCGCTTCCAGTTGAACCCCCATTTGGATAAACTCACACAAAACTTTCTAAATGATGTAACCAATAAAATTAAAGGACAAAAGTTACAGACACATGAAAAAAACCTATTGGATAAGGCCCTTCGAAACCTGAGCATCATCGTTAAAAAAAAAGGGGGAAGAGAGGGCCAAGCCATTGAAGAATTAAAAAAAGAAATTGAAGGATGTGCTGTTGAAGAAGTCAACGATTTAGCCTTAAAAAATCTATTTGGAAAAAAAGAAGTAAAGGAAGAGGAAAAACTCCAAGAAGAAAAAGATGCCGCGGGCGACAAAAAACAATCTGCTTTAGCAGAAATTCAAGCCCCTGTCGTTCCAGCCCTCCCTCTTTCACAAGATGATAGATTGCGAAAGCTTTTGCAGGATTTAATTGATCAAAAAGCGTATTTTGAAAAGATATCTGAAGAGTTGGAGAAACTTTTACCTCAAATTCAAGGCTCTGTGGCTCTAACACCTAAGCAAACGGAAACCTTATGTTTCGGCCTTAATAAAATAAAAACAGAATGGATTGAGCAAAATGCAAAAAAACTCCTTCCACTAATCTAAGATTTATTGTGGAAAAAAGTTTAATGCATAATCCCGAAAAAAGTTTCATCGTTCCTTTATTTAAGACTTTAACTACGGAACCTATTCATATAGAAAACCTGAACTCTTTTGTACAAGCATTCCCTTCCTTTGATAAAGAAAAATTTGTACCTGAAGGAACATACAATCAACGCTTAGAAAGCCTTCTACACGCCCCTTGCGCAATGAACATTTCTCATTTTCTTGGGTTTCACATTATCTATTAGAAACATTAAATCCTGCAAGCGCTGCGACTTTGGAAAAACATCTTTCTGAACAAAACCGTCAATATCTCATTTACAACTTATTCAGTTTTATTGCCATCCAAACAAACTATTTCAATAACGAGGAACAATTTAACAAATCCAGTTTTACGGTTGCATTAAATGCTACGGATCATTTTTCTGATGCTTGCCGTCGAGATATTTTAAGGCTTTTATGCCAAGCGGTACCTGTAGAGGCCCTAGTCGCCCTATTAAGGCACAGCAAGGTCGAGGATCATTTGATAGAAACAATTTTAAAGAATAATCCTCCCCATCCAGCTGCACCAAACGATGTGTTTTTTGATAAGTTTCTACAAAGACTCTTCTTTTATAATCCGGAAGAGCTTCCTCAACACTTGCCTAAGATCACTGAGTATGTGTTTAAGAATGAATCAAAAGAACGCAAAAAAATGCTAGCTCTAAAAATGGACCCTCCCGCACTAGGGCTATGTATAGAATATATCCCTTACGACCTATTTGCAGATCTAAAATTTCACGAAAGCAAAATCCTAGAAATTGCAAAAGAAGCCATTAAAAATCCAAAAACAGACGAAAAAGCGCTGAAGATTTTTACTTACCATTTCCAGCAAAATACAGAATACTATTTATTCAAAGACATCGATCTCACGATAGCTTATTTGCCATATTTTAAGAAGGAATTGCAGAAAAACCTTATATATAAAATTATATTCAAAATTTCTATAAATGCGCATGAAAAAATTGATAAACTGGTTAAAGAAGTCGAAAAATTGCCTTTAGAACTTTGGGAAGAGGCTAGCAAAGTCGGGCAGTTTGAAGATTTGGGCGCTATAATAAAACTTCCACCCAACCTATGCGCCGCTATCATCAATGGACAAACCAATAACAAAAAGTTGTTATCCAGCTTCTTTGTGACCCTCTTCGCTAATGATGAAATGGAAAAACAAAAAGAATTTCTCACGCATCTTGATGTTAAAGTTTTTGAATTGGATAACCCATGTAATGTAGACCTTAAAAGTTGGAAACGATTTTTTAAAGCCCTGAAAGGATGCCCTACTGATGATCATCATAAGAAAATACTTGAGGCATCCGTGTCTCAGCTATTCAACAGCGACTCCTTTGATGCTTCTAAAGCTGATTATGTGAATGCCCTCGACGCCGATCAATGGAAGCTTTTGCCCCTAGACATATTTAAAAAGCCTGAAATTAGTTTGTTGATTGCTTTTTTAACTGACCGGCTGGATAATCAAGCCAAGCCTTTCGTGAATCAGTTTACAGAAGAGCAAAAAAAGGCATTTATGAGCTTATTTAAACCGATTTATTTAAAAGATCCTGAGGCTTTGGTCAGACTGATTTCATGGGTGGCTACAATCGTTCCTTATCCTCAATTTATAGTTCATTGCACTAGGAAATTGTCTGATCATGAAATTCCGGAAGAAAAACAAGTTGAATTAATCAGAAAGTTCACCTCGGAAGTTTTAGAAATAATTGCTGCGTTAGCTAATCACTTTTCTGATTCACAGCTCTTTGCCATCATTAAAAAACTTCGTCCAGAAAAGGCTCGTGAACTGATAAATGCTCATTGGGATCGAATCATTAAGAATGCTCATAACCCGCAGAATGATATTCCCTATGCCTTCTTCCTCAAATTCGTCGACGATGAAAAAAAATTGAAAGAATTATTGGAAGGCCCCTTCGATGCTAATTATGTGGGTCAACTTAAATTAGGATTCAACCCAAACGCATTTAAAGTGGAAGATCGAGTAATAGCCGTTTTTGAGCATTTAGAAAAACATCCTTGGAAGCTACTTTTTCTCAAATATGATCTCTTCTACAATAACTTTGATGTAAGAGAATGGCTTAAAGATAAAAAAAACTATGCCACTTGTTTAGATATCTTTGAACAAGCTGGACTCATCAAAGAAGAACATATTAAACCATTAAAAAATCAGTTACAAAAATGTTTAGCTTTGGCCAAGGTAAATAATTTTAAAGAGATTAGAGAAATGTTCCAGAAGGAACCTCTTAAGGATATTACCGATTACCTGGCTGCCTTTGCCATCCATACACCTCCTGAACAACTTTGTTTAGAATTACCCTATTTGAATAGTCTGCAGATCTTTGCCGCTTGCGAAAAGGGATATAATGATAAGCTTGTCAAAGCTCGCGATTACGCTAAAGACAATAAAATTTTATCTGCAGAGGAGATTCAAAAAATTGACTTTAAGCTAGTGCCCATCCTCCTAGATACAGTTCATCAGTTGGATCCGAACAATAAATAATTTAAAAGGTGTTTATGCCACTTTCACGCGAACTTAACATAAATATTCAATTCATTTTTGATGTAAACAATGAACAATTTGTAAATATAGATTATAATGTCAACAAACAAGCCTTAGAAAAGAAACAGATCAACCGCTGTGTCTATGCTTTTAGATGGGTCGTGCACCACTTAACTTGTGGCCGCATTCAACTCAATCCTAATCTACACAAAGTGACAAACAGCTTTTTTCAAGATATAACTAAAGAAATCAAAGACCAAAAACTAGTGGCTAATGAACAGTTATTGTTAAAAAAGGGGATTCAATACCTACAAGCCATCCTAAAAAAAAATGGTGGAAAAGAGAATATAGAAGTCACCAAGCTTCTGGACATCATTGACAAAATTGAAATCCTTGAGCCTGTACAAAAACTCGTTGAACCGAAGCCAGTACTGGAACCCCTAATTCCACCTCAGCCCGTCATAAACCCTATAAAGAAAGAAACACGCTTGCAAAAACTGTTGGAAGATCTTGTCATGCACCCAGATGACAAAACAGGTATTAGTGAAATTGCCATTCTTATAGCGGAAGTGCCTCAAGAGATTATTCCCGTCGAAATAATGAAGACAATCGCTGTTTTCAATCTAATGGCTATAGCTAAAGCAGTTATCAAAAACCCTGCACAACAGGGACTTAATCAAGCCCTTCAAATGACTGCCCATGCCTTTCAAACAAATAGTCATATCGCTTACTACTTATTTGAAAACATGGATACTTTTTGCACCCTTTTTCCCTTTTTTAATAGGGAACAGCAATCTGATCTTCTCAAAGTAGCTATGGAAAATTGCTTCAACGCTGAAAGACAAAAAAACTTCAAAAAATTATTTGAGATAGCTAATCAATTACCAGCAGAAATATGGGAGAAAACCAGTTTAAAATTGGTTCCCGATCCTTTTTTTAAAGATGCTAGGTATGGGCTCTTATTAGGATTTGCAAACCGCTTTCCACCCGCGCAATCTGTAGCAATCGCTAAGGGACAAGTTAAAAACAAAGCGTTTTTGCGAGATTTTTCGTTGATTTATTTTGTAATGAAGACATGGAAAAGCAAAAAGCATGCATTGCCCTAATGCCTCCTGAACTTTTCGATTTTATCGGTCATCAACCTAATCCAAAAGCCTGGAAACAATTTTTAAAAGTCCTTCAAGAAATCCCGAATGATCATACCAAAGAAATACTCATCGCTATTACAGCAGTTCAGTTTAATTCATCAGTTTTTTTTAATCTTCAAAAAGACTCTTTTTATGAGTTAAGTATTGAGCAAATGAAACTGTTACCTCTTGAAAAATATAAACCTGAAATTAGCCTGTTTTTGGCTTACATGACCAATAAATTTCATGATCCTTTGATCATTGAAACGGTCAAACAATTGACCGAAGAGCAAGAAAAGGCCTTTAATCAATTTTTTCAACCCGAATATTTTCAACCCCCTTACTTAACTTCCCATGTAAATCTAGACAATTTCATCCATTGGTTGGGTGAGAGACAACCCGTGCCTCATCTGTTAAAAACTTTTCCTGGCAAGTTACATAATCAAAAAAATCCACCATTGCCTGATGAACAAGCTTATCCGCATATTTCGCCAAAAATTCAGGAAATGTTAGCCCAAAATATGCCTTTGATTGATATAGCCAAGAAGCTTTCTCAAGATGCAGATCTAATTAACACTATGCATTTCATGCGATTTCTTCATTATAAAAATTATAATGGCCTTAACGATGATCATGAAATTTTTTATATTTTGACTAAAAACTTAATCAATTACTTAAAAATGGCCACTACGGAAAATTTCGTCGCCAATATTCATATTTTTATGCGGTTACTCTCTTTCAATAACCCGGAGTTGCAAAAACTTATTCTTCATCGGGCTTTTAAAGCTCTCTTCGAATCGATCAAAGACCCACTAAATCAGGAAAATTTCTTTAAAGATCCAAAGGCAGCAACATTAAAAGCTTTTTTTGATAAGGCTAAAAATTTAGATGTAAAAAAACTTCCTATTTCCGTTTGGAAAGCATCCGCCGAGGGTTTATTTATTAACTGGGTGGTCTTGAATCAGTTAAAACTCTCCCCCGAGCAAGATGACGCCATGTATGCATTCATAGAAAAAGAAGAACCTAAAATGTATGAGCTATGGAACATTTAAACATCCCTCTTTGTTTATTTTTCGCCTTAAATAACATAAGGTCTACCCATGCCTTTTGCAGATCCATTTAATTCGGATATTAATTTTTTACTTAAACTGGATAGTAAGCTTTATGGCGCGCACATCGATGCACAGAAAAAACTAGTTTATACGCACAAAAAATCTTGCGTTATCAATTATTTAATGCGCTTAATCCGCTTGTTGACCTGCAATACATTCTGCAAGGCTGATGTAGATGCGGTCACTCAACGTATTTTAATTGGAGCTCAGGAGATAAAAGATCATACCAAACTCTGTGATAAATTGAATGTCTTTACGGCTATTCACATTTTCAACGAATTCATGAACTTATTTTCTAAATTTGATAAATATTATTTCAAAACTTTGAAAGACATTTACTCGAAAGCTTGTCCTGAGCGTCAAAAAAAAATGGCTGAAACCTTGGATTTAGAACTATTAATGAAAGAAATGGAAGATCTAATCAATTGACATTAATCAATTTATGATATAAGTTTTTATTATTATGTATTCTTAGAGGTTTTTTTATGCCATTTTCAGATGCCTTCAAACAAGATATCCATTTTTTAAAAGATATAGATCTTGACAAATTTAGTATAGATATCGATGCGAATGAAAATCTAGTTCATAAGAACAAAAGATCTTGTCTCATTAATTATTTGATGCGTTTTATACGTAAAGTGACTTGTCAGACTTTTTGCAAAGGAAACATCGATGCGGTCACTAAACACATTTTAATAAATGCCTATAAAGATATAAAAGATGGGATAAGACTTTCAGCAGAAGAAAAGTTAAATGTCGCCACAGCAATTGACGTTCTAGACAAGTTCGTTAAAAAGCATGGCAGACAAGATAAGCAAATTCAAGAACTTATTGAAAGAGTTGAAAAGATTCAGATTTTGCCTGCCGTATTCAATTTGGGCAATAATATGCGGCAAGAAGATCAAAATATAAACAATTTGATAAAAGAAGTTCAAGCTGAAGAAGCAGTTAAAAAAAATAACAAAGACCCAGCCGATGAAAAACTAAACAAAGAAGCGAAAGATCTTTTTAAGCCCGAAAATTTAAAAACGCTGGATATTCCACTTCCTATCCGTGAAGATAAAATGGCGGAGTTAGAAAAACTACTGCGTAACTACAGCTTACAGGTAAAGGACAGGGAAATCTTTGCCAAAGAAAATGAAGATAATTTTGCTGTTGCCGATCCTATAGAAAAATCCAAAATTACGCAGCTTTTAACCCAATTAAATGCGTTAGAAGCCTTATTGTTAAAAAATCTAACAAAAGATGATCGGGACTCCTTGTGCGAATTCTTGTCTAATTTCCATGAAAGTTTCAGCAAGTTATCTCCTCATGTAATTAAAATTCTCGTTGAAATAGGTTTTAATAGCCCTAAACAAAAATTTCTTAAATCTTTGTTTGATGTCATATTCAAGATGAAAATAAAGAAAAACTTACCGCCTTTGTCCAAGGTTTTCCTGAATATATAGGCCAGTTTCAATCAAAAGGAAATTACAGGGAAAGGAATGAAAAGTTTAAAGAAACTTGCAAATGAACCCTCTACGTTCTTGTATCATTACTTGGAATACTCTAAACCTCAATTTGTTATCCCTTTTCTCGAGCGACTAAACTCTGAAAATGTATCAAAACTCGAGAAAAATCTTGACCCAAAGGATTTAACAAATTTCCTTCAAAGCTTCTTTGGCTTTCTTGGTAGTTCGACTGCAGAACATGATGATCCTGCATTGACATTAACTTTAGAAGAGACATTAGATAGTGTTAAACCAGAAAATCGTCAGGTGATATTAAGAGCTTTATGTTTAGCGACACCAGACTCTGTCTTACAAAACATAGCCTTATCATGCAATAGCGAAGACAATATTATAGCTACAATTTTTGAACAAAATCCATACGAAGCACCGGATGATGATTTTTTTAAAAATTTCATCGATTACCTTGATGTATTAATTTGTATTGAAGAGATAAAGTATTCTCGAATTATGGAAGACATCTACTTGGCTGCATGCCCTGAACGGCAAAAAATAATGGCTGAAACTTTCGAATTAGATCAATTAACAAAAAATTTTGAAGAGCATGAATTACCTTTAAATCAAATTTTAGACTTAACCCGCTTCATCATCATCAATAAAAATGGGGTAAATCGTCAAGAAGCTATTGAAGAGCTTTTAGATCTAGTAGATATGAATATAGATAAAGATGTCTTTATTGAAAATATTAATGGTTTTATAGGTTTGCTCTCTTTAAATGATGAGACTTTTCAAAAGAAATGTCTAGAATTAGCTCTTGTCCATCTCGATAAGAATAACCTCGCTGAATTAAAAAAATTCTGGATCGCAGCCGGAAAGCTGCCTAAAGAATTATGGGAAGCAGTAAGTGAAGAGTTAGCTAAAGACAAGGAATGGGCAAATAAAATTGATATCGATGATCTACTGTCGCTCAAATTATCTCCTGAAAAATATGCTGCACTTTGGAATGGTCAAAAAACAAATAAAGAATTTCAAGATAACTTTATAAAAAAATATTATGAAAATCCTGACGACGAGGAAAAATGGGATTTTTATAATGAATTGATTATTAAGGATATTATGAGAGCAGAATTACTCAAACCAGAACGAATTGACATAAACCAATTGTGATATAAATTTTTTCTTTCACTACGACAAACAACCTGCTTAACAAGAAAAAAGAACAGTCTATTATAAAAGCGGAGCTAAAGCCCCGACAGTCCAAAGCCTTCGGCGGATTTAAGCGGTATTCTTTAGTGAAGCCCTTTTTTTGCAAATTGAGGGTGTTGATTAATCCATGCAAAACAGCTTTTTCCTAAGCGCATGGGAACATTAATTATCTTGTCACCCACAATGAAAGGTGTCGGTGCAGTGTTTTGTCTTGTCCACTGCTGCAAAGCACGAAACAATAAAGTGTTGGGAAATTGTGGACTTTCATCGACTTTAAGCACGGCATGAGTTTTGGGTTCTTCAAATAGCTGCGGATAAGAAAATTGAATGCCCCATAACACGCTATCTTTACCAAAAACCATGGGGCGGAACTTACCGTCAGCCATGGAATAATCCAACTGATGTGCCTGTAATTGTATGACGGGTTTAACTACACGGATCAATTGACCTTCACTTCCTACATGTAAGGCATACAAATGATCAGAGGACGTAGTCCATACCGCAGCAAACAACGTTCGATAAGTAGAATCGTCTGGGAGCGAACCTCTTTTTAATGCTTCCACATATTGAGCATAACAAGACAAAAAAGACTCATGAGAGATAAGACCCTCTCCTCTTTTAACGACACTTCCCACAGAATAAATGAGAAAACTACCCAATGTTTCCAAAAGAGATTTCATTTCATTAGCATCAACCAGTAAAGCAACGGAAAGCCATTTAGAAGCATGATAAGGTTCACTAGAAGATTTTATTGTAAGCATATCAGGCTTTATTCTGAACCTTTTGCGACTGCAATAACGAGCTTATGAAAAGCCAGGCTACGCCAATAGTGATACAAGAATCAGCTACATTAAAAACGGGAAAATCATAACCCCAAAGAACAAAATGAAACATATCTACCACATGGCCATACATAAAAGTATCAATCACATTGCCTAAGGCACCCATGGTAATAAATACAAGAGGAAGTTGCCAGGCTTTATTTTTATTATAAAAAAGCAAATAGGCGATTAAACCTGCAATCATGATCATACGTAAAACGAGAAGGAAGTCTTGGGCTTCTGCAAACATCCCCCAAGCAGCTCCATGGTTGATTGTATGGTTAATGGAAAACTCAACGCCAAGAAAATTTTTAAAAACTCCGATCCCTCCATAAGGATACCAGAGAGAAAAGCGATTGGAAACAGGCAAATAATGGTAGACCCAATATTTAGTGACTATATCCAAAAATAAAATAAGGATACGAATTAAACATAAAGTCCTAGCCCTTAAAAAGGGCTTTGAGGATGAGACCATGACTAAATCAAACCTTTTTCTAACTGTTCTTGTGCCTTTACAGTCATAGTAGCATAAGGAACAGCCTCTAAACGTGCAATAGGTATTTCCTCTCCAGTAATATCGCATATCCCATAAGTATTGTCGTCAATTTTTTCCAATGCCCGTTCAATTTGCCTTAGGATGTGATATTCTCGGCTTGTGACTTCTAAACTAATTGTCCTATCAAAATCATCAGTGCCTTGATCAGCTTGATGCTGTGAATAGCCTGTGGCTTCGTCAGGAGTTTTTACTTCAGCTGTCGAACCTTTTAAAGTATGCGTTAATTGAGAGCGCAGATCCTCAAGCTTTTTCTTAAACTTGACGATATCACTTTTTTTCAATCCCATTAGAATCTCCTCATTATAATTATTCATCTTGGCAAACTTCAACGGCCATATTAGCCTTGACTGCCTTCGCGACTTTTTTGTCATTTTCTCTTGGATGAATCGTTTTAATCGCTTGCATCAACTGCTCGATGTCTTTAAATCGACGATAAACACAGGCAAAGCGAATGTAAGCAATTTCATCTAAAGCATGCAAGCGCTTCATCACAATTTCACCAAGCTCCGTGGTGCTAATGATATGCACTTGCTGCTGCAATAACTCTTCCGTGATTTGCGCTGCCAATGAGATGACCTGATCATGGCTGATGGTCGTATGGCGACAAGCTGCATCCAGACCATTGATGAGCTTTTGCTGTTGGAAGTCTTCGTAACGTCCATCCCGTTTATGCACCTGAACGGTTAGTTCTATTGTTTCAAAAGTAGTAAATCTACGTAAACACTCTAAACACTCCCTACGGCGCCTAATCGCATTTAGTTCAGCCGCATCCCGTGAATCGATCACTTTAAGATCAGGATGATGACAAAATGGACACTTCATGAACAGCCTCATTGACAATTTTGCGTTCATATACAATATTTTTGTGGCAGATTGCAAGAAATAAATTGTCAAAACTCATTGATGGTATCAATCATTGCACGTAAAATGCCAAAGTCACGGTTTGTATGACGAAAGATGAGGCGCGGCAATTGCAAGTGATCCGCTTCTTCCGGAAAATCCCCCTTTTTCAATTTTTCCTTCTGCCATTAAAGCCTTAAATTTCTCATTTAATTCATCTACTTGGCGATCTGTTAACTCTTCATTTAAGCGAATCACTAATTTATCTCTTACATAACGGCTGGAATGAAAGCGACGATAAAATTTTTGCACACGTTCTACAGCATCATCAACAGATTTCGCAATATAAAATAGATGGAGATCCTCAGGGCTGATCCAGCCATTCACCAACAAATGATGATCAATATATTTCTTCCAGTCACGCCAATACACACCCTTGAGCCCTTCCACTAATACAACTGGTATAATGTTAGCTTTTCCTGTTTGAATTAACGTGAGGATTTCAAATAACTCATCCAGAGTCCCAAAACCTCCCGGAAAGACTGCAGCGGCATCCGAATGAGTCAGAAACATCAATTTACGTGTAAAAAAATAACGAAAAACAATGAGTTTCGGGTCACCTTCAATGACAGTATTTGTGGGGACTTCAAAGGTAAACCAATGGATAATCCAAAACTAGATTCACGCTGTGAACCCGCTAACCCGGCCTTCATGATTCCATTTGCAGCGCCTGTGATACACATCCACCCCTTTTGTGCGATCTTTGTGCTAAATTCTTTAGCAGCTAAATAATCGGGATGATCTTCCGGATACGCGCAGAGCCAAAGATACTGATGCAGCGTGAGTGTTTGAATTTGTTAAAGATGCGATAAGCATGCCGCATCTCTTTTAAAGAACGGTTGATGAGCTTTAACTGTCCCGTATCATAATTTTCAATAAATAATTTTAGACTAGATTCGATCATTTCAATCACAAGTCCAGCTTCGAACGAAGAAGAAGGTTTTCCAAACATTTCGATAAGGTTTTTAATAGCTTGCTGAGCTTGATCGTCTTTGAACTTAACATTTTTATGCACTCCTTATATTTATTTACTTATTTTTTATAAAAGTATATATAACATTAAAAAATCATACTTATGCTTATTATGATCTATTTTAACATTATTTCTTTATTTTTATTTGCCTAATTTTAATTTTAATAGTCGCATGGTCTATAAAAAACGGTATTGGACCCATGCCAAGTTCTTTACTTGCAAGAAAAGCCTTGCTCGACAACTTACCAGATGAAGGAGGAGGCATCATTTATGAACTTGGCTCTGGTTGGGGCTCTTTAGCTTTTCCTTTAGCAAAAAAGTATCCTCATTGTACGATCATAGCCTATGAAAATTCTCCTATACCTTATTTTGTTTCAAAGATCATACTTCTATTTTCGAGACATAAGAATTTAAGGATAAAACGACAAGATTTTTTTAAGGTCAATTTGAAAATGCGTCGATCATTGTGTGTTACTTATATCCCGGCGCGATGCAAAAACTTAGAAGAAAATTTGAATCAGAACTAAAGAAAGGCACTTTAGTGGCAACCAATACTTTTTCAATTCCTCAGTGGCATGCACAAAAAACCATAGAAATCAAAGATCTATACAACACAAAAATTTATATTTTTAAATTATGAATAAACTTAGACAACAATTAATCGTGAGCTTTCTACAAGACCTTACAAATTATATCGTCCAAGCTTTCGAAAATCTCGAAGCAGCACACCCGTTCCTAAGAAAAGATTGGGAGCACCATTCTGGCGGTGGTGAGAGATATCTTTATTAAGAGGCCATGTATTTGAAAAGGCTGCTGTGAATTGGTCAGGTGTATCTGGTCCACACTTCCCTATGAAAGATAGCCACGGACCTTTTTTTGCCATGGTGTTAGTTTGATAACGCATATGGCAAATCCGCATGCCCCCACTGTACACATGAATATCCGTTATATTGAAACAGAAGATCGTTTCTGGTTTGGCGGAGGGTTTGATTTAACCCCCATGGGTTTCCTATCAGGAAGATACAGATCATTTTCATAACACAGCCAAACAGGCTTTAGATGTAATTGATCTACAATTGTATCCCCAATTTTCTCAAAACGCCCGCGAGTACTTTTACATTCCGCATCGCAAAAAAGAACGAGGGGTAGGGGGTCTTTTTTTTGACCATTATCATACAGGTGACTTCAACAAAGACCTGCACTTGTGGAAACTGTCGGAAACCAATTTTTAAACACGATTATGCCTATTTATCAACGTCGTATAATTCAGCCCTTTACTTTGGAACAGAAAGAAAAACAGTTGGAGTATCGAGCCCATTATGTGGAATTCAATTTGATTTATGATAGAGGCACAAAGTTTGGATTCGAATCCGGAGGCAACCCTGAGGCCATTTTGTGCTCGATGCCGCCCCTCGCCAAATGGTAATCTTTGTACATGAACGTGAACGTGTTGGATAATTCACCACTTAGATCACCGAGATCACTGAGAGAATATGAGAAAGGTGCAGAGGCGGTGAAAAAATTAGAAGTTTAGAATTTCTCATACCCTCTCAATGATCTCAGTGGGCTCAGTGGTGATTATCGCAGATGGGTTATGGTGCTGCCATGGCCTGTCCGGCTATCCAACCTGTTGTCCATGCGTTCTGGAAATTAAAACCTCCTGTCACACCATCGATATCCAAAACTTCCCCGGCAAAATACAGCCCTGCACACTTTTTACTTTCCATTGTTTTGAAGTTCACTTCATCTAGATCGACTCCTCCACATGTGCACAAACTCTTCTTTAAAAGGCAATTTTTACCCCGAATATCAAATGCACCTTGCTGTAAGATTTCCAACACAGCATTTTGATTTGCCTTAGAAAAATAGGACCAGCGTGACTCTGATGGTATTCCTAGTGATCTGTAACAATTTTTTCCAAAGGTTTTTTGGTAGGGGCACAGGGCATTCAGACACCACTAATTTCGCAGGATTTTGTGCTTTAAAAGTATTTAGCATATCTACCAGAGATCTTCGTGTAATATCTGGTAGCCAGTTAACAATCAAAGTGGCTTCATATTGCATATCATGTAGAATGCGTGCCCCCCATGCAGAAAGTTTCAGTATGGCAGGCCCACTAAAACCCCAATGGGTGATCAAAAGGGGTCCTGATTGCTTGAGATCAGTGCCTAAAATACGCACATCTGCTTTGGGGACAGAAACGCCTGCCAATTCAAGTAAAGGCGAATGAGGTACGTTAAAAGTAAATAATGAGGGTACAGGGGGTACAATATGATGCCCCAAATTTTGGAGACATGCATAGATTTTAGGATGGCTTCCAGTGGCTAGTAATAGACGCCCACATTCTAAGAAATATCCGTTGGATAGCTCTAAAATAAAGCCTGGATTCAGGTAAACAAGGTTTCCATATGTATCATCCCATTCTCACTTCAACAACAGTACCATTTTATGCTTAGTCCACAATTGATGATAGTGGCCTAATGATCCGTTATAGGAAACATGCGCCCATCTTCTTCAACCTTGAGTTGGACACGATGCTTTTTAAACCATTGAATCTATTCGTGCTGTCAAGTGCCCGCGTGAGGTCTGGCGCAAAGCCCTATGCCCCCGAATATAATTTTGAACTAATATTGCTGGGTCAAAAGCAAGCGTGTGTGACATTGCATCTTCCCCCTCCGGATACACTGTAAAATTTTAGCTGGGAGCTGCTGATTCTTTTCTAATAAGATGATTTTCTTAATTCAGGGATGACTTCCGTGGAAGCAATAGCCCCCAAACCCGGTGGCTCCCCCACCAATAACTAGAATATTTTCATTAGCAATCATTTGTATTAATTGTGTTTTAGTTTTTTATGCAGTGTTTTTGAAAATAGAGTTCTAAAATACGCTTTTTTCAGAGGAAATATAGATGAAAGGACGACGTTTTTTTAAATAGACAATCCCTTCATCAATGGACTTTACAAGCTTCTTTTTTAATAGATAGGCGATGGACTAAAGTAGCACTTCTGCTTATCCCCGGCCTTCCAACCTAGATAGCAAAGACTCTCCTTTATCGATGTGTCCTTCAAGAAAATCCACTCCTTTTTCCAACAACTCTAAAGGGACAGGCTTTAAGTCAATGGCTGGTAAAGCTAAACGTTTAACACCTAGCTTGCGCCAATGAAAGGGTTCACATGGAACTGTAAGTAGACCTTTCGTCCTCAATTCAAAATCTTCAACAAGCGATAAACAGTAAGTCGCCGTTTAATTTGTAATTTCTTGGCTATTTTTTCATCATGAGCGAAATTCTTCAAAGGAATAGCACCCAATATAGTTGTAATGCTTGCATGATGAAATGAATAAAATTTGCTGGAAAGAAAAGTTTTCAAAACTAGGGGAACAAATAATGTAGTTTATACATCATTTTCTTTTATTAACAACAATATGCAAGAGTGAATAAAAATAATATTATTGCGGTAATGACAGCTGCAACAACCGTGATGCCCACGATACGCGTGGCTTAACGCTAATATCACCACAGCTCCCGCGACGACAGCGGAGATCATCAATTTTTATTGTATTTGAGACTAAAAATCTTTGAATGATATCAGTGATGCGTGTACATTTTGACGAATTTTTAGGTTTAAACGGCACCAGCACATTTTGAATGGCATCAGGATTAATAGATTTTATTGCTAACATTAGGAGCTCCAATTTAAACTCAGTAGAATGTGAGCCACTTACCTTTTTAATTTGCTAGCATTATAAACGATAGATATTACGCAGTGTACTTAAAAAATTTGCACTATCTGGTCTGGCACAAATTAGTAAAAAAATGTTATCGATTTTAGAAAATACGATCAAAAAGCAAATTGTTTCTGACTATCCTTATCATTCACGTGTACATCACCTCAAAACTTTTAATTCTAACGATTTGCGATGTTATGTCAAACGTGATGACGAGCTAGGCCTCCATGGCTCAAAGTTTCGCAAATTTGGTTCTCTGATAGCCTATCTCATTGAGCACAATGTTGAAGAAACTGATTGTTATAGGTGGGGCAAACTCTAACCATGTCTTGGGCATTTCTAAGCTTTTGAATGAAAATCACATACCTTGCAGACTATTCTTATGTCAAACAAAACAAGATAAGCTTCAAGGAAATGCGTTACTAACAAAAATTCTCTGAAAGTCAAATTCATTGGATCGCCCGAGAACAGTGGAAACATGTAAATGAAATGGCAGCAGATTATGCCAACAAGCTTTTTCCCCAAAAAAAGTTGTTTATTATTGAGAAGGTGGCTGTACGCCAGAAGCACTTCCTGGAGCTTTGACACTTCCCTGCGATATATTGAGTAATGAAAAACAATTAGATTTTAAATTTGACCATTTTTTTGTAGATAGTGGTACAGGCATCACTGCTATGGCGTTAATATTA
>CAVVKX010000023.1:0-18963 GCA_963748975.1 uncultured Parachlamydiaceae bacterium
AAACAACATGTTGATGTTTATAGCCATAATAAAGGCGAGCCATTCCAATGGAACTTGTAATAAACCAAGCAACAGTGATGGTGACTATGAAGGGAAGAGTTCCCCCAATTGCAGACGCAAAGACTCCTATTAGGCCCATGATCATAGCAGCGATCTTAACTACATTGAAAGTGATGGCAAGCCAAGATTTGTTGTTAAGAATTTTAGAGTTCGTAAGCTCATTGCTTTTATTCTCGAATTTTTCCTTACATTTGACCTTGTTTTCTTCTCTAACTTCATTATTTTCGTAATCTACTTTGATACTCGCCCATTTTTTTTCTGAATTAGGAAGTCCGCCTCTTACATTTTTGCCTAGCTTATTTAACGAGATACGTGCATTGATGTAGTTGTTCTTCAAATTAATCAGATATTGCGCTTCGCTTTGACCTTTTAATTCGGCCTGCTTTTCAGCATCATTCATATTGAGATATTTAAAGAGTTTATTTTTGGCTTCCCATTTTTTTACTTTCGGCTTTAGAAGCTCAATTTTTGGGTTTCTTGCTTTTATTCCAATTCCATGATCTACAATGCCTAAAGTAGAACTAACGATAGTTAGGGAGTCCTTAACGACTTTCAAAGGTGAAAATTGGAAGATGACGCCAAAGAAAGGAATAGTATTAAGATAGCCTGAAAATTGTCCAAGTTTTAATAAGCCCACATCGAGAGTAAACTTAACAACTCCCAGAGCTTTAGCTGCAGTTCCAAGAGCTTTGCCAATAATTTTCCATTTTGTAACACCTGGATGGCGCCAAAAAAGCAATTTTGGACTATCTTTGGCGTAAGCTTTTGGCACTATCCAATCTTTTAAGTCATGAATAAAGTCCGCCACATCCAGGGCGCCATCCACAATAACCAACTGTCCTTGAAGATTCTTAAATCCTTCCGATTCAGCTTTAAAGACATACTTGGCGAAAGCAACGGCCGAATTGCCAAACTTGCAAAGAGACTGAATATTATCATGAGAGTATACGGCATGAGCCAAAAATCCCGTGACATGTTTGACTCCATTTGCAATATGATCCAGAATGGCTTTAATCACTTTTATAATTTTTTTGCAGCAACCATCAGGTGGATTATCTCCTGCAGCATGAACAACCCGTCCATTTAAAGCTTCTTTTTTTGCTTCTTTAGGTGGCTCATCTGCTATTCCCGGATTGCCTATAAAAATATTTCCAATAGCTAAACTACTCATAAAACCTACTTTTTTTAAAATTACTTTAAGCCGCTGCCTTCTGCAATTCTTGCTGCACGGGCTGAGGCCTCTGCGCTGCTGCAGGAGGATTGTGCAAAACTTGTCGTTCTTGTGCTCTAGACTCTCGATACTTTAAGATCACTTCCATGAAAAATGCAGCCAGTCCAAAACCTGCTGCTATGCAGCCTACAGTGATTAATCCAGGGACGCAGGTACAGCTGGCTAAAGCAAGAACCTTCAGAGCGATTTCTGCAATATAAGAGGTGAGATAAAGAGAACTATTCACGACTTTCTGAATGTTTCTTTCTTTTACAGCACTTACAATATTTCGAACTTCATTAATAGCCAAAGCCAAAAAGGCGACACCCACAAGACCTCGGATTACATTGATTAATGTGACCTTGGCAGCAAATTTTACGGCAGTTTTCGCTATAAATGGATGCGTTCTAGTCACTACTTGAGTAAACTTAGTCAAGCCAGGTCCTAAAGCACTAGCCAACTTAGAAAAGCCTTTGCCTATGGAAGCACTGATTTTAGCGAGATTGATTAGAGCGAGGTCATTTAACCACAAAACGATTCCCCCCACATCAGCCACTAAAAAGGCTAAATTTGCAACTAAAGAAAATTTATTGACCTTACCCTCTTTATCTTTAAATTTTCCATTGATAAAATGATCAGCATCCAATATAAGGTCCAGGCAGTCATTAAAATTATCGGCTATATTCAAAACTTTTAAAAGTCCAGCGCCATGAAAAGCGCTGCCCACAGCATAAGCTATGCCATTCAAAACGTTAATGGAAAATTTGAAAATTTTGCCTAAACGCGAATGTTCATTGAAGGCATCAGCAATGGCATGAAATAAATCTATAAAGAAGATTTTTAACTTTTCACGGACTACTTCAAATTTGTGCCCAAACCCTTGTCCTTGAACATCGGGGGGGTTAGGTACCCCATTAAGCTGGTTATTCATCATGAGAGGATGATAGTGATTGGCTATATTCATAATTGTTCTCTAGATTAAGATTCATTAAAGATAAGGATTGTATCAAAATTTTTCTTTTTTAAAAAGAGAAAATTAAATGAAAGCTGTCAGGGCTAGATATTCACTAGATATTCAATTGAGTGATTTTAAATGACTTTAAAAATACTATTTATTAGGAGAATTTACCAGGCATTTTTAAAACGAAAGTAATCGTAAAGTATCTTTAAACAGCCCGTGACCACTGCAATGCATCCAAAAATTAAAGCAAATGTGGCTGCAGAACCCATGACCAATAAAGCGACAGTGATGATATAGTTTAAACTACTGATGATCCCTAAGATAGCCGATTTTTTTAACATGAGGGCGGCATCGCGGGCATGCTGAGGAGCAAAGGAAGGAATTTTTGCAGCAGCACGATAAATCTTCACGTTTTGTATCAAGGCCACTAAACTGGCTAATCCGAACAATCCATTCCCTAAAGTTTCTGCTAAAAGTGGAAGTTTTTGGTTTAGTTTTCCACTCAGCCTGTGAATAGGGGCTGCCAAACCTACCATTCCTGAAGCGATATAAAGTGAACCATGGGCTACGTTAAAATTGATGGGACCTACAAAGGCAGTTTTCTTAAGAAAAATACCATTTAAATAACGGTTGACTCGATGGGCTTGAGTAACAACGACATGATTTTTTCTAACCTGACTAATATTTTTAACACGATCCAATAAAATTTCCTTAGATCCATAAAGGCATAAAAAAGACCATTGCATCAGATCAAAAATATTTTTAAAAAGTGCAATTGTTTTTTTTGTGAATTGATGCGTAACGATAGCCACTGCGGGGATAGCCGGCCGGGCAGCATAGACAAGAGTATTCAAAAGAATGGTCATACGAACCCAAGTGTAATACGTCTCCTTGATAACAAAACTCAGGAATATGGGCAAGTATCTTTTTTAGCCTGAAGAGTAAAACAAGTTAGTAAATATTAGTTTTTAAATTTTTTTAAACAAAATTTAACAATTTATTTAAAATTATATTATAATATAATTAATAAAATATAATTACGGAGAATTCATGACTACAGCAAAGATTCCTACAGAGAGAAATTTAGAGTCTGCCTATATCATCGTTGCTGATTATTTAGCAGAGAATTATGGTCCGAAATCGATAAATGTAGAACAGGTGCGTACAATCACACATGCTGCGTTTAAACATCTTAAAAATAAAGAAAGTAGCAAAATAGGGAAATGGAAAAAAGGCCGCGTGCCCTCTAATGAAGAAAAAAAGAGTTTATTAACTGCAGTTAAAGACATTTTACTCAACGCTAATTCACCTTGGAACCCAAAACTAGAGTTAGACTCTAAAATACAACAACTTTTTTTTAAAATCATGCGTGGCAAAATACCGCCGACCAAAGAACTTTTACAAGGTTCTTTATTAAAAGCGGTGATTTGGAAAAAGAATCCGCAGTTATTAAAAGAGGGACGCGATCTTTTGAATAAAATTTTTGCTGATATGTCCATAGAATTGTCACAAAATAAACTATCTAAAGAAGAAATTTTTCACATGGAAATGATCATCGGAGATCTTCTTTCACTATATCCATTTCTAGATCCTAAAAACGAAGAAGAGCTGAAAGTTCCCCTGCACATTGAAGGCAAATGGAAGGTGGGAACTTATCATGTAGAAAAAATTAAACTCACTCCAAATTGGATGGGATCTCCCCTTGTTGCCATAGGATTAAAGCCTCAAGATGCACAACACATTCCACCCCTTTTGCTATTTAAAGGAACCACCTATCCAACTGACAAGGGATTTAGTTTAAGTCTATTGACAGATCTTAATCCAGGGGCTTCCGTAGGTTCATATGCCTTCAGCACAGGAAGAAAAAAAATACAAGGATGGTTGAATAGGCATGCGAGTGGACACAAGGCTATCGTTTACGGGAAAAGCCTGGGAGGCGCTCAAGCATGGAGAACAGCTTTGCACTGTCCTGATCAAATTCAAAAAGTGATGGCCTATGGGGCTCCAGGTTTCTCTTCTAAAGATGAAAAGAAGTGGGAACTCATAATAAATAAACCCCCTTATCCAAAAGTTAATATGTTCTGTCAACAAGGCGACCCTGTGCCTTATTTTGATAAGGTTGTACCAAAAGGTTTTAATTATTTCTTAGTTTTAGGTGAAAAGTCACGCCATGGAGTTCTGGCCCATGCAGATATGTACTCGACTCACGAACGTTCGGTAGTCATCAATATAGATGCCTCAAAAATGGAGAAAAAGTGGAGACGAATGAGCCTGACAGCTTTGCGTGCAGTATTGTCTATATTTGTCTTTCCTGTGCGTATTTTAAGCCATAGCTTTCAGACATCTCTCAAAAAAACGCTCCGCCTGGCTACCAGGCATAAAGTAAAAAAAATTCAATTACCTTAAAACCCCACTTAATGTAGGTCTCTAAATGAAATTTGATCCATAGATAATCCACGCAGAAGTTCAGCAGCCATCATCCTTTTTTTACCCTCAAGCTGAAGTTCAAGAATTTGAATAGCCCCTTCTCCACATGCAATAACCAAAGAATCTTTAATTTCAGAAAGTATAGTGCCGTATTCACTAGAAAAGTCTTTTAAAACAAGAGTGGAGATAATTTTCAATCTTTTGTTCTGACCTTTTATGTTCACATAGCACCAGGCACCAGGATGAGGATTCACCCCGCGAACCAAATTATGAATACGCCATGCAGGCATATTCCATTTAACTTCGCAATCTTCTAGTTCAATTTTTGGAGCAAGTGTTGCCTGGCTATGGTCTTGTTCAGTGCGCTGAACACTCCCCTTTTCAAGTTGTTGAAGCACTTCAAGCAAAGCTTGACAGCCTACGTCGCATAACATGTTCTCTAATTCTCCATAAGTGGTATTCGTAGCAATGGGGACTTTAACCATTTTGATAATATCGCCAGCGTCCATTTTCTTCACCATGTACATAATAGTGATACCCGTTTCGATTTCTCCCTGGATAATGCTTCTTTGAATAGGAGCAGCACCTCTGTATTTTGGTAACAAGCTTGCATGGACATTAATGCATCCTAAAGAAGGCATATCCAAAATATGTTGTTTGATGATTTCCCCATAAGCCACGACGACAAACAAATCAGCTTGATAAGCATTTAGGATATCAGCAAATTCAGGGGCTGATACAAATTCGGGTTGATGAACAGGTAAGGGAGGAGTTTGAGCTTGGGCGACAAGCTTCACAGGGGTAGGAATAGGATCTCCTGAACGGCCTTTCGGACGATCAGGTTTAGTGATCACTGCTACAATATTTACACCCTTAGCAATTAAGTAACCTAGGACAGTTGCTGCAAATGGCGGCGTTCCAAAAAAAACGATTCTCATAACTATCTATAAAGAATATTTCTAACCTTTTATCAGTGCTTCTTCTTCAGATTCCTTTTCTGCTTGAGTCACTTCATCATCAACAGCGGTGAGACCTTCTAATCCCAAAAGGCCTCGTTTAGAAGAACGGCAGAATTCAACGAAATGACGAATCTCAGGCAGAGGTTGTAGATCCTTTTCAATCTGATCAAGAGCTTCTTCAAGTCGATATTTTGATCTATATACAATTTTGAATGCTTTGCCCAACTCCTGACGAGTCTTTAAAGGAAAATTGTGTCGTTTGAGTCCTATGATATTGATACCTCCGAATTTGTAAGGTATCCCTGCACCAATCGTGTAAGGAGGAACATCGCGTGTAATACGGCTCATTCCCCCGACCATGGCATGCTTGCCTATGCGGGCAAATTGATGAACAGGAACAAATCCACTGATGATAGCGCAATCTTCTACAATGACATGGCCTGCTAATGTCGCATTATTACTCATGATCACCTGATTGCCCACCATGCAATTGTGAGCGATGTGACAGTAAGCCATAATCAAACAACTGTCACCTACTACAACCGAAGTATTTTCTCCGCAAGAGGAATTTATAGTCACAAACTCTCGAATTTGACAATTTTTTCCGATCTTGACAAAAGTTTTTTCGCCCTTAAATTTTAAGTCTTGGGTCTTTGTACCTATGCTTGCAAAAGGATAAATCGTTGTCCCGGCGCCAATAGTGGTATAACCATCTATATAGGCATGGGATTTGATGACGACGTGATCACCAAGAACCACATTTGATTTTATAATCGCATAAGGTTCTATAATAACGCCATTTCCTATAACGGCGCCTTTTTCAATGATTGCCGAAGGATGTATGTTCTCTTTATTCATACGTTAAATTTCTCAAAAAAATAGATTTATAGTTATAGCTGACTTTTGTCCACCAAGGCAAAGCCAATTTCGGCTTCAACAGCAACTTTGTCATTCACAGTGGCAGTAGCCTGCATGCGCCCACCCTTGGAGCTCACATGTCCACCTTCCACTTTTAAAATTAACACATCCCCAGGTTTCACAGGATTACGAAATTTAGCATGATTCACTGTTAAAAGCACGGCTATTTTATCCTGATACCCTTTCATATGAATCAATATCCCCCCCACTTGGGCCAGCGCTTCGATCATGAGTACTCCTGGCATGATGGGAACATCTGGAAAATGGCCCTGAAAAAAAGCTTCATTATAGGTCAAATTTTTCTGTCCAATGATAAACCCTTGTTCTAGATTCACATCAAGAATGCGGTCCACTAATAAAAAGGGAAAACGGTGGGGAAGAATTTTTGCTATTTGTTTAATATCAAGAGTTTTAGGATAATCTGACGTTTGTATTGGCATCAATGATTCTCCGTAATAGAGTTTAATAATTCTTTAGCAAAAGCACAATTTGAAGCATGGCCCGCCCTTAATGCGATTACATGCGCTTCAAACTCAATGCCTACAAGTGAGAGATCTCCAATCATGTCGAGAATTTTATGTCTGACCATTTCGTCAGGGAAAAACAATCCCCCTTTGCTGAAGACAGCGTCTTCATGTATAATGACAGCATTATCAAGGCTTGCGCCTTTGATGAGCCCCCGATCCAAAAGATAGGTGATTTCCCTATACAAGGCAAATGTACGGCAAGAAGCAAGCTCATTTTTAAAAGTCTGACTGTTGACTTCCAGCGAATGAAATTGCGACTTAAGAATTGAAGAATGCGGATAATTAAGCGTATAACTTATGCGATATCCATCATAAGGAAAAGCCATCATGTAAATATCACCATGGGACCATTGTATGGGGTCCTTAATTTTTATGATGGGCTTTTTCTCTTGTTGTTCGAGAATCTCTGCTTCTTCAATCATATTGACAAATATGTCAGAGCTTCCATTGCCCACGGGAGGTTCGATGCCATGGATTTCGATGCATAAATTATCGATATTATAAGCACGCACGGCAGCTAAAACGTGTTCAATGGTATGTATACAAATATTTTTGATGCCAATGGTTGTGCTACGATTTGTATCGCAAACATGCTCTACTTGGGCAGGAATAGATGGTTGATTAGGTAGATCCACCCGTCTGAATGATATGCCTGAATTTTCTGCTGAAGGTTGAAATGAAATATGCACTTCTTTTCCTGTATGAATCCCTATACCTGAAAAGGAGACCGGTTTTCGCAAAGTACGTTGCTGGCGATACTTTGATATCAAATTTTGCTTTAAACGAACCACAGATTGGACTCTCTTACACAATGAATATGAATGAATTAAGATCGTACTGCAACACTTATTTTTTTAGCAAGCCGAATAAAACGCCTACCAAAGAAATTGCAACAATTAAATAATCGCCTAGGAACGAATACAGAGTGTGGTAGGAGAATAATGGAACTTGAATATATAACGCTCCAGGTTTCCAAATTTTATCATGGGAACTATCGCCTAAAACTTTTATTTCACGTCCCAAGCTGTCAAACCCACAGGTAATTCCTGTATTGCAAGAACGAATTAAAGGTATTCCGTTCTCCACGGTCCTTAAGCGCGCATGATCACAATGCTGTTGAGCTAAGGAAGGATACCAAGCGTCACTCGTCAGATTCACTAATAACTCAGCACCATTTAATCGATTTTCACGCATCAAATGACCAAATGTCTCCTCATAACAGATCGACACGCCAAAAGGGACCTTTGAGGGAAAAATTTTAGCTTCTTTACCCGGTGTAAAAGATCCGGTGATGCCATAAGTAGCCGCTAAATTTCGGCAAAAGGAAAAAGGGATATACTCGCCCATAGGAACCAAAATACGTTTATCATAACGTTTGAAAGATTTCCATGGCTTATTGTACATAGGTTGCGCATACTGGGCAGAGCTATAGTACTCGCGATGGCCATCAAAAAAATCCTCAACATCCTCCATTCCAGCTAGGACAGGTGCCTTGAACACATTCGCTAAGCCTTGCAACCAGTAAGCATTACTAGCAAGTGGCATAGAGCCATTCAATATCTCATAATCGGAAGCTAGGGGCTTTTGAAAGGGCGGTAAATCCCCTTCAACTTCACTTCCAAAAACCTCTAAAAATGTTTTCCTTACCTCATCATAGTTAAAAACGGGAGCATAGGTCGCAAATGGGACAATAAATTCCGGTAGGGCGATGAGATCAATTTTCTTTCCAAAATGTTCTTTAGAAAGTATTAAAATTTGCTTCCATTCCGATACGACAAATTTAATAAAAGAAGCCGAGTCCCGAAATTTTAAACTTTCTTCAATAGGAAAAACAGGTTGAATAAGGACCGCATTAAATGTCTCACTTGAAAATTTTGATTCGTAAAGTTTGAATTTAACAAATCCAAAACTAAATGGCAGCAAAGCGCAGCAAGCCCAAATTAACGAGGTGGAGTATCGTGGGAATTCTAACCAAGCTTTTAGGGCTAATAAATTCACTAACAACACCCAATAGGACAATCCAAACGCCCCCCAAATGGAAGCTGTCTGAAATGTATAAAAATTAGCGCTAAGGCTCATTCCAATAGGATTAAAAGCAAAACCCGATAAAGGGAAAAGACGAGACCATTCTAACAATGTCCATAGGCTCGTGATTAGGATAATTCGACTAAATTTAGTGATTTTTTCAGGTTCTGCAAGCAATCCCATGAAACCAAATTGTAATCCATATAAAAAGGAAACAAGGAAATGAACGGCGATAATATATAGAAAAGGATGTGATAAAAACCAAGAAAGCTGGACCAATTGGACTGCTGTAAACCAAGCTGTGGCAAGCCAAAAGCGTTGTTTGCGGCTTTCTAAAGAAATTAAAAGGCGAAAAATAAGGGCAAAACCTATCGTTGAAGTAAAAAATGAAAAAACATCGCTCCAAAAGGGTTGACCAAAAGCGACTATCAAAAATGATAAAATAAAAAGAACGATTTGCTGCGGTTTATTGAGATGCATAGAGACATTTTAATCAAAGGACGAGCATCCCGCAACAACTATTTGACATATTGAAAGTACCGAACAAGAAAAATAACACAAATCAAAAACATCGCCGAAGGCTTTGGAGTGTCGGTGCTTTAGCGCCGCTTTATAAGAGACCAAAGCCTTCGGCGGAGCACTGAGCATTTGTTTATTTACTTTTTTTCTACAACTTCGCTCTTGCGAGAACAGCATCGATCAAATCCTATATAGCCCGCACCTAAAGCAGCAACATATAAAAGGCCGCCCATAATGGCTAAATTCCCAAAAAAATGATACATTTGAAGTTGATTTTGCAATGGATCCTGAATCATCCAAAAATCATGCATAGTCAAAGTCACAGGGATTAAATACAGAATTAATATGATTGCCATTGTGCGTATCTTGTAACCAAAAACAAGTGATAATCCACCGACAATTTCAATCACAATAGAAAGACCTAAAAGCAAAGGAATCATCGGCAAACCTTTTGAAGCCATATAAGCCTCCGTTGCACTATAACCCACAATTTTTCCATAAGCTGATAATAAAAAAAGCGCAGCTATTAAAAGACGCCCAACGAACATAAAAAAAGATGAAGTCCAACCCATATAAAATGATTCCTCCGTGTAAATTAAAATCCTCCTTATACTTTTATAGGCATTATTATGAAAAGAAAAATCTATTAGACCTCTCAAAAGTTGGCTCAAAATCTTGCAACAAAAACAACTTATTTTTTGAAGTATTTAAAAAAAAGTTATCTCATCTTAACAAAGTGCATGAAAGCAAGAAAACAGACTCTCCTCTTTGAGCCAATGAGATCAAACCCCATTTACAAAAATAACGCTAGTAATCTGAAAAGTAAATCATTTAGGAACACCCAAAGCGAGGTGAAGCAGTCTAAATCTCACTACGTCATACCTTCTCAGTGTTCTCATTGGCTCGTGGTAATTGTACAACAAAGCCGTTTTTAAGATGAACGTATTGTCAATTTATGCTATGCTATTTCCTTATGAAAAAACCATTTCGTGAACATCATCTTCTTCAACTTCTTGAAGCTTACGACCAGCAAGAACTCCCGTTGGATTTGCATTTAAATAATTATTTCCGAAAACATAAAGCTTTAGGATCTAAAGACAGAGCTTTTATTGCAGAAAGTACCTACAGTTTAATTCGTTGGCTAGGGCTGATTGACTATTTAATAGAGTCCCCTATCACTTGGGATAAACGGCTCGAGTTTTTATCTACTTTTGACTGGAAAAGTTATCAGTCGCGTGAGGAAATACCTGCGCACATACGAGCAAGTTTTCCTGTTTCATTATTCAATATTTTGACAGAAAACTATACTGTCCCACGAGCTTCGGAACTTTGCTTGATCAGTAATACCCCGGCTCCTACAACTATACGAGTCAACACCCTAAAAACTACGAGGGACGAACTTCTTAAACAGTGGGAAAATCAATATGAGGTCAAACCCTGTGAATTTGCGGCCAACGGAATAACTTTCCTTAAAAAGTTTAATTTTTTTTCTATACCGGAATTCAAAAAGGGTTTTTTTGAAGTCCAGGATGAAGGAAGTCAGCTATTAGCCCATTTAGTGCAATGTACCCCTGGAGACCTTGTGATGGATTTTTGTGCAGGTTCCGGAGGTAAAACTCTTGCATTCGCTCCCGCGATGAATAATAGCGGACAGATTTTTCTGCATGACATCCGCGCGCACGCCTTGCAAGACGCAAAAAAGCGCTTACGAAGAGCCGGCATTCAAAACGCTCAAATCATACAAGCCGATGACACGAAACTCAAGAAACTGAAAAAAAAGATGGATTGGGTACTAGTTGACGCTCCTTGCTCAGGTACAGGAACTCTTCGCAGAAATCCTGATATGAAATGGAAATTTAACTTAGAAATGTTAAACCGCTTGATCGGTCAGCAAAGAACCATTTTTGAAAAAGCCTTAAGTTTTATGAAGCCTGATGGACGAATAATTTACGGGACATGCAGTTTGCTACCTCAAGAAAATGAACAGCAGCTTGATCATTTTATTAGAACTTATGACTTAAAAATCGAGGGTGAAATATTTCAGTCTTTTCCTTCGATAGGTGGCATGGATGCTTTCTTTGGAGTTGTTTTGAAGTTTTAAATCCTATACAATAAATGCATTAATTAATAATAGACATCTTATGAAATCAAATTTTTTTCTCTCATTTTTATTGATTATCTCCGGCGCAGCTTCTTCCTTGCAAGCAGCCAGCGAACCCCTTCTTTTTGGTAACGAAGACTCATTACATTTAGTTGTTAACAATCGCATCTTAGCCAAAGTTAACGACAAATCCATTTCTGTTGTAGATGTCATGAAAAAGATGGATGTTCTTTTCTATAGGGAATTTCCACAATATACTTCTTCTATGCAAGCCCGGTATCAGTTTTATAAAGCCAATTGGAAACATGTTCTTGAAGAATTAATCAGCAAAGAATTAGTCATAGCTGATGCAGAGGAAAACAAGTTACCTGTTAGTAATGGAGACGTCAGACAAGAGATGGAGTCCATGTTTGGTCCAAATATTATTAGCAACTTGGATAAAATTGGCTTGTCCTATGATGAGGCACAAAAAATTGTTCAGGGGGATATCACAATCCGTCGGATGATCTATGTACGCGTTAATTCGAAAGCCCTTAAAAAAGTGACACCTCAAGCCGTGCGACAAGCCTACGATGAGTTCTTAAAAGACCCTTCAAATAGCAAACCTGATATTTGGCAATACCAGGTCATTTCCATCCGAGACGTAGACGCTACACGCGGCGCAGAAGTAGCAAATTACACCTACGAATTGATCAATAATCATACTGCGGTTGATCAAATCCAATCAAAAATTAAAGAAAATCCTTTTTTTGAAAAAACACAAATCAGTATCTCCGAAGAATATAACTTGGAAGAAAATGCTATTTCAGCTGCTTACAAAGAAATTTTAAAGGATATGACGCCAGGTTCTCACTCCAAGCCTATAGCTCAGAAAAATCGTAACGACAAAAAAAATAATCTTTTTCGCATCTTCATTCTCAAAGATCTTAAAAAGGGCGGAGTCACTCCCTTTAGCCAGATGGAATTGGAAATCAAAGAAAGGCTTCTTGATGAAGAAATTGGCAAAGAGACTGAAGCTTATTTAAAAAAACTACGGAAACATTTTCATGTGCATGAAGATTTCCGGACACAAAGTGATGAAGCGACTTTCCAACCGTTTTCGTTGAAATAATGCCTATATATCGTCCGAGCGAGCTACATCAATTCCTGAATGAACTGGGTGTTAAACCTAAAAAAGGTCTTTCACAAAACTTCCTTATCGACGGTAACATTATTCGCAAAATTGTGGCGAGCTGTGCTTTGACTTCTCAAGATGTAGTCTTAGAGGTCGGTCCAGGTCCGGGCTGCCTTTCAGAGGAAATTTTAAACACGGGAGCGAAATTGCTTGCCGTTGAAAAAGATCCCATTATGGCCCAAGCCTTAGAGCGCTTGCAGAATCAGCAACAAAAGTTGCAGGTTTTTTGTCAGGATATCCTAGAATTTCCACTTGAAGAAAAGCTTGTAGAAAACTTAAAACCTGGTCAGAAGGCAATCCTAGTGGGCAATTTACCTTATCATCTTACAACCCCCATTTTAATAAAGCTTGTGCCTTTGCAGACTTATATTTCTAAAATAATAGTGATGGTCCAGGAAGAAGTGGCACGGCGTTTTACGGCTCAACCTGGAAGCAGTGAATATGGCTCTATTACAGTATTTTTAAATTATTACTCTACTCCTCGCTATTCTTTCATGGTACGTAAATCTTGTTTTTATCCTATTCCTAAGGTTGATTCAGCCATAGTGACATTTGAGTTGCATCCCTCGCCACATATTTCTAATCCCCAAGCTTTCTTTGAATTAACACGTACAGCTTTTGGACATCGCCGAAAAATGCTACGTTCTTCCTTAAAAGATTTATACGAAAGTGAACAGGTTTCCCAAGCTCTTCTTACGATAGAACGCGATAGTCAATCGCGCCCTGAAGAATTATCTCTCGCTGAGTTTATCAAACTTTTTGAAATACTATATAAAATTAAGTGTACTAAGCAGCAAAAACGACCCCTGGATGAATAAGGCCCAAGACATATCGAATACGTCCCGTAAGTAAATTCAAAGGTGAAAAAACCAGCGAAGCCGATCGATCTAACACATGAAATACACGGTCAGACAGGCGATTAAAATATCCTAAGCCTGGAGTAACGCAACCAGCTAACATAAAAAAAATTGCAGCACCTAATAAAAAGATCTTTTTGGCAATTTTAAGAGGAATAGTCAAAGGAGAATAGGCCAACTTTATTAAACAAACCAATCTTCCACTGCAAGATTTAAAACTTTTATAATCGTCCGCCCCACGCTCGGCATACTTTTTATGTTCAAAATCTTCCCTAAAGGGATTAAAACTGTGATAGGTTTTTGGGAACAAAAGTTTAAATTCATTCATAATGCCTCCTTTTTTGTTATGAGGGCTTATAAATTAATGATATTTTATACGCAAGCAAAATAGCAAAGACGGTGTTGTTGAATTGGACCCAATTGGACCACCACAGAGTCCATAACCCCTGCTCATCCTTACAAAATTGCATCAAAACCACTGAGCCAGTGTGATCCCTTAAACGGCACTGGGACCACTGAGCCAATGAGATCAGTGAGAAAAGAAGGAAAATTGAGTGGATTTATTAAAAAAGACGATGACATGTTTTAAACTCTCTATCTCCCTCCTCACCTGTCTCACTGTGCTCAGTGGTAAATATCCAAAATTAACACAGAGCCAACGAGATCAGTGGCTCTGAGGTTATTGTATAGAAAGCTTCTCCTCACAAGAAGTTGCTGATCCACTGCAGCCATGTTTCATGAATATCTTCTTGAGCAAAAAGGTTAACTTTTTGAATCAGTTGACCTTGCAAGGTTTTTAATTGCAGCTCTCCAACAATCTGATCTTTTAGTATAGGAGTTTTATTCGGCAACCATTCAAGGTAACACTTTACAGCAGGCTCTTCAGCCGGATAGAACTCTAAGCCCAAGTTTTCTGTTGTATAAGTTTTTATCGGCTTATCAGCCCCATTAACCTGACAAGTATATTTTTGTACACCTGACTTTAAAAGGATTTTTTGTACTTTTTCCTGATTAAAAGCCGCATCAAACAATCTAATGGCATCGCGATACATCTCTCCAGAGTCTTCACATTTCATTAAAACAACAATCAATTCACGGTCTTCATGTTTTGCTGCAGCCACTATTGTATGTTTTGCAATGGATGTATAACCAATTTTTACTCCGATAGCCTTAGGATAATAATGCCGACCTGTACGCAAGAGGCGATTTTTTTGTAGGATAACCAAAGATTCTTGTTTGTTTGTTTTAGGTTTTATAAATTTTGATGCAGCAACAATTTCACGAAAAGTCGCATTCTTCATGGCTTCACGAGCGATGATAGCCATATCATAAGGCGTTGTTGAATGTTTTGGATGATGTAAACCATGGGGGTTGGTAAAGTGGGTTTCTTTACATCCAAGATTTTTGATAAAGTTATTCAAACCTAACATAAAATTTGGAATAGTCCCCCCCACATATTGAGCAACTACATTTGAAGCATCATTTGCAGAGACGACCATCACACCATATAACAAGTCCTTTAGGGTTAATTCTTCTCCCTTTTTAATCCCCATATGCGTGCTTGCTTTTTCGACCCAGTATGAAGGCGTGGTAAAATTGGACCTTTTCTTGGCTTCAACAGAGATAGAAGCAATAGATTCTTGATCTGCAGCTATTAAAACAGAAAGATGACTTTCTTTCTCTTTTAATGCATAGACCGCTGTGGCGATTTTAGTAATACTGGCTGGAAAACAAGACAGGTGAGAGTTTTTTTCATATAAGATAGCACCTGTCTCGGCATTAATGAGGATAGCTGCCTCCGATTGAACGGGTACTGAAAGTTTTTCTGAGCATAAATGCTGACAATGAAAACATAAGACGAGAATAAGAGGTAAGAATATTCTTTGAAACAGCATAAGCTTCTATATTTCCAATTTTTTAATTCTCAGGAGCGTAATTACCACTGAGAGGCCGTGGATATTTCACCGATCTCACAGGCTCATTGGTAAATTACAACAAAACCATTAATAAAGGAGTAAAGTTACAGATTTTTAATATAAATTCAATATAAAATGCACGTAAACTCGAAAATTCTTGATTAATTAAGAGTATATGTTCACTTTCTAGTTTGGAAAAAATGATAAATTAAAAATTAAATTGATTAATTAATCCATCAGAGATAAAATAAATATAAGCAATTGATAAGGAGATTTTTAAAATGCATAATCTAGCCTTACTAGAAGAAAGTTTTAAGAAATTCTACAAAAATATCAAAAGTGGACATCCCGAATCTATTATTCATGTAAACTTAGCCCTATTGCACCAAATGGGTTTACTTCATTATCACTCTAGAGACCGGCATGATCCCACTCTTACACGTTATTTTCAGGTCATAGAAACCACTGAAAAAATTTCTCTTATCAATGACGAATTCGTCATATGGATTGTTCCCGAAAAAGCAAATGAGATGGCTCTGACATACACTTTAATAGCTCTTCATCATAACGAAGAGCCTCAACTTGAGTTAACATTCATAACATCAGGTGTTTATAACACTTCTAGACTTGTTTTGCGGGTCTTGGAAAAGTTTTTATACGATATCCAAGAAAATGAGGAATATCTAAATAAACTCAAAAAAGTCGTTTAAAATGGTTGTTGTTGCATAAATTACCACTGAGCCAGTGAGATCAATGAGAAAATGTGAGAAAATTGAGGAGGATTATACAACTAGATGCCGAATGCCATAAATCAGGATCCTCTCCCTATCTCATGCTTTCTCACTGATCTCGCTGGCTCTGTGGTGGTTAATTGTTAAAGTCATAATCTTTATTTGTATTTGATAAGTGTTAATATATTTCTTTTTCCAATGTTCTGGTATTTGATTTCATCCATAATTTTAATTATAAAAAAGATGCCATAGCCGCCGATAGGCTGACTAGCAATCACTCCAGAAATATCAAACATCTTTCCCGAATTCAACAGATTATAGGGCACTCCCTGGTCAATAATTACAATTGCAAAATAGTCATGTTTGTCTGAAATACAATCTATTTCAATCATGCCTGGTTTGTGTCCAAAAGCGTGTGTGATAATATTAACAAGAGCTTCTTCCACAGCAAGCTCGATCTGATAAATATCAGTTTCTCGAAATCCAGCCTTAAGTCCTTGTTCACAAACAAAGCTTAACATGTCATGCAAGTGACCTAAGTTGGCGGGATATTTTCGTATCATGAATTTCATATATCAGAAATTCATGATGAAGTCAGCGATTTTTTGTGATAAAACATCATATAAAGGCCTAAAGGCTGCATCATATGCTTCATCATAGTCTGTCAACTGTCCTAAAGAAAATATATTCACTCCGTTACGCGTCCTTTCGTAGTCATGATCGAAGTCGACTGTTGCTGTGATCTTTGCAGGGCCAGCTAAAGGTTTGGCGTTGATGTTATCCATTAACGTAACCTGGGCGACAGCCCTTAAACGTGTTTCCGTTGGAATGATTGAATGCCTGACATTACCATCATTTTTTCGGTCATAGCGATACCCGATATTTTCATTTTCAAATTCTAGAATTTCTACAACTAAGGTTAAATCAGCGCAACTTTTTTCGTACTGTAAGCCCGTTTGTGCTGAAATTACCTTAACCAAAGCTGCTGTCATGCGGCCATCTTCGTCATTTTTCACATAAGGAATAAAAATCGTGCGATAAGATGAAAGGGAGCCTATAGCACCATAATGATAACCACATGAAGTTAGCACTACAAATACCAAAAACAAAGATATAAAATTTTTGGATAAATAATTTTTCATGACGAATTTTTTAAATAGAGCGGCCGTTGGGTTTTAATGTATCCGACGAAGATACATGCGTTGTCTTATCTTTTATTACATCTTCTTCGTTAAAGTTTGGATCCAAGGCATGCAATCTAGCTTTGCATTTTTGTGCTATTTCAGTTTGTGGAAATTGATTTATAGCATTGTAATAATAAATGATTGAAGCTCGTGGCTGTTTGACCCTTTCGTAAAACTGACCTGTTTCGTAAAGAGCACTTGCATAAAGCTCTTTGATTTGCTGTACGTTATGTTCAGCCTGACACACGCGTTCTTCTTTAGGAAATTCTTGTTTAAATTTACGAGCATTGAGTTCTGCAAAGGAAAGTATATCAGGGTTTTGAGGTTCACTTTGGCATAAATCATAATAGATACGGCTAATAATCACATAACTATCAGGAGTTAACTCACTTTTTGGGAAACGCTTACACAAAAGCTGAAATGCATCTATGCTATCTCGATATTCTTCCATTTCCCAAACCAAAAAACCTTTAGAATATAGAACTTTAGTAGCCATTTCGTTGCTTGGCATTGCTGCAATGACTTCATCATAAATTTTTAAGGCCATTGTTCGACTGTGGCCCATTCGGCAACTGCTTTGTTCCAAAAAAACGACGCCTAGCGCCACATCGCAGTTGCTCAGCTATATAATATTTATATTCAATGGCGTTCAAGAAGTATTGAGGATTATTTTTACATTTAAGGTATTGGGAAAATGCATCGTTAACAAAGTCATATTCTTGCATATTAAATTCAGAAACCCTAGATAATAAAGAGCTTCCTGGCCAAAAGGACTATTGGGAAAATTGCAAGAGACTATGGTAAATTGGCGAGAGGCTTCACTCCAATCGTTCTTCTTTAAGGCAGCCATGCCTAAATCAAAATGTTGATTCACAGGCAAATCAGCCACAGTATCAGCATTCACTAGCTTTCCGTTTTGAATAGTATAAGCTGCTTCAATAGAAGAATTTAATAGAAAGAGTGTTGCAAAAATTAAAGTGGTATATAAGCTTTTATATCTCATGATTGTCTCCTTCAACCTAAAATGAAACTTAGAAATAGCTAAGAATTCTAGGCAGTGTACCTAAAA
This sequence comes from uncultured Parachlamydiaceae bacterium, assembly GCA_963748975.1. Classification (GTDB taxonomy): domain Bacteria; phylum Chlamydiota; class Chlamydiia; order Chlamydiales; family Parachlamydiaceae; genus Neochlamydia. The sequence continues at coordinate 18,639 of CAVVKX010000023.1, forward strand.
GATTTCAGCATTTTGGTAAACAAACCTCTTCGTAATTAAGGTTGCTGAGGTCTAATAAATAAATCAAGGATAATGCATACCCAATAAAAGGTAAAGTCGATAATTATAGTGGTAAACTATATCTTAAGGTTTAGGAAAGGCAGCGATTTGAGTTTGGATTCAAGCTGAGGGCTTAAGGTGACACCCCAATGACTTTCGATATGTAGAACAGCGTAAGAGAGAATCATCCTTAGATAAGAATTCAATTTTTACAGGAGTAGTCCCGCGATGCTCATTAAAAAGTTCTTTGAGCAGTATGATATGGCTCAATCGAACCTCATCAATA
>CAVVKX010000024.1:0-10048 GCA_963748975.1 uncultured Parachlamydiaceae bacterium
ATAAAGATATAAAGAATAGTCCAAACAAGGGGGAACACGAGGTCCGGGGGCGTCCCATAGGGTTTAATCAAATGTGGATACCAGTTCTTAACACCTTGCTGAGTCACCCATCCTGTCCACCACCCTCCCCCTAAACAAAGAAGAAGGCATAGAAAAAATCTTAGTAAAATTTCGCGATTTTTGTCTAAAAGACTGACGATTCATATATATTGCACTTTCATGTAATTTCTATTATGGTTAAAAAAAGACATAAGGAATATCTGACTTATATGTATTGCCTCAAATATTTGCAAAAACTTCCTTTAAGTCTAGAAGATTGTTGGAACTTTTTTTTCTTCTCCGGCCAATTTAAAGATTCTCATGCCAGACAGCTTCAGCTTTGAAATAATTGACGACCACGAAAACAGAAAAATGTATGCCGGCCAAATCATCACCCATCTGATTAGACCCATTGGCAATATTCCTATGGAGTGGATGACAGAGATTACGCATGTTCATGAACCCGACTATTTTATCGACGAACAACGTTTTGGTCCTTATAAATTTTGGCATCATGAACATCGTTTTATTGCTATTCACAAAGGAGTGGAGATTATCGACATCATTTATTATAAAATGCCTTTTGGAGTCTTTGGTAAAGCTCTACATGCCCTCAAAGTTAGAAAAGATCTTGAAGCCATTTTTAATTATCGTCAAGGTCGCCTAGAGAAGATATTTGGGAGATATGATGAAGGGCAAATATAAAGAATTTTTAATTACAAAGGAGTGCTATATGCAATTATATTTATTATTAGGCTTATGTCTAATGTCCTGTGCATTTTTATCCGCTGAACCAGAAAAAAAAGAATGTCATTGCAAAAATTGCAGTTGCACGCAAGAGACAAATTGCGGTTGCTGTACGGAAGCTGGATGCAAATGTAAACCCAATGCTTGCTGCTGTGGCAAAAACTGTAGCTGTGAAGCGAATAAGCAGAAATAGAACTTGAGGACGGCTAGTCCACTGACAATCAGTAGTGAAAAATATGATACTGCTCGCAAAGATTTTTTAACCAGTCGTTAGTATCGTATGTCCGATAATCTTCCGTGAGTTCCTCCCCTTTTTGGATCTCTCGCTTGGCTACGGAATATTTCCAAGCATGATCTTTAGATATATGGAGGGGATAAGTGAGGTTGGGTTGCTCAGAATGATTAACAAAGCGTCCGTTATCTAAGCATAAAATTAATCCATGGACTTGGGCTGAGTAATATCCATAGATTAAATAATATTGGATAATTTTTTCTTCGGTTTTATGATAACTTTGGAGAAATACATTTAATTGATCATTCGTGATGAGGCTGCAAGTTTGAGAAGTATATTGCCACACAGTTTCGCCTTCCTGAATCGCATCATCTGCAAAAAGTCCCATCCCAGAAATAGCACTCGCTTTTACATTGGTCTTAACTAAGAGCATTTCTTTCTCCAAAATTCGATAAATCCATCCATAGCGAACACTGACAAACTTAGCAAGCAAAAGATCATTTCATTTATAGGTACATTTTAATATCAATATATTCATATAATATAGATGGGTATAAATTTAATTGAATCAAGGGGGTATTATGTACAAATCAATAGCTATATTGTTTGTTCTATTAGTAGTTAGTTTGAGTGGCTTGAACTCTAAATTAATTGCCTCGGATTCTCAATATACTGCTGAACGTGGAGGCGATCGTAATTTCGATAGAAACCGCAGTGATTTTAATCACAATGATTTTAATCGTGGTGATTTTAATCATAACAATATGGACCAAGGCGCACTTTATGGGGCTAATAGAGGTGCCGCTTATGGGGCAGCCTATGGTGCCGCCGCTGGGAGCAATAGTCAGGGAGTGCCTGTAAATCCTAATACCGTAGAACAAAATGCACTCTACTATGGTGGAGTCAATAGTATGGAACAAGGTCATTAAGATAATAACAGCTTCCTTAGTTTAATTCTTAAGGCTATCTGAAGGCGTCCTTGAGATAGCCTGTGTGAGGTCAGGAGGACAATATGAACTTTAACAAATTTAAATTCTTTATACTTGCTATGGCTATAGCTTCTTTTCTATCTGCTAGCGTGACACCGATTGATTTAATTGCAAACATGAATTATACAGATCATGTTGTTGTAAGAGATCGAACGTCTAGAAATCAGAATCCCAACATGAATCGATCTCATTTAAATAGAAACAACACTAATCTCAACCGTGGAGATTTTAAGGGTATTAATAATCGAGGCGTTAACGCTGTGCCTGGAGCACCTGCATATGGAGCCGCAAACCCAACGATCGTGTATCCAACAACTACAACAGTTATTCCGCAAACTGCCAACACTCAATCACAAAAATAGATAAGATTCATTTTTTGAAAATATTGTGAAAAAGGCATTATAATATTTATAATAGGAATATAAAAGTTTCATAATAAGACCTCTTGCACAATAAGGTTCATCAATTGACTATACAAGCTGTTTTTTGGGATTACGACAATACAATTCTTGTGACCGCAGATGCTCATTGGAGAAAACATGAGAGAATTCTTGCAAAGCATGGAATTGAGTTAAATCCAATCTATAAAAAAAGAATCTATGAAAATAATGGAAGCCAAAATTGGAAGTGGATGCGTGAAGAATTGAACTTAAAAATTCCTGAAGATGCATATCTTGAAATGATTGACCGTGAATTTCAAAAAAGATCTACTCAACCTAGAAATGCGTTCGGGTGTGCATGAGCTTTTTAAACTGATCAATCAGCTGGGATCCCTCAGGCTATCATAACCAATGCGCGTCGAAATTCAGCTTTGCCTGTACTTAACGAAAAAGCAATAACGCCTTGGATGAAATTTATTCTTTTTAAAGAAGATTACATAGGCAGGAAAACCCAATAAAAGCCCTTATGTGTCTGGTTTTAAAAAAATGGAGAGTCTGCTAAATAATACTATTGAACCTAAAAAATGTATCGCTATTGAAGACGATCCCCTGGGCGTTGAATCTGCTCACAGGGCTGGAGCCATTGTGATACATCGAAAGTTTAGGGAAGATGAGAAGGACAGCCCGCATGCGGATTATGTCTGTTTTCATGAAGATGATTTTATAAAAATTGTTAAAAACTTACTGAAAGATCAGGGTGCCTAGACATCTATCAACAAAAGTTATTTTATGGTTAAAAAAAATGATTCTTCGTGGCCTGATGAATCCAAAATGCCTCAGCCATACCGTTGTATAAAAAATCTTCCCTTTGATGAACATGGTTGGTTTTTTAATGGAAAGTCCGAAATTTTAATGGAAAATTGTCTTAAAATTAAACCCGCTAAAATTGTCATTGAAGTGGGTTCCTGGCTAGGCCTTTCTACCCGTTTTATCGCCAGAATTATTCCAGAAGATGGTGTAGTTTATGCTATTGATACCTGGCTAGGCTCAAAAGAACTCCAAAATGACTCAAGGTTACCTAATCTTTATCAAACTTTTCTTTCCAATGTCAAACACGCCGAACTCACGCAAAAAATCGTTCCAATTCGCATGACTTCCCTCGAAGCAGCCCACGCACTAAACGTAGAAGGTGATCTCATCTATATCGATGCCTCTCATGAAGAAGAAGACGTTTATAACGATATCATCGCTTGGTATCCTCATTTGGCAGAAGAAGGAATCATGTGTGGCGATGATTGGAATGCCAAATCTGTTCAAAATGGTGTCACACAGGCTTCCATTACACTTAATTTACGCATCAGATTTTTTGATAGATTTTGGATGTTTGAGTAATTTTATTCGTTAACCTTCTCTTTTTCTGTTACTTGTAAAACCCCTAGATTAAGCTGATATAAACGACCTTTAAGAAAAGCGTTCTAATATTTATATTTTAAAATATCTTAACAATACTAATGCATTTTACATATATTTATTATTAATATATAATAAATTAGAAATTATAATATAATATAATTATACTTTTTTAATAAATAAGGTGTATATGTTTGTCAGAAATTCTAATACAGATTCCCTTTATGTATTTCCGGAAGAAAAGGAAGTTTTCAACCATATCGTCAAAGAATCCACTAAGGACTTAAAAAACATAAGAGAAAAGATCCAATCAGGTGAGGATATAAAAGACTTTTCCCTGCGGAAGCACAAAGCTTCAACCCTATTGGAATGCAAAAAAGATTTACAAATGATCGCAAAAAGTCTCAGTGAAGTCGTGAAAGATCATCCTGAGCTGGCGAAAAATGAAAATTTCATTACAAAAATGCGTGAAATATGCGTAACAATTAAGGAATTATCAAATAAAGTCAAATTTAAAAATAAAGAATTAGCTAACTTTCAAAAAGATATAGAAAACTTGCATTCGCTCCAAAGTTTTGCTGCCCAGTCGATTAGTTCAAGACTTAGTATACAAAAAATGATGGGATGGAAACATGAATTTACCAGAAAGGATGCTCTTGATCACTTTGCCAAAGATTTAAATGTAAAATTTTTCATTGTTTATCCATTTAAGTTAAATGAATCATATAAAGGTTTTTTTGAAATCTGCAGCGCCTCCAAAGATAACATCATCCACATTAATGTTTATAAAATTGATCATAAAGGCAAAGTTTTAATGTTAGCTGATAAGGGTTTTGTTGAAACACCCTACTCAAATGTAAAAGAATTGGAACAAAAATATCTGAACGAAGCCACCGAAAAATTCCTTAAAAACTATCAGAATAATGAATATGCCGATAAATGTGCCTATGCTCTGGTGATGGACAATAATTTCCCTTTAATCATACATTTTTCTAAAAACCTCGACGATCTTAGACTCAGAGTTTTTGAAAAATCACAAACTTATCCAACTGTAATAAAGCAATTAGATAAAGCTGCCATTAACAAAAACAAAGCCATCTCTCAAAAGCTTGCTAAAGAAATCCTTTTACATATGACTCATCTTTCAAAAGAACAAAAGGCGCTAGTATTGGAAAAGTTCAAGAACAACATTCTTTCCTATCCTTTGAAATTTTTAACCACGTTAATGACAGAGAATGAAAAAAGAATCCCTCCCTTTCAAGATCTAGTCGATTTAAGTAAGACTCAAGTCTATCAAAGCACTATTAAATTAAAACAAGAACTTAATGATCTGCAGCCAAATAACAAAGTTGGACATCTGATGTGTCTATTAAATTTTGCTAATGATGTAAAACAAACTTTGACAGAAGAACAGCAATCTATTTGGGTTAAACAAATTTTTAATCAAATCAATATTTTAGATAGTAATGAAAAAAACTGGACCGAGCTAGCTTCTCCTATTTTCGTTAAACTAGCCGCAGCTCCACAAGCTTTATTAGATGCGTTAGCTAAGGCCAATTTATTGAAAGAAGATCTAAATGATCCTAAAAATAATGAATATAAAAGCCACCATCTACAAACATTATTAGCCTATCAAGCAGATAAAGAGTATTTAAATAAAATTATTAGTTCAGATCGATTTGAAAAAAATGCACCAATAAAAGAATTCGTTGAAGGTGTTATTTTTGGTTTACGCCATAATCATGTCTCTGAGTCCAAAGTTAATGAAATGCTCCCCAATTATAAATTCATTTTAGGACCGATTGATTTTAATAAATTTAAGCGTACTTATGAATTTCTTCTAGAAAAAGAAAAAATCAAAGCAGAAGGAAGGTCTGCCCTTAAAGCTTTTTTGGGATCCACACAATCTAACAATGCCTTTTCGGCAAACTTTAACGAGTTAAAAGATCCAATCTCTAAAGTAATTTTTTTCCGCGCTATTTTAAGAAATATACCTCAAGCCCATATACGTTTTTATGAAGCCATCAGAAATTTGTCAGTGGAAGATCAACTTTTATTTCAGACCTGCCTTGAGCGTAATGGAGCTTATGTAGAATTTTTGCAAGATTTAGAAACAAAATTTGAGTGGACAAAAGACAAAGAAACATATGTGCAAGAAAACTTTATCTATAGCCGTATTAATCTTTTAACAAAAATGAATGTTCAAGATAGAGAAGAAGCATTAAAAAAACTGATCAAGCTTGATTCTGAAAAAAAATATACTGGTTTTATAAGAAAATGCCTTTCATTACATCCACAACTTTTTATTCTTGAAGAAATGTTAGGTAAGGCAAGAGCAAGCGAGTCAGAAGAAATTAAGGAGACGAAAGGGCAGGAGTTTAGCACATTTAATGTTGGTGAAGAAAAAATGAATGAAGCACGGAAACTTTATGAGGCAGAAGGACAGTCATCTGACTTAAAAAATGAAACGGAAATAAAAACCAAAAAAAGTCAATCCCCTAAAGAATTACCGAAATTCTCCTCAATTGTTGAAGAAATGATAAAAATATCTACATCTTTACCTAAAAAAACAAAAGTGGAAGGTTATTCTAAAAATAACCTACCGAACGACTTACAAAAATATTTAAGTGAAGGAATTCAAGGATTTTTAAGTAACTCATCAAAAAAAACTCCAGTGAATTTGAGAGACTTAGCTGTGCAATTTGCAGAATTGGGAGCACGTTTAAATAAAACAGACCCATCATTAAAAAATGAAATCCTCGAAAGTCTTACTGTTCGCATTTATGAGGATGATTTCATCTTGAATGAAAAAATCTATGGATTGGAATCATTTATAATAAATAAATTAGAAGAAGATGAAAGAGATGTATTAAAAGGGTTAATCGACTTACATGGGAAATTAGATGAAATAGACTTAAGAGACCGTCCTGATGAATTAGATAAAATACGGTTTAAAGATAATGTTAGAGATTTAGTTGAAAATGGGAAAATAAATCTTTCACTTGATTTAGATGTAATTATGGATACCCTTAAAGAATTAAGCAAAGAAAAGTTAATAGACCTTCCTCTCGACGAAAAATGGATGATTGACCGTCTTATAGAATTAAAGGAAACATTATAAGAAAATCTCCGATTTTAATTAAAATTGCAAACAAATAATGGATTGAATATACTTTGCGAAAACTTTACAGCAGATGAAAGATGTCTTTTCTTACAATCCTTCCAGAAACTTCCCTCAATCACATTTTTGATCATTTATCCATCTCGGATATAGTAAATTTCAGCTCGACCAGTTCAAATATTCGTAAAAATACAAAGTTAGGAGACGTACTTGCCTTGCAGATGCGAATCGATCTTCCACAAAATGCAGAAAAAACAGTCCTGGCGATATCTCAATTCATCACTAAAAACAACGCTTTATTTGATCAGGAAATCAAAAAGATAGGACTTTATAATGAAAACCTCACACTTACAGAAAAACAATTAGAGTGGATACCTACATCCATCAAAAAAAGGTCATGGGATGCGATTTCAATTCATAAGCTTCCTCTTTCTATCTTCCCCATACATATTTTAGCCCTTGTATCACTTAGAGTGTTATTAATCACAAAGACTCAAATAAAAACTGTTCCACCCCAAATAAAAAACCTAAAGAACCTGTGGTGGTTGAATTTAAGCGACAATAAGATTGAAACTGTATCAAAAGAGATCGGAGAACTTAAGAAATTACAAACTTTAGAATTATCAAACAATCAACTTTATAGACTGCCTCCAGAGATCACTACTTTAAAGCTTAAAACTTTAAATCTTACAAATAATTATCTTTCTTTTCCTTTTGATTACCAAAAATCAGATCCTATCGTTTCTTCACTTAAATGTTTATATTTAGCTTATAACAAGATTGGTCAAGACAGATTAACTCAATTGAAAAAAAATCTTAATTTAGTGTTTTCGGATTTCTAATATTTAGATAATCTCTTACCCGGTAGTGTGGTGATGTTTCTAAATTCTCCCCACTGTGAAAAACTCGTTATTTCAAATTTTTGTCCATACCCCAATCCACATTGAAGAGATACCATTTGGGGAATGGTTAAAAAAGCAGGTAAGGGATCACCATTAACTAATACGCCCACAGCTTCTTGAACCTTCACTTGACAGGCTGTTTCTTCCCCATTTTTGCCTATGTATTTCCAATCAGGTAACAGTTTTTTAACTATTGCATCCACAACTTTTTGAGAAGATTTTTTAACCACTTCACGATTTTCAGCCGATTTCCATAACCCCTGGGCTTTAGAATTCACAGTTAGATTTATAGAAAATTGTTGAATCAAATCTTGTAAATTATTTATTTCGTTTTTATTAACATGAATCTTTTTCATCCATTCGAAAACTTTTGAAGCGATGATTTGGTCTTCTTTTGTAATCATGCGTTGATTAAATTGCAGTTTTTCAACATTCTTCATTTCAAGGCTGTTAAAAGCTCTAATGTATTTAGCGATCCATTGACGATCGAATCCATGATCAATAGGTTTTATTTCCTTATCGGTAAGATCTAGGAACTCTTTTACGGGGAGATTTGCAATTTCATTGCTGGCCATATCATCGGCAAGTTTTAATTGATGGGCCTGTTGGGGTGTAATCAAAATAATATTTACGCCCTTGACAAAATGAAAGGTTGAAATACGGCTTTCTGATTCGATTGTTATTTTTTTCACTTGTTCCAATTTTCCAGTGAAACCAAATTCTTCTTGGGATTCCCTTAATGCCGCTTGTAAACTAGTTTCATTAGCACCAGTTTTACCGCCTCCATTTTGAAGGAATTTGTATTTCTTATTTCTTGCTAGAACGACGTTTTGGATTTTTTTTGATTCAATGACTCCAAAAACAAAATTTTCACAAAGACCTTTTGGCCAAGCTTCAAAGGGTTCCACTTTTCCTAATCCAGCCTCTTCTGCAAGAGTTACCAATCTATTAAAGATGGGCTGCGTGATAGTGTAAATCGCCTGTAAGACTTCTAAATATCCAAGTTCTATATTAACTTGAGATACGGCCTTTGTATCGTTTTCTATTTGTTGGGCAAGAAAATTTAATTGAGATTCCATGGCTATTGAAAAAGATGTGGTGGTATTCATGAGGTTTATCCCTGGTTAAAAGTGTCATTGAGTTCATTTAAAGTCTATTTCATTATCGTTTTGAAATTTATATTTGCAACCCTGAAAAAAATTTACTTTATATTCAGAAAAAAAAATTGTCAAAGAAATTATGAAAATCAAAAAAGAGATTTTTTGAGAAAATTTAATACTTATTCATTGATTTTGTTGAGGAGGGAGCTGTTTCTTGATTTAGAATGTCTAAAGGCACCGAAGTCAAATTCTGCATAAAAATTCTGGCTGGTATTTTTTCTTCAACAGCCATCACCTTATGCCTTGTAACGGATTATTTCTACCTTTCCTTCATTCCAGAGGTATACTGGAGGCATATCAGACGCTAGCTTTCTCTTTATAAGAAATTTTTTCTTCTAAGTGATAATCGTCATGCGGACCCCATTTAGTAAAATCCATTAATTTATAAAGTATTGTTTGAGGACATTTGCTATAAGGTAAAAGCTCCACAAGCTTTAAGTTCAGTTCTTCTAAGTCATCACGTGCCGAAATGATTGAATTTGCTACACGAGAATTTTTGTAAGGCTTTGCGCTGTCAAATTTGATTTGAGAAATCAAGAATTTAATTGAATCAATTTTATCATTATTTAACATCTTTAGAATATTTTTTCTTGAAATATACACTGAGGCGCCCCAACGTATGGCAGAGCTAGCCGCTTTGATATTTCCCTTTTCTAAAGCTTTACTGTAACAATAATTTTGAAAAGCTGGCATGATTCCCAAAGAAAAAATAGCACTTACGCAAACACGTAATTTATCGCTATTGGATAGCTTGATCCTTATAATTGGATTCTCAGTACTGGGTCTTAATATGTTGTCAATTTTATGATTATTTTAGAACATTTATAGTGCAATTCATAAACACCTATTATATATTAATTAAAATTAATTATATACAATTTCATAATATATTGCAATATTTTTTTTAATTATTGGCAAACAGAAGCGTTTTATCTTTTTAAGATTTTCAGCGTATTTGTAATCCAATGATTGGGGCCGGTGATTGGGGCCGGTTCTGCATAACTGCATAACTTTTTCAGATTTTCAAAATAAACAAAAACAGAAAAAAAGTTATGCAGTTATGCAGAA
>CAVVKX010000025.1:0-78129 GCA_963748975.1 uncultured Parachlamydiaceae bacterium
TCTTTATGTGTATGCTTTAAAAGCTCATCAGGTAGATACAACACAAGGGCATGAAGCCTTTAAGCAAGAATGCGAACTTAAAGCAGCACATGCTGTGCTTCCAATAATCAAGAAACGCTTCCCTCGGTTACAGTTTATTTTTGAAGGAGATGCACTTTATTCTAACGAACCATTCATTCATCTGTGTGACTCCCTCGGCTGGGATTATCTAATCGTACGCAAAGAAAATACCCTTAAAAAGCTGGGGAAGCATTGCGACGACCTTGCAAAGACAGAACTCTATCAGAAAGCGTATATACACAAAATAAAAGAGAAATGTGGAAAACAAGAGATTACACGTCAAGCACTGTGGTTTAACAATGAAGCTGTGGGAAATAAAGCGTTTACAAACGTGCTAAGATATGAAGAACGGATGCAAGATTCTAAAGGGATTGTGAAGCTTGGATACAAAGGTGAATGGATTTGTTCGAAGCCTCTAAGTAAGCAGAACTGTTTTTCACGAGCTAAGCGCGCTAGAATGCGTTGGGACCATGAAGATCTTCACAATACATGCAAAAACCGAGGTTTTGATGCAAAGCATGATGTTGCCCGCGCAGATCCCAACCTCTGGTTGGTTTGGAAGTTGATAATGTTTATAGCGTTTGCAGTGTTTGAGCTATTTCGTTTTACAACCTTTGCTCAAGAAGCTTGTAAGAACAGGTCTTGGATGAAATTTGCTAGAGATCTGCTCCAGCAGTTAGTAGAGATTAGCTGGGCTCTCATAGAAAACTCACCAATTCTTCAAAAACCAAAAGTTCAGTTTCGTTTTAATTTTTATGAGCCACCATAAATTCAAAAAAATCATAATTTGGAGGTGATAATCAAGGGTTTATGTAAAGTTTTTAAAAAATATATGATTTGTTTAAAGAAAGGAAGTTAGTTTGTTTGTTATTTTAAAAATATTTCTTGTCGATTTATATTTGAAAATGAAAAATTATTGAGAAAATCTTATTTTTTCAAGCGATTGCGCGCTCGCGCGCAATCGCTGAGACGCAAATCTTAATAAGCTAGTTAATAAGAAATTTCACAAACTTGAAACTCTTGTTCTAAATAATAGATTAAATAACCAGTTTTTTATCATCCCCAATGATCCACAAATAGTCAAACAAGCCATTTCAATTTTCAAATCTGACAATTTTCTTAATTTAGAAAAACTAGAAATGAAAAACTTGTACTTGCATGATGAGGAAATAAGCGAGTTAGCTGATTCAAAAAAATTTCCAAAGTTAAAAAAGCTTGATCTCTCTTTTAATAATATTTCTGATAGAGGATTATCAAAATTCGCAAAATCTCCTCATTTCTCATCTCTGAAAAGCATAAATTTAGAAGCTAATAAAATCGATGGCTCAAGCTTAGAACCATTAGCTAAGTCCATTCACTTTCAGAACTTAGAAAAATTAAACCTTAGAAACATGCGTATACCTGATCAAGTTGCCAATAAATATAATGCGGGTGTCAAAACGATTGCCTTATCTCCTAATTACCCAAAACTGCAAAAAATCATTTTGAATAGGAAAAATATAGACGACGCAGTCATTGATGAAATAGAAGAAAAAGTACCTAGGCTTCTTATAAAAATAAATAGATTTGCATGATAGCCTTGTAGCCCCTCCTTTGGGCAAACGCATCAGGCTAGGAATACTTGAAATTTTTAAACTAATAATGTTCATTTTCACGCAAAGCGTCGCGATGCATGGATATAATCAAAACAACAATAGCTGCATCGCTGTCGGATTGCGCAGGCTTTCCCATCCTATTACCCACAAGTCATTGTAAGACATCGTAAGCATTTGAATCGCGGAGCGTTGCGATGCAAAAAAAAGAAAGTTTTGTAAAAAGTATTTTGCATCGCTTTAGATTGCGAAGGCCTTCCTTCGCTTTTTACATAACAATTTTGAAATATAAAATGGGATCTAAATTTTGACATTTGTGATTGATTGTGTTTGTTTTAGAAAGCGAAGGAAGGCCTTCTGCACTCCGAAAGCGATGCGAAACTTCTTCAACTTTAAAGACTGTTTTACGCATCGCGACGCTTCGCGAATCAATAGACCTCTTGCATAACCTATTTCCATGCCCGTGCGCATTAAGCTAGGGAAATAGATAAGCTTTGTAGCAACCCAAACGGGTGTTACAAAGCTCCGCACCTTCATATTCTTTAATCTAACTTTTATCCCCAAATTCTTGTGCCGATTCGCAAAATGGTGGCTCCCTCAGCTATAGCAAGCTTGAAGTCATGTGACATGCCCATCGAGAGTTCCTGCAAGCCATTGTCAGGATGATATTCTGCAACAATTCTATCCCGCAAAAGGCGTAAGCCTTCAAAAGTATAACTGATTATTCCTACATCCTCTACAAAGGGAGCCAAAGTCATCATGCCTTGAACATCTAATCCAGGTAAAGACATGAGCACCCCAAAATCCCTGAAACAGGCTTCTGGCGTCATCCCATGTTTGGATTGTTCTCCAGAAGTATTGGCTTGCAGCAGGATGGCGGTCACTACCTTTTGTTCTACGGAAGCCTCCGAAATTTTTTTTGCTAAATCGAGGGAATCCACGGAGTGGATCATAGCAAACTGCCCAATCGCTTTTTTCACTTTATTTTTTTGCAGGGTGCCAACGAAGTGCCAACGGCTATCCATGGGCGCACATTGTATCTTTGGAAGCACCTCTTGCAGCCTATTTTCACCAAAGTCTCTGCATCCTTGGTTATAAACAGGTATAATGGAGTCTAGAGAATGGCCCTTGGATATGGCTACCAGCTTAATTTCTTCGATTTTTCTACCGCAAGCAAGGGTTGTTTGCGCAATCTCTTCGTTTAAGCGCCTGTAATTATCCACTACAGACATGATTAAAACTTAAATCCCTTAGGTTGATCTAAAACTTCATGGATAAGAACAAGATCTTTTTTTGATGGTATATTGCGAATCAAGCTTTTAATGCGCGAAGATCTTCGATATCCGATCAGATGAGGCATTTTTTCTCCTCGAAATTGCGAACTTAAAAGATGTTCTCCATCCGCATGGTCATATTTATTTTTGATATTAATATTGAGCTTTCGTTCATCAATATTAGTCTTTGTTTGAAAGCCATCCAGACCGGACTTAAACTTTTCTTGAGTAAAATCGTATTTATTGGAAGGCTTTGATTCATGTTTTTTTTTATGATAAACAGGAAGGGGTTCAGGTTTTACGAATTTATCTTTGGAAGAAGGCTTAAAATCTTCACTTTCCTCCATGTCTGTATCAAGAGATTTAAGAAAATCATGCAACGTATGTTGATGGTGTTCCTCATGAGGGTCATTGTCTTGAGCCTGCGAACGTTTATGTAAATCTTGTGCTCGCTTAACAAACATATAAACGATTGCAGCCATCGTCACTAAAAATCCTACGACTTGGGAAAAATCCATGGTCCTATCCTCATAATAACTATTTTTGACTTTCGCCACCTTCTTCAGCGATGGATTTTCGCATCTTGGTGTCAGCCAAGATGTTTTCATAACGTGTAAAATCCATAATACCTATGTTTCCTGAACGAAAAGATTCTGCGATAGCCATAGGTATAGCAGATTGAGCTTCGATCAGTTTAGCTTCCATGTCTTTCACTTTCGCCATATTTTCTTGTTCCATGGCTGCGGCCATAGCTCTGCGTTTTTCAGCTTCGGCTTGAAAAATGCGCTTATCCGATTCAGCCTTATCAGCACGCAGTTTTGCGCCGATATTTTCTCCCAAGTTCATCTCTACAATATCGATAGATAAGATAACGAAAGCCGTGGAAGAATCTAAGCCTTTTTCGAGGACTACTTTGGAGATTTTATGTGGAGATTCCAATACCTGTAAATGCGTTTCAGATCCCCCTATAGCCGTAACTATCCCTTCCCCTACACGGGCGATGATGGTTTCTTCTGTCGCACCTCCTACAAGCTGGGCGATGTTGGTGCGAACAGTTACGCGAGCACGAACATTGATTTGTATGCCATCCTTAGCAACACCTGTGATATAGCCGCCGTGACTCGGACAGTCAATCACTTTTGGGTTGACTGAGGTTTGGACAGCATCTCGCAAATCACGTCCTGCTAAATCGATGGCTGTGGCACGTTTCCAATCCAGTGGGATGTTAGCTTTGTCGGCTGCTATCATAGCAGTGGCCACCTCGGAAACGTGGCCTCCAGCCAGATAGTGTGTTTCTAAATCTGAAACAGAGACCTGTTTTAAACCAGCCTTAAAAAGATTAATGCGAGCATTCACAATGATACGTGGCGGAATTTTTCTCAAGCTCATCCCGATGAGGTTAAACAAAGGAATCGGAGTGCCTGATACAAACGCTTGAAACCATAAACTGATAAATCTTCCTAAAATACTGAGGACTACGAGGCCGATCACTGTTAAAACGATTAGCAAAAAATAAAATTCCATACTAAAATTCATGATAGTTCTTCCTTTCTGACAATTAAATTAGATTCTTCGCCCCCAATGACTTTGACTTTGGTGCCTTTCGTCAAATAGCCTTCTTGCGAAATAGCCTGCTGCTGCTTGCCATCCACGATGATGAAACCGCCGGGCTTCAAATCGGTCAGTACAATTCCTTCCTTGCCTATAGCTGAAGAATCAAAGCTGACAGCTTGGTATCCATTTTGGGACGCATTGGAGTAGATGCTTCGCGACGGCTTGGCGGTGCGAATACGCCAAATGGCAAATTTGAACAACAATATGAGAGAAATAACAATCGCCACAACAAACAAGATGGTGCCAAAAGGAGATCCGGTTTGCATAGCAAATAAAACTAAGCTTGCGAGGATAAAAACACCGCCCGCTATGCCCATAATGGCGCCTGGTAGATAAAACTCCAAAAACACCAGTAAAAAACCTATGACTAATAGGACTAAAGGACTCATGCATGCTCCTTAAAATTGACGATAATCACACTGCCTTCGATGCGAACGACTACAATATCTTCCCCCCTCTCAATGAAGTTGCCATCGCTCATCGCATCGTAGATGGTATCATTTAACATCACTTTACCAGCAGGACGCAATGTGGCAATCACTGTACCTGTCGTACCGGGTTTGGGCAAAAGATAGGGATCATCACCTGCCACATAACCTAGAGAAGCCTCTTGTTCATGGCCGCTTAAAACAAAGCGTTTGAAAGTCCCCCAACTTGGCAGCACATAGCGGGCTAATAGCCACATAATTATAAGAGAGAGAATGATCGATCCACAAAGCCAAGCCAAGTGTTCAAAAAAAACTTCCCCTGCAGCATTAAAAGAATTGGTATTCCATTCAAAACTCATCTTTCCTAAACCAGGTAGCATTAAACCAAATAAACCTGCCAGGAAACAGAGCAAACCCACAAACCCCAGCAAACCGAACGTCGGAAGAACAAATATTTCTACTAAAACTGTCGCTAAGCCCACGAGCAATAAAATAAGTTCCAGCATATTTCCTATTTCTTGAGCAAAGCTGGAAAGGATAATTAAAAATAAACAAATCACACCAATGGATCCTGGCAAGCTTGCGCCAGGAGAGTTAATTTCTACATAAAAACCAAGCATCATCCCCATAAAAAGTAAAGAGGATACGATAGGATGCGCCAAAAAAGCAAAAAAACGTGTTTTCCAATCCATCTGAAAAGAATCAATAGTCACTTGAGGGATTTGTTTGAAAAAAGGCTGATGGAAAAGCAATTCTTTGCTTGACGGCCATTTTCCGCTTGCCTTTTCTTCGGGTGTAATAGGAGAGAGCTTTTCCGGAGGAAGTAATAGATCTGCCACGCCATACTTGATTAAATTTTCAGAATTTAAGGTCAAAAGCTTTCCTTTAGGAGAAATGATCGTATCGGGATCTAGCCCATTTGTCCTGATCTGATTTTCATTATCAAGTTTGATGATCTTTCCATGACGTAAAACGACAATCATATCCTTATCTACCATTGCTTCAGCGATGTAAGGATTGCGGTCGAAGAAAGAGGCCCTGTTAGCGAAGTCGGTGCGTAGAGCGGAATTAATTTTTTCAGAGGCTTCTTTCATTTCACCTGTTTCTGAGGCAATTACGGGTGAGGCTGCGCCCATGCTCGCATCTTTTGTTATGGTGATGAAACGGCAAGAATAAGCTAGCATAGCCCCGGCTGATATAGCCCAGTTGTTGATGAAACAGATGACTGGAATCTGATATTGGGTATCGAGTTCTTTCAAGGCATCAGAAATATTTTGAGCATCAAAAACCGTACCGCCCGGAGTATTGAGCTCAAGAATCACGAAAATAGGTTTATTTGTTTTGTAATGGTCTAAAGCACTTTTTACATAAATCCAAGTTGTTTGGTTAATTTCGGTTTGCCGATCGCCAATATAAATATGTCCAACAACATTAGGTCCATGGGGATTATATTTGATATGAGCTTTGAGCTTTTCCATCCATTGATCAGGATTCATCTGCAAAGTACTTAACGTGACTTCAGCTGATTGAGGAGCCTTTTCTGACTCGGTTTCCCTAAAGGCAAAACGCTTTTTAAACTCGTTTGATGTTAAACTTTCTGCGGCTAAGCCAATTTCTTTAAGCTGATTTTGATTAATGACCAGCGTCTCTCCCTTTTCGGAGATTAACGAAGAACCAGCCTGATCGTTGGAAGCCACTTTCCAACCATGCTGATCAGCAATGATTCTTACTTCCGGATCACACATAGCAATAGCTAGTAATTTTAAAAGTTCGGACTTGGGGGAAGAAGCATCTATCAAGCTCAGGACACGATTGCGAAGAAGGTTTGTGGACATGGCTTTTTCATTGCCAAGGGGAATATCACCCCAGGCGACAAGTAAAGAGATGTAAAGTTGATCAGCTAGAAAAGGGATAACCGCAGAAGGGCCAATGGCGCTATCTTCGATATATACAATCAATTTGTCGTGGTTTAAATGTTTGAGTTCATAAAGGAATTTGGCGAAATCAAGCATTTGAACTAAATCACCACTGGTAGAATTAATTTCGATGATGATCGTTTGATTAGATGCTTGGGGTCTGTTAGTTAATATCTTGCGGGATTCGTCCAATTGTTCTTTACCAAGGTACCCTTTCATAGAAAGAAAGGATACCTTGTCTTCAGAAAAACCCTGAGAGAAGAAGAAAAGAGAAATAAAAACGAAAAAATTAATCAAAAGCTTTAACATGCCATTTCCAATATAGGTTCCATCACGCATGTTAACGTTCAGTGAATAACCATTCCACTATTTTCGTAACTAAAAAGTATCTATTTCTTTTTTTTGACAGCCCCCTGTTCTTTTAAGAATTCTATGATGTCATTTCTATGAAATTTCTTTGCAAGACTTAGCGCAGTGTCTCCATCATTATTTTCATGATTGATTTCTTCTTTTGTATAATAAGAAACTAACAATTTAATGATTTCTAAATTTCCATTAATGGTAGCTTCATGTAACAGCAAATTATTTCTTTCATCTGGGGTATTTGCTTTTGCACCAAAAGCTAAAAGAAGTTCGACAACCTTGACCTGGTTATCATTGATAGCCAAAAATAAAGGTGTTCCATCTTCATTTTCAACATCAAGATTTTCAGTTTTTTCAATTAAGAGTCTTGTAATTTCTAGTTTGTTTTGTTTAGGCACAAGATGCAGAGGCAAGTTGTTTAAATCATCGACTATATTCGGGTTGGCATAACCGAGTAAATATTTCACTATATCAACATTTCCAGATTGCACACCAAAATTTAAAGGCGTCGCGCCATCGTTGTCTCGCGTGTCGATATTAATAGTCAACGGAGCTAAACGTTTAACAATTTCAAAATGCCCTCTAAACGCTGCCCAATGTAAGGGCAGTGAGCCATCTTTATCTTTATGATTGGCGTCCGCTCCATTGTTTAATAAGTCTTTCACTTGATCTAAATTCCCCTCTTCGGCAGCTTGACTTAATTCAGAACGCATGTTTAGAATTTCATCCAGTTGATCAGCTGTTGCATCTGCTCCATGTTCCACTAAATATTTGGCAATTCCGGCCTTACCTAATTTAATGGCCAGACTCAAAGCTGTTTGTCCCTTAGCGTTGACAGCATTAATATCTTCATGCTCAGCTATTAATCCAACGATATTTAAATTTCCCTTCTCGACAGCGACATGCAATGGCAGTTCACCTTTTTTGTTTGCCCTATTTAGATTAGGCTTTTGTTTCAAGATTTCTCTTACAATTTCTAAATTGCCAAATTTTATGGCTTGAATCAATATAGTATCTCCCGCAGCATTTAGGGCATCCATATTTGTCAATGGGATTAAAACCTTCGCGATAGGTTCTACAGATGCTTTAAAGATCAAATCAAAAGCCGCGTGCAAAGGTAGCTCTTTGTTATTGTTTTCAAGGTTCGCCATCAATTTTGGATCGATGAGGTCGTTTCGATTAACAAGATATTGAATTATCTGTACATTTCTTGACTTCACTGCATGGAAAAGAGCGTTCTCACCTTCGACATCTTGCACGTTAATGTTAACTTTAGAGATTAAATGCTTCAATAACCTTAACTGATTCTCTTTCACAGCTAAATGTAAAGGAAGGATGCCATCATCACAGGGAGCATTTTTATCGGCATGATACTTGAGTAAACATTTTACAGCTTCCTCTGATCCTTCACAGATGGCTATACCTAAACCAGTCATTCCATCATCATCAGGCTCATTGATATTTTTTGTTTTAGAAGCAACAATTTCAAGGATATCTAAATCCTGCCCATCAGCAAGATAATGGATCAGAGTCTTACCATCGATGTTTTTAATATCCGGATCAGCATTTTTTTCTAACAAAAGATATTTTACTATTTTAGGATGATTAATGCCTATGTTCATAGGTGTATCCCAATTGTCATTCAAGATATTGACATTTGTCTTCTCTGCTAATACTTTTACAATATCCAGATGTCCATTAAAGGCCGCTCTATGTAAGGGCGAGTCTTTTTCTTCCGTAGATTCACAGATTGTCGCATCCGCTCCTTTTTCTAGCAACAACTCTACAACTTTCGTTAAACCTTCTGCAGAAGCAAAGCTTAATAAAGTCCTGCCCTTGTCATCCTTAACGTTAACATCTATGATTTTTGGTATTAAAACTTCTGCTATATTCGATAATTTTTTTTCGATAGCCCATTGTAGAGGGGACGCTTGAAACTGATCTTTAATATTAACATTGGCATTTTTTTCGACTAAAAATTTTACAATCTCAAAATGTTTGGCCTTGACTGCATATTGTAAAGCTGTATTTTTTGATTCATTAACGGCATCGAGATTTATATGTGGCTCAAGTAGTTTAAGAATCTCTAAATGTCCATTTAATGCGGCCCAATGAGAAGGTAAATTTTTATCAAAATCGGAATCGGCAATATTCGCATCAGCCCCTTTTTCCCATAGTATTTCTACCACTGCTTGACTTCCGAGTCTTGCAGCATGACTTAAGGCTGTTCTTCCGTCGAATTTCTCGTTTATTTTTTTTGTTTTAGAGGCTAAGTGTTCGGCTATGAGAAATTGTTGATTTTTTAGTGCCCATAGAAGTAAAGACCCTACTTTTGGATGTTGCCAATCCGGATCGCCCCCTTGTTCAAGTAAGATTTTCACTTCCTCAGCTTTTTTTTTCAACACCGCGATTCCTAAGGTGTCACCCTTAATCATTTGCTGCGTTAATTTGAATTTTGTCTGCCAAAATTAATGATTCAATTATTTTTACATCACCTGGACCAAAGATGGACAAATGTAGGGGAAGATTACCTTCAAAATTTTTTAAGTCTGTGCGAGCTTTTTCTTGTAACAAGTAGTTGACAACAGCTGTTTGGCCAGCTAAAGCAGCCAGGGACAATGCCGTGTTACCTTTTTTGTCGGTTTGGTTGATATTTTCAGGTTTTAACATCTTCACGAGTTCTAATTGGCCTGCGGCAGCCGCATGATGAAATGGCAACCGCCCATCATCGCTCATCAGACTTGTATCGGTTTTATGTTCTAATAAAGTTTTCACAATTTCAGTATACCCAAAGCGACGGCTACACATAAAGGAGTGTAACCTTTTAAATTTTTTTCATTAATATTTTTCGTTAGAGGAATCAAAATTTTAACAAAGTCATGATTTCCCAAATGGACCGCCCAGTGCAAAGGTGAGGAACCCATCACAGGTTCGTTCATATTCACATTAGCTTTGATGAGTTCCTGAATTTTTTTGACGTCATTAGAAACAATGGCTAGTACTAAGGGTGTGGCATTGCGATTTTTTAACAACTCTAATAGCTTATTGAGATCATCTATCTTTTTAGCTTTAATCAAATCAGCTTTAATCTCTTGATTCAGATCAGCCAGCGGCTTTGGATTTATTTCAGGAGGCTTTTTAGGAATAGCATTAGGACCCATTTGCATGATTTCAGGCTTCGTGATTATTTCTTTACAAATAGATGGTCAGCTACATTTTGAATTTTTTTATTTTTTAGATTTTCAACAGCTACTATTGGATTTTTGACTGAGAACTTTGTGACCAAGCCTCGAAAAGTGGGTACAGCTAGTAGACCAAAAGTTGGTAAAGTAACTATAGCGACTAGGCTAGTAATAGCGCCAATAATAATCTGATCTTTCTTCTTTAGTGATTTAAATTCTTCTAAATAACTCTTGTCAGAACAAGGTTTAAAAAGAGAAATAATTTTACCACAGCTGCTCATAAAAATAACACCTTGTTTGTTAGTTAAAAAGTTGGTTTAAAATTGTTATTGATTCATTTAAGTTTAACAAAAATATCAAAATAGTCAATCTATTAAATGAATCAAAAGAAGTCAAGTAGATTTGATTGGCGGTATTTTTTTAATAACCATTGAGAATAGTTATTATATAAGCAGAACTAGTAAACTGTATTTAATTTTCTGTGAACTTATTTTGATAATCGTTGAAAGCTAAATTGATCACATGATGCGCTTCAATCACATCATAGATATGGGTGATTTGGACTTTGCAGTTTATACGTTCCGGCGAATCTTTATAGGTCAGAAAATAGTGCCTGAGTCTTTCAATTAAAATATCTGAACATTGATGAATGTCTTTAATTTTTCCATAAACTAAATCTTCTTTTAAAACAGCTATAATTTTATCATCGGCTTCATTTCCATCTATTAGACGAAATCCACCAATAGGAATGGCCCGTAAAATGATATCACCACGAGGAATCACTTTTTCTGTTAAAACGCATATATCTAATGGATCACCATCACCTACGATGTCCTTTAGACCTGTTTTTTGCATGCAATGCTTAGCTATTCCATCGCCACAAAATGTTTTAGGCAAAAGTCCATAAAGACTGGGACACACACTGGAATACTTTTGCGGTCTATCTACTTTAAGAATACCGGTTGCTTTATCTAATTCATATTTAATGGTATCTGTTGGAACCATTTCAATATAACAGCAAACTTCATCGGGGGCATTAGGTCCTAAAGACACGCCATGCCAAGGATGAGAGCGAGAGTAAACGGCACCTTTCATTTGAGCCTCAATGAGTTGCAAGTTTTATGTTTTTTTTATCACGGCGTCTATGAATGGGTATATATGTATCAAAATTCTCTTTCAAGAAAATCGATGATAAGATCACGTGTGTAGTTTAAATGATCATCGCTATGTGCCATTGATACAAACCAAGCTTCTATATGCAATGGCGGGATATAGATGCCCTGAGAGAATAAAAAACGGAAGAGCTTTGCAAACGCTTGATTATCTAATAATTTTGTATCATCAAAATGATTAACTTGTTTTAGACCCAAAAATAAGGTGAACATAGAGCCCACTTGCTGAATGCATGCATTTTTTTGACTGGAGTTTAAATAATCAATTATAGGTCGAAGTAAAAGATTAGTTTTTCTTAGTAATTCATCATAAAAACCCTTCTGATTAAGCAATTTCAATGCTTGCAAACCTGCTTCCATAGCGACTGGATTGCCCGATAAAGTTCCCGCTTGGTAAACGTGACCGATAGGGGCCAAACAGTCCATCACATCACGCCTGCCCCCAAAAGCAGCCGCAGGGAATCCTCCGCCGATCACTTTTCCCAAAGTCGTCAAGTCAGGCCTTACGCCATATATCTCTTGGGCACCTTTGAGTCCGACACGAAAGCCCGTAATCACCTCATCAAAAATTAACAATGCACCTATTTCAGCAGTCTCCTTTCGAAGCATCTCAATAAATTCCTGTTTGGCGGGAATAACACCCATGTTGCCGGCTATGGGTTCTAAGATGACTGCAGCGATGCGTCCTCTATTTTCTGGATCACGCAACATTTTTCGGCACGTATCAGTATCATTATAAGGTAAGCAGATTGTATTTTTTACCATATCTTCCGGAATACCAATGGAAGAGGCCTGTGGTAAAAATCCAGCGACACCTGATCCAGCCTGAACAAGAAAAAAATCAGCGTGGCCGTGATAGTTACCTGCGAATTTAATGATTAACTCACGTTTTGTGAAACCACGTGCCAAACGTACTGCACTCATAGTCGCTTCTGTGCCTGATGAGACAAAACGGATTTTCTCTATGGATTCCATTAAGGTAACAATATAACGAGCCAATTCTTCTTCAATTTTTGTGGTAATTCCAAAGCTGGATCCCATCGCCAAACGAGACTGAGCTGCATGAACAATTTGTGGATGGGAGTGGCCATGAATAAGGGTTCCCCAAGAACCGCAATAGTCAATATAAGTATGACCATCAGCATCATAAATAAGATCTTTTAAACCTCTTTCCGCAACAAGAGGGGGTTGATTCATGTTTTTACAAGACCGAACAGGCGAATTGACTCCACCAGGAATGACTTCACAAAGACGTTCATATATTTCTAAACTTTTTGGTCGTGCGCGCATTATCACCTCTTATTGGGTATCCCAAAGAAAAGTAAAAACAATAAATTGCAAAAGGTAAAATGTAAAGGGAGATTCGTGTCCGTTTTTTCAACCTTTATCTTTGCTTGTTCAAAATTTATGAAACAGGCGATAATACTTACTTTTATTAAATCCATGGGATACTGGTCTCTCAAGCATGAATTTCAACATACGCCTATTATTCTGTGTCATGCTTATTTTAGGGATTCATTCATCCATTTTTGCCCTTGAACAATATATTGTTAATTTTAAAGGTATTCAAGACGAAGAAATGCTAATGCTATTAAAATCTGTTTCGAAAACTGTTGAGCTGGAACAGACTCCCCCTTCAACTAACACCGGACTTAAGAGAAGAGCCGAAGCAGACATCCCTCATTTAATCACGGCATTACATAGCCTTGCTTATTACAACGCGAGAGTTGAAGTGGATATCAATATTGCTGCCCACCCTCCTTTAGTATTATTTGATATTCACACAGGACCTATTTATCCCTTGGCCAGTTTTAAAATTATTCCGGCTAAATCAGACCCTAATACATTCCCCTATAATGAGATAGAACCCAAGGATTTAGATATAAATATCGGACAGCCTGCTCTTCCAAAAAATATTATACAGGCAGAAGAGCTTTTAATCCTTAAGATGGAAAAGAGAGGATACCCATTAGCTAAAATTGAAAACCGAGAAGTCATCGCAGATCAAGCGACTCAATCGATTCATGTCATCTTACATGTCAATTCAGGACCGTTATGTTATTTTGGGGAAATCAAATTTAAAGGACATGAGCGAGTTTCTACAGAATTTTATCAAAAAAAAATAGCTTGGTCTATAGGGGATGTTTATGATCCAAAGAAAATTGAAAAGACTCAAAACGCCCTTGAAGCCACCGGTCTTTTTAGTTCTATCGCTATTACACATGGGCAAAATGTCACTGATGAAGGACTTGTTCCCTTAGAAATTGAGGTATTGGAAAGTAAACAAAGGAGTGTGGGAGCGGGTATAGGCTATTCAACCGACAATGGTTTTGGAGTTCTTGCTGAATGGGAGCACCGCAACGTCTGTGGACGAGGAGAAAAAATAAGTTTTAAAACTTTAATCGCTCAGAGGCTGCAAGAAGGTACTTTAGCTTATGTCATACCGGACTTTTGGCGGCCTAGACAAGATCTCATTTGGTTAGCGGAAGTGTTAAGGCAAACCACTAAAGGCTATCATGCTTCTTCTTATAGCTTTTCCTGCATCATTGAAAGACAGATCAATGATCGTACAAGGATTTCTTCACGGTGGTATGTTTAAACGTCTGCGTGATACCCATTCTGATAATAATGGGAACTTTAATCTTGTAAAAACTCCTTTTCAACTGCGCTGGACAAATGCAAACAACATTTTGGATCCTACCCATGGCCGTTCTCTCAATATAAAAGTGGTTCCATCCATGCAAATCCTTAAAACACAATTTGCTTACTGTATCAATACTGTTACAGGAACCATTTATATCCCTCTAAGGTCGGATAAACGTTTAGTTTTAGCTGCGAAGGCATCTTTAGGTTCGATTTTGGGAGAAAAGCGCCATACGATTCCTCCATCAGAACGCTTTTATGCAGGTAATGAAAATATGCTGCGGGGCTATCACTATATGACCGTCAGTCCCTTGCGAGGACATGAACCTTTAGGAGGCCGTTCAATGATGATATACTCTTTGGAAACACGTTTGCGAACAACTGAAACCCTTGGGTGGGTTCTTTTCTATGATTTTGGAAATGTTTACGAAAACTATCTCCCTCAATTTAATAAAAAGGTTTTACAATCGGTAGGCATTGGCATGCGCTATAATACCCCTGTAGGTCCCCTTCGTTTGGATTTTGCAGTTCCCTTGCACCGTAGACGGCATATTGACGAGAGCTTTCAAATTTACCTAAGTATAGGCCAAGCTTTTTAAAATTATAGCTATTAGAAAAACAGACAAAATGCATCAGGCTATCAAAAATAATTAGGTGAATAGCATGGTTGCAAGCTAACTTAACTTTGAATCCTTATGACTCTGAATGTGTTATGAACACGGTTTCTTTGGATGTCGAAAAGTCATTAGAAGGGAACAGGAATTTAATTTCTCCTGGAAAAGTGCCCTATTTTTTAACTGTTAAGCGAACATATGGCGACGGAGCCTATGATCAAATGGTCTGTTATCGGGCTAATTATCATCATGGGTCGACTGCTATAATTCCACCTCGTAGGAATGGACAATACCGTGCAGGTGCACCTGATTATTTCTTGGAGAGGAATAAGTCTTTGCTTGAGATCAAAGGATTAGGAGAGGATGAGAATGCACGAAAGCTCTGGAAAAAACTTAGAGGTTATCACCGAAGAAGTCTTGCTGAAACGGGCATGTATAGATTTAAAGTACTCTTTGGAAGAGATCTGAAATGTCGAACATTTCAAGGACAACAGTCTGAGGCATTATGTTAAAGCCAGAGCATTAAACATCATGACAAGCTTAGGAATGCCCCAAAGTATGAAAAAAACAGCCTAATTCTCCCCATCTCACATTTTCTCAGTGATCTCACTGACTCAGTGGTGAATTGTACAACAAAGCCGCATTTTAAATTAAATCGATACCCTTCCTTCCTATTGTTTTTTGTTTTTTTTTGTGATAACATATCCCCTTAGGATAATTATTTCCTCGTGTGTATAGAATATGAAGAAAGCTTTACTGATTTTTTTTATCTTTACTCTTTTAAGTTTTGTGATTTTTTGGGGTTACCTTCAAACTGCGTATGCCCAAAAAATCATCCTGACTTTTTTAACTCAAGCTGTTAAAGAAAAAACAGGACAAGATATAGAAATTGAGTCTATTTCGATTCCCTTGCCTTTCAAATGGGTTGCCTATCAAGTAAAGCTTAAGGAGGATAATCATCTCTGGCTCACTGTTGGAAAAATGGAAGTCTCCGTTCCTTTTTGGAAAGTCATCAATAAAACTTTTACACTGGGAAAAGTTTCCTTAGTTGACGTGCATATCATTGACTTACCTCACGCCAAAAATCTATCTTCAACGCTTGAAAAAGCTAATGAATCCCTCTCGTTCTGGCAACTCTTTCCCTATGATATTCAGATCTCGAAAATTCAAATCCTAAATCTAACAGCCGCTTCTGAAATGATTCCCCTTGAATTTGCTTTTAACATTTTTCCTATAGATTTAAATGGATCATTATCATTTAACCCCTCTAAACAAAAAGCTAGCTTAGATTTATCTGCAAAAAGCACAGCTTATTCAACCGCTTGTGAGAAAACCCATATATATCTTACCTGCCAAGGACTGATTGATTTTCAATTTCATTGTGATTGGAAGGAAAGTAAAAAAGGTCTTATCTCAAAGATAATGAAAAGGGATTTACCCAATGACTTGCTTCTGAGTGTTGATGCCAAAAAAGCCTCGGATCATTCTTTCGATGGGCAATTCAGCTTAGCATTTAGTGAATCCTGTGCAGAACATTCTTTGGAAATAAAAAAGCCCTTGCCAAAGGTTGATGTCAAAGGACAAATTTTTTATGCGCTTGACGGACTGCTTAATATCCACTCTATGCAGGGAATTATAGGGCCTGGCAAAGTTGAGGGGGATCTTTCGTTAGACCTAGCCAATTTTAAAATCCAAAAGGGTCGTTTCAATGTACACATCACTGATTGCTCCCCTCTGACAAGATTAATTTCTTGTCCTTTAGAGGGCGAAATAACAGCAGAAGGAGCGATTTTAGGTACCCTCATAAGACCGAATATTAATCTAATCATTAAGGGAAATAATCTAAAAATCTATCAAGAGGCTATTGATAATCTATCAGGAGAAATGGCTTTATCAAAATCCTCAAATGGATTAGACGGCCATGCCTTTGTCAGTTTTGATTTAAGGGGGATTCGCTTTAAATCCGATCATATTTTTCAATGGACTGAAAAACAGATCAGTTTGACAAACATTCATGCTGACTATGGAAATGTAATCGTCGCAGGAGGCATGAGTTATCTCGTAGACAATAAAATTTTTGAAGGGGGCTTAGAAGCTACTTTAGATGACAGTGGCATGCGCTCTTTATATGATGTTAATATGCAAGGTTCTGCAGCCTTATCATTAAAGTTCTATGGAATAAGTTCATCAGAAGACATTTGCCCTAAACAAAACATGGAATTCTCGATTCAAGCTGATCGAGCACGTTATGAAAATTTTCAAGCTGAAAAGGCTACTGTCTCCGGTCTTATAAGAAATGTCTTCAACAACCCGATCGCTTATATGACTTTATCAACAAAACACGCCCTTTATAAAGGCTGGAGGGTGAAAGAGCTCATAGCCGAAACGACTATTGATCCTTCTATGAATTTTTGGCCTTTCAAAGTTGAAACAATGGAATCCTTTGAAAATGATCTATCCATAACATCCTCGGGACAATGGAAGTGGGAACAAAACGAGTTTAATATACATTTAAAACAACTTCAAGGATATATTAAAAAGCATTTCTTTGAACTTCAAGATCCTGTAACGCTCTCTATGCAAAAGGATGTTTTCGACTTGTCCCCTTTTTCCTTAACCCTCGGCAAGGGTTCACTTTACACAACAATAGATTATAAGTCGGACCAAGCGCACACCACAACACGCCTTGATCATGTACCATTAGAAATTTTTTATCCTCCAAAGTTTATTACGCCTTTCACCGGTACGCTTAGCGGCGAAGCTTATTTATTTGGAAGACCGGGAGAACTCACGGGCAAAGTACAGGCACATTTGTCCCACATTAAAATCTTGGATGAAGCTTTCGAGCAAACATCGCCATTTGAAGTTTTCGTCGATGGAACAATAGCTCAAACTCATATGACTTGTTCCGCTCAAATCATTGGCATCACTGAAAAACCTATTGAGATTATGGCCGGTTTACCCATAGCAGCCTCATTGAATCCCCCCAATATCTATGTTGATGAGTTTGCACCTTTTTATGCAAAGGTAGAAGCACAAGGTGAAATTGCCCCTTTGCTACAATTGTTAGTCATTGAAACGTCATCCCTTTCAGGTAAAACCCACGTGTCCCTTGATATAAGTGGCTCTTTTAGTGACCCGCACGTTTCAGGAAATATTACTATTGCTGAAGGCATTTTTGAAAGTCCTAATACAGGAGCCGTTTTTCATCATCTTAATGCTAGCGTGGAAGCTCATGACAAAATTTTAGTTTTAAAGGAGTTCAAAGCCTTGGATTTAAGTGACGGCATTATTCAAGGTGTAGGAAGTTTAGAATTAAAACGTGAACTAGGCTTTCCCTTCACTCTCGAATTACAATTGTCAAAAATTAGATTATTAAACCTTGATTTTGTCAAGGCAATCGCTAGTGGAGAAGTTGTGATCACCGGAAATTCAAGGATGGGAAAAATTCAAGGACATTTGACTACAGATTCAGTACAGACTACAATTCCTGAACAATCTTCGGCTTTAGCCCATGCAATTGATGTTAAATACATAAATGTCCCAAAAGGTGAAGTTTCTCCCGTCTTTACAACATCTCGACCTCGCTGGCCTTTAGAATTAGACCTGCAAATTGACGTTGAGAAGAACGCGACCATAAAAGCCAAAGATCTTTCCTCATACTGGCATGGTGGTGTCAAAGTTCAAGGAATGGCCCATGCTCCCCTGTTTTTTGGAGACTTTAAAATCATTAAAGGTGAATACCACTTTAATGGGCAAACTTTTGATATAAAAGAGGGCACAATCTCATTTGCCGGTGAATCTGACAAAAAAACCACTCTTTACGTGATTGCCAGCAAAGACTTGGGTAAAATTGTTGCTGAAGTTATCCTAAAAGGTCCTGTTAAAAACCCCTTGATTGCTTTTCGATCAAATCCTCCGATGTCACAGCGCGAAATCCTTTCTTGGATTCTTTTTGGTAGAGGATCAACAGATATTACCCCTTTTCAGGGTTCCGAACTGTCTCAATCGATCAGCGATTTAGCTAAAGCACGAAAAAAAGAACCCGATATGTTGACTAAAATTAGAGATAAAATCGGGATTGATAGAATTGATATAAGTAAAACAGAAGGTAATGAATCCAACGAAGTTTCCCTTCAAGTAGGAAAATATATTTCAAGGGGAGTTTTTGTAAAATTAAATAAAAGCATTACATCAGAGGCGAATCAGGTAGGGATAGAAGCCAACCTTTGGCCCAATATTAAGGCCGAAGCACAAGTTGGAGATGATTCAAGCACCCAGCTTCAACTTAAATGGAAACAAGACTATTAAAACTCGCTTTTGAGACTTGAATTTTTCCCCGGCCTCTTTGCACTTTACACTTCACCCTTTTTCTAATAGAATGCCTTCTTTAACACCGGACTCTAAAAACATGTCAAAAAAATGGCTTTTGACTTCACCTATTGGCGGTATTTTAGCTTCATTGGGCGATTACGCAACCATGATAGTCTCTGTGATTTGGGTGACATTACGCCGTCCGCCTCAGTGGATATTAATTAGGGATCAACTTTATGAAATCGGAGTTTTATCCCTGCCAGTAGTAGCTATCACAGGTTTTTCAACAGGAATGGTATTGGCAGCTCAGTCCTATTTTCAACTATCTGATAAAGGATTGGCCAGCGCCACGGGTTTAATGGTCACAAAAGCGATGATGGTTGAATTAGGACCTGTACTGACAGCTTTTATGGTGACAGGCCGTGTGGGAGCTTCTATGTGTGCGACGTTGGGCACTATGCGTGTGACTGAACAAATTGACGCCTTGAAATCTATGTCGGTGAATCCTTTGCGTTATCTTGTGGCTCCCCGCTTTATCGCTGGAATTGTCATGATGCCTTTGCTAACAGTTTTCAGTACTTTATGCGGAATCTTAGGCGGGTATTTTATAGCGGTCTATTATTATGGAATGCCCTCAACATCATTTACAGACCCTTTACCAGTCAACATCCATCTTTTTGATTTTTTTAGCTGCATTACCAAAGCTTTTGTTTTTGGACTTATTATCACAACCATTTCTTGTTATCGTGGTATGACGACAAGAGGGGGAGCAGCTGGAGTTGGACGTGCCACAACAAACAGCGTGGTGATTTGTTATTCAGTTATACTTGTCGCCAATTTTGTCATTACGGTTGGTTTAAATAGCTCATATGATTACTTAGAGAATATATGATCGTTGTAAAGAATTTATATAAATCCTACGGCAAGCTTCAAGTTTTAAAAGGACTCAACTTAGAAGTCTTCGACGGTGAAACGCTTGTGATATTAGGACGCTCCGGTGTAGGTAAAAGCGTACTTTTAAGGCAAATTATTGGAATTGAATCTCCGGACAAGGGTTCTATTGAAATCAATGGTATTCCCATCACGTCTTTAAGTGTTAATGAACGCTTTAAAGTGATAAAAAGCATGGGGATGCTTTTCCAAGGTTCTGCACTATTTGACTCGATGAACGTTGGCGAGAATACCGCTTTTTATCTGCGGCAACATGAATTCGATTTATCAGAAGAAGAGATCCAAAAAAGGGTCTCCCAAGCTCTGGATATGGTGGGATTAAGCGGAATACAAAATACAATGCCATCTGACTTATCCGGAGGAATGCGCAAACGGGCAGCATTGGCACGTTTGATCGTTTATCGCCCTCGCATTATACTTTACGATGAACCTACAACAGGCTTAGATCCGATTACAGCTCAACATATTAATAAATTAATTAATGAAACTCAAAAAGAGCTCAAAGCCACAAGCATTGTTGTCACACATGATATTAATTCAGCGATTGAAGTTGGAGATAGATTGGCATTCCATTATGACGGAAAAATCATCCACATAGCTCCTAAAGATGAATTTTTTAAAATCGACGACCCTTTGTTGCATGACTTTTTTGAAAATGCTATTTTGACTAAAACAAAATTTAATGCGGGATAAAAAATAAGCAAATGGTTTATTTTTTTATTAATACATAGGGGGAATGAAGAATTGGCATTTGGATGAAGAAAAAAAATCCCACAATTTAACGCTTGCTAATGGGTTCATATTTTTATTGACTCATTTAAGATCATTAAGTCGCGGGCTTTGAATCAGCTAAAAAAGCCATTTTCCTTTCACAATTATGTATACTTAACTTCTCTGGAGAAAGCTTTACAGCTATGGCCGACCAATTAAAAAACATCATGATAGGTATTTTTGTTTTAGCAGCTGTTGCAATCATCATTTTTGCACTCATGTTTTTACATCCTTCTGTCGGTGATGAAAGACGCGTTTTACGCGTTCGCTTTGCTAATATTGATAAAATTACCGTCGGAACTCGGGTGACTTTTGCCGGAAAGCCTGTCGGAGAAGTCGCCGCCATCCATGAACTAAAAGATGCGATCATTGAACGCAAACCGCAAGACGGCATGATATACGTTTATGAACTCATTCTGCATGTAGATTCAAATGTTAATGTTTTCAATACCGATGAAGTATCCTCGCGCACCTCGGGTCTTTTAGGCGAAAAATCAGTTGTTATTATCCCGTTGCCCCCCAAACCTGGTGAAGCTATTCATATTGTAAATGATGAAGTTCTTTACGCTAGTGAAGTGGGTTCTGTTGAAGATACTCTCAGGGAATTTAAAAATCTGACAGGAAGATTTGATTCAACTCTTGAATCAATTAATGTTTTATTTACTGAAATTCACGATGAACAGATTGTAAAAAAGGCCAGTCTTGCAATACAAAACATCACGGATATTACTGCCGCCTTAAATCAACCTGAGAATCTATCACAAACCGTAGAAAATATTTATACACTCTCCAATAGAGTGCTTAAATCATGGGATACTGTAGATAAGACATTAGGCGACTTGGCGGATGCTTCACTTAACATTCATAAGATTAGCGATGATGGAAAAGATATTTTCGCTCATGTTAAAAGGGGTGAAGGGACGATAGGAAAGATTTTAATGACTGATCAACTATATCTCAAGGTTAACTCTTTACTTAGTAAGGGTGAGACAGTCCTTAATGATATTAATCACTATGGCTTATTATTTAACATGGACAAAGGTTGGCAAAGGCTAAGAGCGCGTAGACTTAATCTATTGTATACTTTGTCCACTCCTCAGCAATTTCGTAATTTCTTCAATGACGAAATTGACCAAATCAACACCTCTTTAACGCGTGTTTATTCTATCGTAGAAAGTACTAATAACTCACCTTCTTCTTGCGAACTTTTTGATAACATCGAATTTCAAAAAGTTTATGCTGAATTGCTAAGACGTGTAACAGATACTGAAGAAGCTTTAAAGATGTACAATCAGCAACTTAATGATACTAATGTACGTAAAACGGAACTTTGCAACTGAAACGATGTTGTTGGATTAGGCACCAAAGACTTAGAGATTTTTAGGCTTTAATTAGCGTAGATATTCTCAATGAATTTATTTCTCGACAAATAATTCTTTAGGAGTTATGAATTATATAAATATTAGTTGGTTAATATGGAATCAATTCCTTATTCGCAAATACAAAAGGGTACGTTTTTAATCGCCACCCCTGACATAGATAAAGGTATCTTTTTCCGAGGTGTTGTTCTCGTTTGCGAGCATAATCAAAATGGGTCCTTTGGACTCGTGATCAATAAAACACTTGATCTCGAACTTCCTGAAGAAATAATTAGCATTCAACATATGGCCAATCCTAGAGTAGGAATACGCGCCGGAGGACCAGTACAAACCAATCAAATGATGCTTCTCCATACCAGTCCGGATGTTCCTAATCAGACATTGCAAATTTGCGAAGGTGTGCATTTGGGGGGAGATTTGCAGTTTTTGCAAGACTCTCTGACAGATGAAAATGGCCCAAATATTCACTTATGTTTCGGATATGCAGGGTGGGGCGCCGGTCAATTAGAACGTGAATTTTTGGATGGCCACTGGTTTTTGCATCCTGCTAACGCAAGACACATTTTTCATACCACAGCAGACAGAGTTTGGCAGCAAATTTTACGTGAAATGGGTGGTAAATATGCCTCACTCTCGATGATTCCCGAGGATCTTTCCGTTAACTGAAGGATAATATAAAATTGACCGCTTGGGTCATTAAATAAACTATCACTGGGCTTTGGCTATATTTTATTTGGAAGGATTAGGACCTGCATACGCAATTGATAAATAGACATATGCAGGCTCATTTGAAAATGACGTAAGCGATTAAATCTTTGAAAGTCAACACTAAATATTAACGTTTAGAGAACTGGAATCTCTTACGAGCTTTTGCATGTCCATATTTCTTACGTTCTTTTTTACGAGCATCGCGTGTTAAAAATCCTTGCGATTTGAAATCTTGATGCAGGCCTTCATCGATTTGCATAAGAGCACGAGCTATACCTAAACGTGATGCAATCACTTGCCCCTCGACTCCCCCGCCTTTAACTCGAATAATCATATCATAACGACCATTGCCGTTAAGCTTTTGAAAAGGGGCTAAAACAGTGCGGCGTTGAATTTCCAGTGGAAAATACTCTTCAAATGTACGGCCATTGATATCAATGTTGCCTGCTCCCGGTCTTATTCTGACCGAAGATACAGCTGTTTTACGACGACCAGTTGCTATAAATTCTTCCATATTTGTCTACTTCTTAAATGTTTGCTTTGATGGGTTTTTGAGCTGTTAAATCATGCTCAGCTCCTGCAAATACGCGTAAACGCTTCATTTGGGCACGAGCTAGACGAGAATGAGGCATCATTCCTTTTACGGCGTGCTCTATAATAAACTCAGGTTTGCGAGATTTCATTACACGATATGGCGTGCGGCGCAAGCCCCCCATATATCCTGTATAGGAAATGTATTCTTTCTGAGCTTCTTTATTTCCTGTAACACGGATTTTATCCGCATTGAGAACGATCACGCCATCGCCTGCGTCTGCATAAGTTGTAAAGGTAGGCTTATGCTTACCCCTTAAAATTTTTGTAATCTCAGCAGCAAAGCGACCTAGCGTTTTACCTGTTGCATCGAGAATAAACCAAGTTGGTTTGCTATCTTCTTTACGATGCATAATTGTTTTATTTTTATCTTGTGCCATGTGTCAAAACCTAAAACTTCTATTTTTTTCATAATGAAGCTATATATTACTCCTTTGAACTCATTTTTGCCAATATTTTTTCTCAAGTTCTATGAAAACTTGAAAAAAAGATACCCTTTTCCTTAAAATAAAACCGTTTTTGAGGAAATTGCAAATGTCGGGACGCATGTTTTGCAACGACTTCCAATATTTAAAAATTAACCCGGGATGATGATGCGTAAACTCAAAAATTTTTATGTTAGGACCTACGGCTGTCAAATGAATGAGTTAGACTCTGAAATTATGATAGGCCTTCTGGAAAGTCGCGGCCTCATTCGTACGGACGACGAGAATAATGCTGATCTTTTAATTTTCAATACTTGTTCTATCAGGGATTTGGCCGAAAGAAAAGTGATGGGTAAATTAGGTAAGCTCGGTCATTCCTTACAAAATAACCCCATTATAGGGGTGACCGGATGCATGGCAAATGCTAAAAAAGAGACGCTTTTTCAAAAGCTTCCGCATATTGATTTTGTGCTTGGTACAAATAATATCCATGAACTTAACAATGTTCTAGACGATATCCTGGCTACAGATCAACAAATTATTCGAACAGATGATCAGTTTCAATTTGAATTAGACTATTTGAATGCAAAAAGAGATGATAAAGTTAAAGCTTATATCTCGATCATTCGAGGATGTGATAAATTCTGTACCTATTGTGTGGTGCCCTATACGAGAGGTCCTGAAGTCTCCCGCCACCCAGAAAATATCCTGCAAGAATGCCGTAAGCTTGTCATGGAAGAAGGTTATAAAGAGTTAATTCTCCTTGGTCAAAACGTCAATAGTTATGGAAAGGACAAGCCTGAATGGAATTGCCTATTTCATGATCTCCTTTATCAAATAGACAAAATTCCCGGTCTTGAACGTGTAAGATTTATGACAAGTCATCCCGTAGACATAACCAAAGAGTTAATGGAAGCTATTAGGGATCTTAAAAGTCTTTGCGAATTTGTTCATTTCCCATTGCAAGCAGGCTCCAACCGTATCTTAAAGAAGATGCATCGTATTTATACGATTGAAGAGTACTTAAAAAAAGTCCAAATGCTACGCGAAATAGTTCCTCAGGTTTTTTTGGGAACGGACATTATTGTCGGTTTTCCTACTGAAACTGAAGAAGAGTTTCAGCAGACTTACGATTTAATGAAAGAGATCGAATTTTCGGTAGCTTTTCTGTTTGCCTACAGTCCTCGTAAAGGGACACCGGCCATGCGCTGGAAAGATGATATTTCTGAAGAAACGAAGCAAGATAGGTTGCAAAGACTATTAAAATTACACGAAAGTATTGTGACTAAGCAACGTCAAGAGCTTTTAGGGACAGACATTGAAGTTTTAGTTGAACGTCGTACGCTTAAGGGCGGTACTCTTTTGAAAGGGCGTTCGCGTTGTTGGAAAAGCGTCATTTTTGAAGGAGATGACGATCTCATCGGCACTTTACAAAAAGTGCGTATTCATGGATATAATCATCAGACACTAATCGGAACATGTATCTCCTCAAACGAAAGCAAAAGGCTTTTAGTTATTTGAGTGGCATGAAAAAAACAAGACCTCTTTCTATTCAACGCTAATGACCCCGCAAGCCACTCTCGCTCCCGAGTTTCCTGTAGGTTGGGTGACAAAATCATCAGCTTTTTCATGAACAACAACGGAATGCCCCACAATACTATCCTTACCATTGAGATCGATCACTTTGTCTGTTCGGTCGTAATGAGCTCTTCCATTAGCCTCAGCAGTTATATTTCCCAAATCACCTACATGTCGATCCAAGCTATCGGGACTTCCGTGATGTTTTTTTGTTGGGTTAAAATGACCCCCTGCGGAAGAACCATCGGGTGCACTGCAGTCCCCAAATTCATGTATATGAAAGCCATGTTCGCCAGGTTTTAATCCTTCTAAATCTGCAACGACACGCACTCCCCCATCTACGACTGTAAATGTCACTGTTCCTGTGACTTGATTACCTTTAGTTGGATGTAAAACACTTTTCGCTGTCTGTACGTCATTTTCAACACCAACAGAAAAAGCACATTGTGCATTTAAAAGAATTAAACATGTTGTCAGAGTCCAGCATTTTCTTTGCAGTTTTTGCATAAAGCCTCATCTTTATATTTTTTTTAATGAACAGTTGAAAAAATCTCAATCACCGAAATATAAAAAAAAAGCTTTATTTTTTGCAAGCAAGACAAAATTTTAAAGGGAGCGCTTTAAACGAAACGAAAAACTGAAGATATTATAGAAAGACCCGAGACTAAATTTTTATTTGATTAGCAGATCGTCGTGCATTATTCCAAGCTGTTTCTCTTTGCTGAGTCAAGGCAGCCTGAGCAAGAGGAGTGTCAGGGGTAGTATCCGTGACTCCAATATTGTAAAAATCAGAATTATTGCTAGGATTGTACTCATTTGCACTATTCAAATTAATACCGATTTGATAAGTGTCGCTTGTTGAAGGACTCCCTGAGCTAAGTCCATCATCATCATCCGAATCATCTCCGGAAATTCCATCGGCCATCCCTGCAAAAGCTGCCTCATCCTCTATATAACCCAGATTACTAGAATTTATATCTGTTCCATTCCAAGTGGTGAGGGGATCAGGTATATTATTGCTATTATTAATTGAAGAAGTCATAAAAGCTCCTAATACATTATCCCAATAAATTAATTATAACAAATTACATATTTATTTTCAATTTATTGATTAATTAGGGCTTTTATGCATAATTACCATATTATTTAATCTTCAGGACCCACTCTAATGATCCCCTCCTCTAGCCACTTATACTCTTTATTTACAATTCTTTTAGCTATAGAATTAGTATGTGCATCCGCGTTATCAGAAAGCTCCGCAAAATTTGCATCAATTCTTTGCTGGGCCAATTCGCAGAAATATTCAGCAAGATCGATAGCTGAACTATTATTAAACTTTTTTGCTTGTAGTTCTGCGTAAGAACAAGTAGCCGCCATGACAAACAGATCTGTTCCTATATCCATCAGTCTTCCAAGAATCATTTGCTTATGTTCCAACTTTTTTTTGTATTTAGCCATATAAAAAAATATATAACGAGCTAATCTAGGCGAAGTTTTTTCTACAAACTGAAAATAAGTAGCTAGAGAACCTAATTCTTTATAGGAAGTTGTTGTTAAAGGCTTGAATAATTGCTTTAAATACCACCAAGAATATTGACCCATCAATTTAGGAACTTCCACTAATTTTGTAAAAGTAGAAACCTTACCTTGCAATAAAAACCCTAGTTTTTTCAAATGAGGATCCATGGCTTCGCGCGCGAGAAATAATTTCATGATCTCGGATGAACCTTCTAAAATAGTATTAATGCGGCAATCACGCATAGCACGTTCAATTGGATAAGGAATTTCGCCACGAGCTTTTAAAGACGTTGCTTTTTCATATCCACGCCCCCCACGTAGTTGCAAAGCCAAGTCTGTAATTTTCCAAAGCGCTTCAGTACAAAATAATTTAGCCATAGCTGCTTCAATTCTAATATCCACTTTGCCCTCGTCAGCCCATTGAGCAGTCAGCCAAGTCACGGCTTCCATAGCAAATGTGGTCGCGGCCATATAAGCAATTTTCTGCCTTCCTGCCTCATGCAAAGCTACAGGCATACCCCATTGAACTCTAGAAGTGCCCCATTGCCGAGACGCATGTAGGCATTGTTTTGCAGCCCCTGTCGATGCAGCTGGAAGAGTTAATCGACCTACATTTACTGTCGCCAGTGCCATGGCTAGTCCACGCCCCTCTTCTCCCAAGCGATTTTCCAATGGAACGATAACGTTTTTAAAACGCAGCATGCCATTATATATGCCGCCTAATCCCATAAATTCACAGCGATGAACAACCTCAACTCCTGGGGTGTTCATTTCAATAATAAAAGCTGAGATTTGTTGTTTTTCCTTCCCATGGACAATTTTTGGCGCTGTTTTAGCAACGACAATGATGACATTAGCAATGGTTCCATTTGTGCACCAGAGCTTTTCTCCGTTTAAAATATAATTTTTACCATCATCCGACAATTTGGCCTCAGCACTCATTCTAGCCGGATCTGAGCCTACTTCAGGCTCAGTAAGAGCAAAAGCTGAAATAGCTCCTTGTCGGAATCTAGGAAAAAACTTTTTTTTCTGTTCTTCCGTGCCATATAACCTAAGGGGTTGAGGCACACCAATCGATTGATGTGCAGAGATTAACACAGCTGTGCTTCCACAATATGAGGCTACCTTCATGACGACGCGGCTATAATTAGTTTGGGAAAACCCCAAACCATCATATTGCTTGGGAACTTTCATGGCAAATACACCCAATTGTGCCATTTCTTGTATGGCTTCTTTAGGAATTTCACGCGAGCGGTCTACTTCATCAGGATCTAATTTTGTTGTCAATATTTTGGTTAATTTTTCAATGAATTCATCCCCTATCTTCTTATCTTCCGGGCTTTGTTGTGGAAAAGGAAAAAGCATTTGATAATCGAATTTTCCCATGAAAAGCTTACCCCCAAAGCTCTCTCTTTCCATTTTTTCCCGTGCATCTTCAGCCACTTCCATGGCTTGCTCATGAGTGGTATTAAGATTGGCTTTTTGAGAAGGCTCCGTCTGCATTTGAACCATAATTACTCCTTTTTAATGATGTAAATCCTTATAAATTATTTTATTTGTTTGTAAAACAAAAATTTCAAATTCTACGTGCGCCCTATGCAAGCGCCTGATAAATTAGGTGTTTTTCTCAATTTTAATGTCTTTTAAGCTGTTCTAAGATGTTTAGATTGCCATCTAGATCGCATAATAATTATATTTTTTTCAAAAAAAAGATTTGTTTTTGGTGATCCTACTTAAAATAAGATAATTTTTTTTTAAATCTCAAATTCAAAAAAAAACTGTTTAAGATGTAATGACAAAGCATTTTTTTATTTCTCGAAAAGTTACGGGATAAAAAAGATGAAAAAAATGCTATGTATAATCCAAAAACTTTGATAAATATGTTTTTAGGAATAAAAAATTTTTTTAGGAGCGTTTTTATGCCATTAAAAAAAGGCACCGGACGAAAAACAATAAGCGACAATATACGTACCGAAATACATCATGGCAAACCACAAAAGCAGGCGGTAGCCATTGCTTTGCATGAAGCCGGAAAATCTGGCGCAAATATTCCCAAAAAAGGAAAAAAATAGAAAATAACAGAAACACTGTCAAATATAAGGAGAAATGTATATGACAGCCGCTAAAAAACCCGCCCCCAAAAAAACAGCCGCTAAAAAACCTGCGGCTAAAAAAACAACTGCTAAAAAATCTACTGCAAAAAAAACAGTTAGAAAAACAGCAGCAAAAAAAACTGTAAGCAGAGCATCTGCTACTAGAAAGAAAACAGCTTCTAGTAAATAGTTTTAGAAAATAACGTTTGGCAGATATAGGTATACTATTCTGCCAAAGTTTTTTTAGTTTTTTTTGATTCCATCCATTTCGGGTCCCTGCAGAGACCCACTATCATCTTTGAATTCATAAATATGACATATCTTCCTTAATTGAGAATAGCAGGAATCTGTAAATGATCTTCCCAAAAAATGCTTTAAAAATTACAAGAAGATAATAAGAGACCTCTTCTAAAAATGAATGCGTTACACTTATCGATGAGTTTAAAGAAGTAGAATACTAAGTTTATGACAGCCCACTTTGAAAAGCTGAATTTATTCAAAACCCTAGCGCTAACGACTGCCACAATTGTGTTAGTGGGAGGGTTGACTTTTTTTCCTAAGCTGGCATTTGGGCATTGCTTACCTCTTACAGTTCCCTCCCTCTATTGAAATGGTTTCTTATGCCTCTTCTTTAAATATAACACTTTGTGGCTTGGCCATGTTTGCTTTTTTCCTTCCAACTCGTATTCCTTTTTCGAATATTTTTGGCATAGGCATTCTTTTCATAACCATTTGTAGAATTATAGAACTTACATTTGATGTAAAATTTGGCATTACAGCAATAATGAGCCCTTTAATCCCATTGCCTCAAGTCACTAATGTTTTAAT
Source organism: uncultured Parachlamydiaceae bacterium (assembly GCA_963748975.1). Lineage (GTDB taxonomy): Bacteria > Chlamydiota > Chlamydiia > Chlamydiales > Parachlamydiaceae > Neochlamydia. Next base: position 30,015 of record CAVVKX010000025.1, read on the forward strand.
GCCTGGTGTCATTACTCTGGGTTTTATTTTAATTGGGCTGGTTTTAGTTTCATGGAGTAGATATAAAAGATTTCCTTTACAAAGCACTCTTCTTTTTTTTGCCTCTCAAATCATTTTCCTTTTAGGAGTGACCGGTGCAATTAGTTATTTTGTTCCCCTCCACTTAAGTTTTCTTTGGCGCGCCACACCGGTCAATTTATATGCGCAAATCATTGCCATATGCATTGGAATAGGGTTCATGGCAGCTACGTGTTATTTCGATATGAAATTAAATATTGGCTTAATTAATCGATTACCTATCATCGTCAGCTTAGCAATTAGCTTATTCGCCATATTTATTAGCTGGGGTATCGCCTTAGAAAAAGCCAAACTAGCTTTAGAAATCACAAATTCTAAGTTGAATGATATAAAACTCAGAATGATTAGTAAACTAAAGGAAGATTTTCTTTTGCTCGAACAACTCTCACTATTTATCGAGCATGACAAAACTCATTCTTTTGTGGCTAAAGAACCTGAGATGTTTTCATACTTACACTCTCAGGAAGAACTTCGTGCTATAGAATGGACTGACCCTAAACTAAACATTCGCTCTTCCATTCCACAAGAAAAAATTCAAATTGACCTTAATAATATACCTTCAGATATGCGACAACAGCTTCACAATTATATCAAACAGAAAAAAATGTTTTTGATGTTATTACCTAAGGAAAATAGTGAAAATTATGATTTTTTGCTGATGAAACCTCTTCAATGGGACGGAGCTTTCCAGGGTTTAGCCATATTTGTGATCGACACAAAAGCATTTTTAGATACGACTATCCACCCTAAAAGCATTACTGATTTTGCATTAATCATTAGTGTTGAAGAGAAAAACCTCCTTAAAATTAATGATCATTTTAATTTCAATATTCTTAAGAAAGGAGGAGTTCGAGACAATTTTGATTTGGAAAACCTTACATTTTCAATAAGCATGTACCCAACTTTACATCTGATTAACACCATTACTAATAAAACTCTTATTTATATGATACTTTTTGGAGGGTTTGTTATTTCAATGGGGGCAGGAGTGTTGATGCAGTTTTGGCAAATAGCAAATATAAAAGTTGTGGAAGCCGAAATTTTTAAAAAAAAACTTTTGGAAGCTGAAAAAGATCAATTAGATACATTAAAATCAGCGCATATCGGGACTTGGAACTGGGATCTAAAAACTAACAAATTTTATGCCGATGAATTCACGCAATCACTGTTGGGGTTTAAACCGGAAGAATTTAAAGGCTCTTTCAAAAATATCTTAGAAAAGATAGTGCCAGTGGATAGAGAACATATTCAATTTATTTTAAAGCAATGCCTTGAGACAGGAAAGCCTATCAATTGTACATATAGAGTCAACTGGCCTAATGAAAGCATTCATTGGATCGTTACAAAAGGCAAACTCTTTTTTGATAATAAAAAAATTCCAGAAAAAATCACAGGCATAAGTTGGGAAATCACATCGACAAAAAAAGCTGAGCTACTCCTTGAAATCTCCGAAGAAATTTATCGAATACTAAGTGAAAATGAGCCTATACAAGAAACCTTTGATAGAATTATTCAATCACTCAATCATTATCAGGGTTGGGGGGTGATGATTCTATGGTTTTTGGAACCTAAAACCGACATGCTTCAACTCTATAGCATCGCACATATTCCCACTCTTAAAATCCCAGGTTTTGAAGAAGCCACCCGTAATCATGAAAAAATTATTGTTCCTAATCACATTTGGTCTTCAGATCAGTCAGAATGGTTTGAAGACTTACAAAAAAACTCAAAATTCTCTCGGACCCAGGAAGCGACCGATGCCGGTCTTAAAGGGTCATTTACTTTTCCCTTAATTGAAGGATCGCATGTCATTGGTTTATTGGAGTTATTCAAACAAAAGCCTTTTTTAGATGAAGTTGATGAAGGTTTCCTTACACTCATGGCCTCTATCGGGATAGGTATAGGCCAATATTTGAAAAGACAATTGGCGCTAGATGCGTTAAGCACAAGTGAAAAAAAATTTAGAGATTTTGTCGAAACTACTGAAGAATGGTTTTGGGAAATTGATGATCGTTTGATTTTTACTTACACCAATCCTATTATTATAAAAATCCTTGGGTATAGCCCCGAGCAAGTGATTGGCACTGAAATGTTGACTTTATTACCTAAAAATAAGCATACAGAGATTGAAAAACAAATTAAAAAATGTATACAGATAAAAGAAGGCTGGGGTAAACGGATAACAGAATGGGTTCATCGGGATGGGTCTATAAGATGGTTAGAAAGCAATGCCCATCCAATCCTGGATAAAAAAAACAATGTCATAGGGTTTAGAGGCGCAGATCGTGATATCACCGAGAGAAAACTTATTGAAAAAACAAAAAATGAATTTATTTCTATGGTAAACCATGAACTTAGAACTCCCCTATCTTCAATTCTTGGAGCTCTGGGTTTAATCCGCGATAACAAAAACCTTTCAAAAAGGGTAATGGATCTATGCGACATCGCTTATCGTAATTCTGAACGTTTGTCGTTTATCATTAATGATATCCTTGATATTGAAAAGTTCGAGCTAGGCAAGTTCGAATTTGACCTAAAACCACAGTTTATTCAGGAAATCATTGACGAAAGCATTAACTCTTCGAAACTGATGGCAGGCAAATTTGACATTAAAATTATCAAAGAAGGGATTTTTACTGATGTACAGGTCCTTGTAGATCGAAGACGCCTTATTCAGGTTTTGATGAATCTCTTCTCAAATGCCTTCAAGTTCTCTCCCACATCTAGCACTGTGTTCATATCCATGCAAATTTTAGACCAAATGGTTAGAATCTCTATTCGTGATCAAGGAATAGGTATTAGCGATGAATTCAAAACTAAAGTTTTTCAAAAGTTTGCTCAAGCTGATGCTAGCGACGCACGCTCAGCAACAGGCACAGGACTGGGTTTAAATATTTCCAAAAATCTTATTGAAGGAATGCATGGTAATATAAATTTTGCAACTAAAATGGGGGGAAGGAACCACATTCTACTTTGATCTTCCCATATGGAGTAAAAAATAATAATGACAAAGAAACCGCTAACTAAAATTATATTTGTGGATGATGACCCTGATCTTCTGACTATTGCTCAATATAGTTTGGAGAATATTCCAAATATTAGTGTGAAGTATTTATCATCGGGTGAGGCAGCCATTCAAGAGGCTTTGCAATTTAAGCCGGATCTTATACTTCTTGATGTCATGATGCCTAAAATGGATGGAATAGCAACTTTTAATACGATGCGCCTCATACCATCAATAGCGCATATTCCTGTCGTTTTCATTACCGCGAAAGTGCAAAAAGAAGAGATTACTCATTATTCTATGATAGGCATATTGGACGTCATTATTAAACCTTTTAATCCTTTAACACTCCAAGCGGATATTTTAAAAATTTGGGATAAATTTCAAGAGGCTAAAGAAGGTTAATATTTTATTATTATTTATATCATCTAATTTATATAATTGAATTTATTTAATATCAACAAATTAATAATGAGAGAAAAGATCTCTGAAACAATCAATTCCTAAACGAAACTAGCGTTATCTAAAACTCGCATTAATAAATTTTACCTTTACCCTTCTTTAATAATCTGATATCTTATACCCATGGAAATAGAACAGATTATATTATACCTAATAGTATCGATTATTGGCGTTTTGTTTGGCCTAAGTTTTTTTTGGTTTTTTAACAAAATCCGTCTCGGTGGATTTAAAAATATATCAAATGACATTATTAAAAAAGCAGAACAAGATGCTGAAAATATCAAAAAAACAGCCCAACTATCAATCAAACAAAGTCATGTTGATCATCAAAAAGAATTAGAAGAAATTCGCCAAGTTGAACGCCGTAAGATTTTTCGTGAAGAAGAGCGTCTCAAACAACGCGAAGATAAAATGGAAGAGCGGCTGAATTTTATTGAAAAAAAATTAGCCGACATTGAAAAACGTGAAGCTGCACTTTCTACACGACGTGAACAACTAGATCAAGAAAAGAAAAATCTCATCACATTACAAGCCCACTTAAATCAGGAACTAGAAATTGCCTCCGGACTTAGCGCTTCAGAAGCTAAAGAGGTGTTGATCACCCGCATTCAGGATGATATTAAAAAAGAAACTACTAATTTTATCCGTAAAGCTAAAAAAGAAGCTGAAGAAGAAGCGGAAAAAGAAGCGACAAGAATCATTTCTACAGCCATCGGCCGTTTAGCCATTCATTGTGTTTCCGAAGCTACTGTTAATACCGTAGCTATTCCGAATGAAGAAATGAAAGGACGCATTATTGGTCGAGAAGGAAGAAATATACGTACTTTAGAAAGAGCTACAGGTGTCAATTTTATCATAGATGATACTCCAGGTGCTATTGTCCTTTCAAGCTTTGATCCTATTCGCATGCAAGTGGCAAAAATGGCCCTAATAGAACTTATTGCAGACGGTCGCATCCACCCCACACGAATTGAAGAAGCAGTTGATAAAGCAAAATGCAATATCCAGCGACAGATTAAGTCCTATGGAGAAGATGCTGCCTTCCGAGTGGGTGCGATGAATTTGCATCCGGAAATCATTCATCTTTTAGGAAAACTTAAATTTCGTTTTAGCTTTGGGCAAAATGTACTGGATCATTCTTTGGAAGTCTCTCATATCATGGGGATGATGGCAGGAGAATTAGGCTTAGATGTGCGTATGGCTAAACGTATAGGTCTGTTACATGACATGGGTAAAGCCATTTCTCATGAAATTGAAGGAACTCACGCCATTATTGGACATGATTTAGCTTTAAAACTCGGAGAAACTAAAGAAGTGGCCAATGGTATTGGATGCCATCATTTTGAAATAGAACCCATCACTGTAGAGGGAAGTCTTTGCAGTGCCGCAGACACCCTATCTGCATCACGTCCAGGGGCTCGCACAGAAGCTGTAGAAGAGTATATGAAACGTTTAAAAAAGCTCGAAGACATAGCTTATGATTTTCCTGGAGTAGAGACAGCCTACGCGATGCAAGCTGGTCGAGAGATTCGGATAATCGTATTACCAGATATGATCGATGATGACGGGATTGTCAATCTAGCTAGAGATTTAACTAAACGTATTGAAAATGAGCTGACCTACCCAGGTAAAATCAAAGTAACCGTGATAAGAGAAAAGCGTATTGTTGAATATGCTGTGTGACCTTTCTTCTCTGTTTGCATGATAAAGCACCTATATATTATAATTTGACTGTAATAAAACATTTCATTAAAGAAAATTATGATTTTACCTATTGCCTATTATGGCGAATCTATTCTTCGAAAAAAAACAGAACCTGTCAAAGAAATCAACAGTAACCTATCTCAACTTGTAGCTGACATGATTGAGACAATGTATGCCAAAGACGGCATTGGATTAGCGGCTCCTCAAGTACATCAATCCCTTTCATTGTTTGTGACATGTGTACCTTCTTATGTGGATGAAAAAACCATTATTCCAGGAAAAGAACGAGTTTTCATTAATCCCAAGATCTTATCTTACAGCGATGAACTTATCACTCTTCAAGAAGGATGTTTATCCATACCCCAATTATATGGATACGTTACTCGTCCATTAAAAATTATAGTCGAAGCCATGGATCTTGATGGTAAAACATTCACTCAAGAATTTTTCGATTATGAAGCGCGTTGTGTTATGCACGAGAACGACCATATTAATGGCAAATTATTTATCGATCGCTTGGATAGCAAAGAACGCGAAATTATCGAGCCTAAGCTACGCGAAATAAAAAAGAAGTCTGCCCAAAAAAAATAACAGTTCATTGCTTATACTAAGATCAAGCAATGACCCAAACTCAAACAGCTGGGTCTACGCGTTCCATTGTGAACGGCTCTTTTTGGCCTTGATTAGTGCGTCCCAAAGCGTTGGTCCAAAGAGATAAAACGATGCACGCCACAAAAAAAATCACAGCCAACCAAGCCGTGAACTTTTTTAACACATCGGCTGTTGAAGTTCCAAATAAGGATTCGCTTGCTTCACCCCCAAAAGAAGCTCCTAAACCCGTACTTTTGCTCTCTTGGATCAAAATGACGAAACACAATAAAGCACACAACATCATGAAAAGAATGATTGTAGCATAATATAAAAAAGTCATTTTTTAATCCTCTATACGTTACTTGTATTGTAGCTATTTATGATCTTTGAAAATTCTTGAACAGATAGAGAAGCGCCGCCCACTAATAATCCATCAATATTGGGTTGATCGAGAAATTCTTTTGCGTATTCAGCTCTGACAGAACCCCCATATTGAAGCACCACATTTTCAGCGATGGATTCTCCCCATTTTTCACCTATAAATTTACGACAAAAAGCTTGCACTTCCTCCGCAGCAGAAGGCTCTGCAGGTTGTGTAGCTCCTATAGCCCAGACCGGCTCATAGGCAACAATAAGATGCTCCAACTTTTCAACCAAAACACCATCCAATGCTTCCCTTAACTGAACCATTAAAACTTCATTTGTCCGGCCTGCCTCACGCTCGTCTCTTGTCTCTCCTATACATAATATAACCTGTAATCCATCCAAAAAAGCCCTTTTGACTTTTTTATTAATTAGACTATTGGTCTCACCAAAAAGACGACGACGTTCCGAATGGCCGATGATAACAAATTTTGCTCCGGCATCCCTAAGCATTTTTCCCGCAACTTCTCCCGTAAAAGCCCCTTCAGATGCATCATTCATATTTTGGGCGCCTATGGTCATATTATGGCTATCTTTGGCAGCATCGGAAACTGATTTGATCGCCGTAAAAGGGACAGCTAAATAGACTCTCGCAGGACTATTTTTCACAAGTGGCATCAACTCATGAATAAAGGCAACACCTTCTTCGATTGTTTTATGCATTTTCCAATTGCCCGCAATAATAACTGGACGATTAGCTGAAGCCATGAAACACCTTTTTTAAATTGAATGTTATCACTTATATTGCGTAAAAAGCAATAATAAAAACCTAATATCATCCCGTGCCCGAAAAAAAATTTCCTCTACACAATTCTATTTTTCTATTATATTTATGCATTGCTTAGCAAAGGCAATACCCTATGACTGACCCTTTAGTTTTAACAGTGACCCAACTAACACAGGCCATCAAAATGTGTTTAGAAGGCACTTTTCCAATTGTATGGCTTCAAGGTGAAATCAGCAATTGTAAACAGCATTCCTCGGGACATCTATACTTTTCATTAAAAGATGCTAACGCACAAGTCAATGCTGTCATGTGGCGGCAAGAAGCTTCTCAACTAAAATGCTCTCCAAAAGACGGCATGCAAGTTTTAGTTAGAGGCAGTATGAATGTTTATCCCTCAAAAGGTCATTATCAGATTGTGTGCTATGAAATGAAGCCTCTTGGGTTAGGAGAACTCCTTTTAAAATTAGAAGAATTAAAACAGAAAATCCACCGGCTGGGATGGTTTAAAAAAGAGCACAAAAAGCCCCTACCACGTATGCCCCGTCGAATCGGTATCGTGACTAGCCCTACAGGAGCCGCAATTCAAGATATTTTAAATATATTAACTCGGCGTTCTGGAGGACTTAATATTATTTTAAATCCTGTTCGTGTTCAGGGTGATGGAGCTGCCAAGGAAATTGCCGATGCTATTCAATTTTTTAATAAACACGATCTCGTCGATGTGATGATTATTGGGCGCGGAGGCGGGAGTATTGAAGATTTATGGTGTTTTAATGAAGAAATAGTAGCCGAAGCCATTTTTCATAGCCGAATTCCCATTATATCCGCTGTAGGTCATGAAACAGACCATTGCATTGCAGATTATGTAGCTGATTTACGTGCCCCTACACCTTCAGCGGCTGCAGAAATTGTGATTGCCGATAAATTAGAACAACTTAATCATTTAGATCAAATTAAACGAAGATTGACCCAAAATATCTCTCACAAACTCACGCATTCTTGGCAGCTTTTACAGTCTGTACGCAAGCAACCTATGTTATCTTCTCCTTATTATATCTTAGGGACATGGTTTCAAAGGCTCGATGACCATCGACAACATCTGGATCATTGGATGCGTTATGAAATTAGAAGGCGTCTTTTATTTTTGGATGCGTGTTTTAAACGCTCGCAATCTCTTAAACCTTCTACTCAAATAGCTCATTTAAATGAAAAGTTAAATTATTGGAATAAAACCCTTAATCATCAGATGGAAAGAGTGCTTAAATTAAAAAAAGATCGCTTAGAAAGAGTGGCATCATCTTTAAATCTAATTAATCCCGAGAATCTTTTAACAAAAGGTTACTCTATACTTTTCTCTGAAAAGGATGGAAAAGTGGTGACTTCCATAAAAGATATCAGTAAAAACCAGGAATTAAACATCCACTTATGCGATGGCAACCTTCTATCGACAGTTAAAGAAATCTTACCAAAACAATAATAGCGTTTATCACCACTGATCGCACTGTCTCTGTGGTTAATGCCATATAGGGTATAAATGACCACTGAGCCAATGAGATCAGTGAGAAAATATGAGAAAATTGAGCAGCCTTATCCTCTCCCTATCTCAAACCTTCTTACTGATCTCACTGTCTCTGTGGTTAATTTTACAAAAGCGGAAAATAATAGCGTTTATTACCACTGATCGCACTGTCTCTGTGGTTAATTTTACAAAAGCGGAAAATAATAGCGTTTATTACCACTGATCGCACTGTCTCTTTGGTTAAAGTCATATAGGGTATAAATGACCACTGAGCCAATGAGATCAGTGAGAAAATTGAGCAGCCTTATCCTCTCCCTATCTCAAACCTTCTCACTGATCTCACTGTCTCTGTGGTTAATTTTACAAAAGCGGAAAATAATAGCGTTTATTACCACTGATCGCACTGTCTCTGTGGTTAAAGCCATATAGGGTATAAATGACCACTGAGCCAATGAGATCAGTGAGAAAATATAAGAAAATTGAGCGCTTAATCCTCTCGTATCTCAAACCCTCTCAATGGTCTCACTGTCTCTGTGGTTAATTTTACAAAAACGGAAAATAATAGCGTTTATCACCACTGATCGCACTGCCTCTGTGGTTAATTTTACAATAAAGCTATAAAGATTTCACTTTGACATGTATTTTCTTTAGTTTATAATATTTTGTAAATCAATGAGGACTATTAATGGGAATTAATCTTTATTTTTCAAAGGATGTTGTTGCCAACTATCCTACAGAAGAAGCATATAGAAAATCGATAAATAAAATCACCCAGCATAATAAAAAATTTATCATGCTGGATGATAAACTAAGTGTACGCTATCCAGGAATTTTACAACGCCTATTAGAAAAATTAAAAACTCTATTTTGCAAGCCAAATCAAACAAAAAGAGAATTAGTTGTCTATCGCGTCATTCAACTTCTTGAACTGGGTGCCATGAACGGTTGGCTTGATGCCCGCAAAGCCCTTGAGGTCGCCAGCAGATTTATGAAGGCAAATAAAAACGAAAATGTGGAAATGATAGATCTTGTGAATAAAATTTACACGACCAAAGGCCCTTGGCTACAAGTTTTACCCGCAAAAGATTGCAATCAGTTTAGCCGCATGTACGCTTTTAAACATTTAGAAATTGTGAAAAATAATATGGCGAATCTCCCTGCACAAAATGAATATGAAAACGTTTTAGAGCCTCCTCGTGTCATCAAAATGAATAACGAAAGTAAAAATATACCACAAGACCTTGAACCGATTATCCAGAAGAAAGAACCCACTAATGCTGTTAAAGAGCCCTTACCTGTCATTCAAGAAACTGACCCTGCAATAAATTTTAAACCGCTTGAAAAACCAAATGATGAGAAAAAAAATATCCTACAAGAGGGACCAAAAAGTCTTGTTAAACCTGAAGAGCCTACCCCTGTAAATCCTGTCAAAGATCTTAAGGTTATTGAACCTCCTCTACCGATTTTTATCATCCCAAAAGATTCTTTATTTGGAGTTTACCAAGCCCTTAAAAAGCAATATGCCGCAGGTATTTTTGTATCCGAAGAACAATTACAAGAAACTATAAATCAAAACAAAGAAAAGCCTAGCGTCCTATTTTACGTTGAAAGAGCCGATGATAGATTCGAAGATTATGCTTATATCATGAAAAAACTGCATAATTTTCATCAAACCTATGGGGAATTTATTTATGTCGTCGGGACAAAAACGGAAGGACTTGATTTTAAAACTGCTTTTGAAGGGCTTAAAAATATTAATAAAAATTTAATGAATTTAAAGTTAAAGTGCATCGGCGTAAGATTTAAGGGAGTCAGTGAAAAGCAATATTTGGATGCAGACGAGAACAAGAAATTTATTGAAAAAATAAATAACGTATTAAATAAAAAAAACGTTGAATAGCTTACTACAAAAAGGATACAAGTTAAGTTGGATTTAAAATTGAAAAGTGCACTCTTTGTCAATTTCCGCTTTGCCCAAAGCTTCTGTAATCTTGATATCTACAAATGTGTCATGAAGAGAAGGTATTTTTGGTGAATTTACAGCCGAGCTTTTTTGACTGTTTAAAAAAGTCTGCCATTCTAATAACAACTTATTAGGCTCCTTAAAAAGACGAGAATCAGCTTCTTTTCCTGAGATATAAGCTGTAAAACTGTCGGCTTTATTATCATCGAAAGCGATCTTTATCAACGTATTTTTGTCACATTCTAACCAAATTTCCCTCCGTTGTGGTGCTTCTTTAAAAGAAGAATGGCCTTCGATAGAAATATCCCCTACTGTTAAGGTATAATCCACAGTTGCAAGCGGAATATGTTCTGGACCATAAAACTTAGCCTGCAAGGCCTCGTTTACAATGGTTTTGCTATATTCCCGCTTTAGTACTTTCAAAGAAACCTTCTGATTGGGAAGCCCCAAAACAGGAAAAAGATAGTTGACCAAAACATCGATAGGATGAGTCGCTTCGTCGATATGCACTCCCGCCGATGGCCGTTTGGTGTCACGTAATTTTTGCCAAATAGTGCGCACTTTTAAAATATTCAGGCTCTTATCTTTAAAATATTTAATGGCTTCATCTAAAGCCGGAGATTCCCTAAAAAGATAACCACATGTGAATGGGACTGTTTTCCCAAAACCTTTGCTTTGTAAAGATTGAATTATGGTTTCAGCTTGTTGGGTAGTTTCGACAAGAGGCTTTTCAACAAAGAGAGCAGGAAATGGCTTGTTTTCTTTTAGACAACACTTAAAAAGTTCACCAATGATAGCATGATGAGTCGTCGTATTAGTCACAACAACAACAATGTCGTAAGAGTTATTTGATGCATAAGCTCGCTCGATATTTTCAAAGCAGCGATCGGCAATGGATTCAAGCTTTTTATTGGATAGCCTTGATGAATCATTGTCAATCACTCCTGCAATTGAAACAATCCCATCCTTTTCAATTTCCTTAAGATTATTAAAATGATTTTCCCCCATAAAACCAAAACCAACTATTAGAACTTTTAAAGTATTATGAACGCTCATTTTAATCCTTAAATTTTTTATTAAAATAATATATTAGAATATTCCAGATTAGTCAATCAGAAATAAATAAATCATTACCAAACAAACCTTTAAATCCAATCATTGCAGCTTTCTCGTATTTTCTCAGTGATCTAGGTGGTGAATTATGTAAAAACCCTCTTTTTATTCTCTTTTCGGAAAAATCGCATTCATAGTATAACTCTCATTCAACATAGAAAACGTGATTTTGGTTAAGAAATTGTTTATCCAAAATTTATGTTAAAACAGGAACTAAATCCAGTGAACGAAAAAGAATTAAGTTTTGAAGCCGCTTTTGCTAGGTTAGAAGAAATTTTAGAGAAAATGAACTCTGGATCTATTAGCCTAGATGAATCCCTTAAGTTATATGAAGAAGCCGATAAGCTCATTTTGATGTGCCAAAAAAGACTCACTGACGCTGAACGTAAAATTGAAACGCTCATTAAAAATCGCAATGGCGAAGTGACTTTAGGGCCAGACCAAAAGCCTCTTATGCAAGATTTTAATTTACAACAAGGGCAAGGAAAATAAACATCATGAGCGCACCTATACTTGAGACAATTACTTCTCCCCAAGATATCAAGGCTCTTTCTCTATCAAGTCTCATCACTTTAGCTAACGAAGTGCGCCAACGTATTATTGATGTCATGTCAGTCAATGGAGGACATTTAGCCTCCAACCTTGGATCTGTTGAACTCACCATTGCACTCCATAAAGTTTTTAATTCCCCTGAAGATAAATTTATTTGGGATGTTAGCCATCAAACTTATACGCACAAAATTTTGACAGGGCGCAATCCCCTTTTCCATACGATTCGTCAATTTAAAGGTCTCTGCGGATTTAGCCATCCGAAAGAATCTCCTTATGACCACTTTTATGCCGGACATGCAGGTACAGCCTTATCTCTATCATTAGGCGTTGCTAAGAACAGAGATCTTACCAAACGCAATGAATACATTATTCCTATCATTGGAGATGCCACTTTAACGTGTGGAATGTCCCTTGAAGCCCTTAACAATATTCCAAGAGAATTGAAACGCTTTATCGTTATATTAAATGACAACGCAATGTCAATATCAAAAAATGTAGGCGCTATCACACGCATCTTAAGTCGCCTTCTTAGTAACCCTACGACAGATAAAATTTACCAAGAATTAGATACCCTTCTTTCTAAAATTCCTAACTATGGTCCCAAATTGGCCAAACAAGGCCACAAGATCTCAGAATCCATGAAACATTTAGTCAGCCCCGCAGCCTTTTTTGAGCATTATGGCCTCTCTTACATTGGTCCCATTGAGGGCCATGATATTAAAAAAATGGTTGAAGTCTTTGAAGAAATTAAGGATGCCAAATGGCCTGTGCTCATACATGTCCTAACAAATAAAGGCCAAGGTATGGAAGAGGCAATCAAAAATCCCATTTCTTACCACGGGGCTAAGCCGTTCAATCCAGGAACCGGAAAGTTTTTACCCTCAACAGTCAACAATCCCACGTTTCCGAAAATTTTTGGAACGCATATCTTGAAAATGGCCGAAAATGATCCCAGCGTCGTCGTTGTAACCCCTGCAATGTCCGCGGGTTCTTGCTTAGACGAATTGATGAAGAAATTCCCTGATCGTTGCTATGATGTAGGAATAGCGGAATCGCACGCTATCACTTATTGCGGTGGCCTGGCCTATGGTCGAAAAATGAAAGTCTTCGCTTCAATATATGCAACCTTTTTGCAACGCGCCTTAGACAACCTTTTTCATGACGTGTGCTTGCAAGAGCTTCCAGTAGTATTCGCCATTGATCGAGCCGGCATCGCAGGGCCCGATGGATCCACGCATAATGGCATCTACGATATTTCTTTTCTTAATGCAATGCCCAATATGATCATCTGTCAGCCCCGTGACGGTCACATGTTGCGCGAGTTAATGGAATCAGCTCCCTCTTGGGGGTCGCCAACAGCCATACGCTACCCCAATATGGCCACGCAAGATAATGAAAATCCTCTGACACTTCGTTTACAGGGCAAAGGAGAGGTCTTGGCTGAAGGTGAAGATATTTTAATCATTGCCCTTGGCCATATGAATCATGTAGCACTGAAAGTGCGCGAACTACTGCAGCAAGAAGGTTTTAACTCTACCGTCATGGATCCAATTTTTGTAAAACCACTTGATTCTGAGTTATTATGTAAGTTACTCATGACCCATGAAAAAATTGTAACGATTGAAGAGCATTCTGTTGTTGCAGGTATGGGATCCATTATTAATAACTTTTTGCTTACCCAAGGATATTCTAACATACAAATTTTGAATTTAGGCATTCCAGAAACGTTTGTCGAACAAGGAAGCCATGCAGAACTCATGAAGGAACTTGGACTCACAGGGCCACAAATTGCCCAGCAAATCATACTTCATTTCTCTTTGAAAAAGAATCAAATAGGTGTAGAACATGCAAATCGCACTTTTTCCTAACATGATCAAGAAACCCTCTCGGGAAATTGCAGGAAGCATTGTTTCCTTCTTAAAAGAAAGGGGGGCTGAGGTTTTTTCTGAAGATGTTGTAGCTCAGGAAATAGGTTCAAAACCACTCCAAAGTACATCACCACAAAATATTGATTATATGATTTCATTAGGGGGAGATGGCACAATCCTGCGATTAATTCATCGACATCCTCAATTAGAGGCCCCTCTGATGGCCATCAATTTTGGTGGATTGGGGTTTATGGCAGACATACCTATTCAAGATATTTACAAAAGCCTGGAAAACCTTTTGTCAGGTGATGTGATTATCCAGGAACGTATGATGATGGTTGGCGAAACTCAAGATTCGCAAACATGCCAGGTTGTTAATGATATCGTCTTTCATCGTTCGACAAATCCGTCTTTAATAGAACTATCCATTTTTGTGGATGATGTTTATTTAAATACTTTCTGTGCAGATGGCATTATTGTGTCAACACCTAGTGGCTCTACAGCTTATTCTATGTCTGCCGGGGGGCCTATTTTGACACCTAATTTAGAAGCCTTTGTCATCACACCCATTTGCCCACACACTATTTCTAACCGCCCTATTGTGTTAATGCCCAAGCAACAAATCCGTATTGAGTACATCAGCGAACTTCAGCCTATCGAAATTACTTATGATGGCTTTTCTAGTTTTCATATGAAAACAGGAGAAGAATTCTACATTCGACTGTCGGAAAAGAAATTCCGTCTGATCAGCATGCCATATCATGATTTCTATTCCACACTACGTTCAAAGCTCGGCTGGTTCGTGCGTGGTGGCACAATTGCTATGAGCTGAAGTTTAAAAAAAAAATCTTCTCGCAAATAATTCATAATAAACTATTATTCAAACACTTATAATTCAATTGTAGAAAAAAATTGAAGTAAAGTAAAAATTTAGTGGAAAGTTTATTGGCTAATGCGTATCTAAAAAAGGTAAATCCTTTTTTTTCTAGTGCATGCGACTTCTAGATATAAGACGAATGAAACTAGAAAAGGAAAAATTTATAGAACGGAAAATGTGATTAGTCAAAATAAACCTAAACAACACAGGAGTTGTTATGAAAAAAGCTGTGAAATTCCTTTCATCAAGTGTAGCACTCATGGTAATGGCAATGGCTCTCACAAGCTGCTGCTGTGACCGTAATGACTGTTGCGACCCTTGCGCACCATGCCCATGCCCACCAAAAGCATGCTGTGTAAAGCCATGTGCAAAACCATGCCCAAGACCATGCTGCCCACCAGCTTGCGAACCAGGTTGCTACTAAAATGATTACTGAGGGGAAGGAAATCCTTCCTCTTCAAAAATAAAATGTAAGTGAACTTTGAAACAAATTAAGGAGATTTCCAATGAAAGGAATAATTAAAATCGCTTCTTTAGCTGCTGTTGCTGCTTTATTAACAGGATGTAGCCTATGGAATTCATGCTGCGGAAGCTCTAACGATTGCTGCAGCCCAAGCCCACAAAGATGTTGCCCAGCTCCCCATATTTGGGAAAATAACAACTGCTGCGAATAAAGCAACGGCAATTAATACGAATCCGACAGCTTAAAAATTGTCGGTACATATGCTGCATCACTAATTGCCCCTTTTCATGGTTTAGACAAAAATCTAAGCTATGAAAAGGGGCGATTAAACAATCGACAGTATAATGTATAGAATGCAGAGAAAGTAGCCAAAAAGTCAAGCGTCTGAAGGAACTAAAATATTTGGGGTAATCAGGGTCATTATGGCTAGGATTAAAAGTAAATTCCCAGATCTTTAAACACCGCTCAATTTTCGCAGCTCTCTCTGAACTGTAAACATTAGTAAAAGGTTTTTTCTAGCCGCGCGCCATACGACTGAAAAATTCAACCTAGAAACAACGTATAGATTTTTTAAATCTACCATGACCAAAAATAAACGAAAGGAGTCATTAATGAAGAAACAACTAGGGATAATAGCCTCGTTGCTTTTTTTGTGCACCACAGCGCTTATTTGGGTAGGTTGTGCTAATAACACATGCTGTGATGATACAGCCCCTGTTTGTGAGCAACCAGCCCAAGTTTGCGAGCCAACTTGCGCTCCCGAGCAGCCATGCGCTCCCGAGTGCCAACCCATATGTGAACCAGCTTGTGGACAACCCACTTGCCGCCCCTCTTGTGGACAACCCTCATGCGGACCTTCTTGCGGCCCGGCTTGTGGACAACCCTCTTGCGGCCCTTCATGCGGTAGCCCTTGTGCACCAAAACCAATGTGCAAACCTGCTTGCCCTCCCCCGTGCGAGCCAGATTGCAAATTGCCTGTAAGATGTAAACATCCTTCCAGTAGCGAACTTTGCTGCAAAGATGGTTTAATTGTTTCAGCACGAAATCAAAGGATGTGCATGTTGGGTGACCAATATCCACTGGAATTTGATGTTAAAGCCTGCGATGACTTATGCGAAGCAATGGTTTCAGCTACACTTCCTGAAGGCGTGACATATGTAAGAAGCCAGCCTGAAGCGCGTGTAGAAGGACGCAAAATTATTTGGAACTTCGGCCCCATGAGCAAAGGCGAATGTAGACCAGCTCGTGTATGGTTGAAGTGTGAGTGCGAGGGAGAAGTCTGCGTATGTTTCTGCGCTTCTGCAGTTCCTGTCAGATTCTGCGCACTCCTCTGTGCTAAACCCGTTCTTACTTGCAAAAAATGCGGACCGGAACAGGTTTGCCCAGGCGACTCTGTTGAATATACAATTACGGTTACAAACCGTGGAAGTTGCGCTGCTGAAGATGTTGTTGTCACAGACAACCTCCCAGATGGTGTTGAGCATGCAAGCTGCCAAAAAACACTTGTATATAAGCTTGGTGTGATCGAACCTTGCCAATCAAAAACAGTCAATATTTGCACAACTGCTGTTAAACGCGGCAAGTTTACAAATACCGCTGTTGTCACAGCATGTAATGCCGACTCTGTATCTTGCGAGTCACAAGTGTGCATCTGCTGCTGCCAATTGGAATGCTCGAAAGTAGGCCCTAAAGAAATGCAAATAGGCAAGAATGCAGACTATCAGATCACTGTCATGAACACAGGTGATCTACCCTTGACCGACGTTGTAGTCAGCGATCGGGCTCCAAGCTCCACATCGATTGTTGCTGCTAATGGTGCAACTATCAACGGCAACTCAGCCATTTGGAGATTGAGAGAGATGAAACCTGGGGAAAAAGTATCCTTTAATATTACGCTGACAACATGCGTACCTGGATGCTTCACCAATAAGGTCGATGTCACCAACTGCCAAAACTGCAATGCACATTGCGAAGCAATGACACATTGGAAAGGACGTCCTGCCCTCAATATTTGCGTGGCACAGACAGAAAATCCAATTTGCATTGGCGATAGCACAAGCTACCTGATCACAGTGATAAACCAAGGATCAGAAGCCGATAACAATGTACAAGTTGTTGTGACATTCCCAGACGAAGTTCAACCAACTGCTGCATCAGGCGATTCCCCAGGACAAGTTTCTGGTAATACCGTTCGTTTTGCACCGTTGAAGAACGTAGCTGCTAGACAGACGCTGAGATATCGCGTTGACGCTAAAGCTAGAAAATCTGGCGATGCACGTATCAAGTTTGAAGTCTCTTCAGACGCGATTAGAACACCTATCGTAGAACAAGAAAGTACGATAGTGAACTAATAAAGTTGTCTTGATAAACAACTTTATTGAAGGGGGCTGGCTTCGAAAGAAGTCAGCCCTTTTTTTTATTAGACCTCTTGCGTAATTAAGGTTCTGTCGATTTTATGTTTCTTTCGTTCACCCCAGAACCCACTTCAACCATTAGAATTTTAAATTTGTAATAAAAATAACTTGCAAATATTAAAAAAATTAGTATATTCTGGTTTTTTTAATAAAAAATAATCAAAAAAAATGGAATAATAATATGCAATTACAGAATTCTTCAAATCAAATACCTATATATAATTTACCTTATGATTGCTTCTTCATATTAGCAAACTTAGTGGAAATATAAAGTTAAATTCGGTCAGTGTTAAATTTCACCTAATTTTTACTTCGCAAATATTCAAAGATGTTAATGAAAATATCGAAAAGCTGCTGCATCCCCCCTTAGCTAAAGTTAGGAAAAAACCAGAAAATAAAGGTGTTTCTGAGGTTGAGCTCTTTAAATGCATTATTAAAGAATTGCATACAAAAGCCGCGAAACTGAATTGTGATAATGATGTTCCCTATGATTTGAACCCGGAAAAAAGGCTGGATTGGGAGTGGATGCATTGCAAAACATTAGCCGCCACTGTAAATGCAAAGTATCAAGAAGTTAAACCTTTAAAAGAAATAGTTAATGAAGTAGAAGCGTCAGAAAATTGGAATGCAATAAAATTTGTGCGAATTGCGTATCAGCTAATGCTTTTTTGTTCTCCAACATATTGATAACAAAAAACAGACGGATTTGGAGAAAAACAGGCTACTCATGGGTGGAGTTATACGTGAATTGCTTTTGATTGGTGAAGCCGCAAATGCGATTTCTGTAGAATCAAGAACTAAAATTCCTAATATTCCTTGGAAAGAAGTGATTGGAATGAGAAATCAATTAATTCATGCATATTTCGAAATAAGCTATAAAATTGTTTAGATGACTGTTACCGAGGATATACCCAAGTTGATTACTCAATTAGAAAAAATCCTCGATTCAAAAAACATTAAGTAATAAAAAAAGTTAGTAAAGTGTTGAAGATTGTATTATTAAATAGTCTTTAATCTCCATTCAGCTTTAGTTTTCGCTTGGACAAAATTAAGCTTACTCTTAGAATTCAGCTATTCTATCGAACTTCGAATTAAGGGAGAATAAAGTGCCCCAAACAATAAAACGTATTGCTGTCACAGGAGGCGCCGGTCAGATCGCCTATAGCTTGTTATTTCAATTAGCGCGAGGCAACCTATTAGGACCGGATCAACCTATAGCCTTACATATCCTTGAAATTCCAGAAGCCATGGCTGCGCTGCGCGGTGTAGTCATGGAACTAGAAGACTGTGCATTCCCCTTGTTAAAAGAAATTGTGATCGGCAGTAATCCCTTAGAAGTCTTTAAAGACATAGATTATGCATTCCTCGTGGGTGCAAGTCCACGTGGTCCAGGGATGGAGAGAAAGGATTTATTGAACGCCAATGCCAAAATCTTTGTTGAACAAGGCAAAGCCCTTAACGAAGTGGCCAAATCAAACGTACAAGTACTTGTCGTCGGAAACCCTTGCAATACCAATTGCCTCATCGCCATGAGCCAAGCCCCTAACATTCCCAAACAAAATTTCCATGCCATGTCAAGACTCGACCATAATCGAGCAGTCAGTCAACTTGCTAAAAAAGGGCAGGTGGACTTGAAAGATGTAACTCATGTCACCATTTGGGGTAATCATTCCTCTACCCAAGTTCCTGATTTTATTCACGCACGCATTAAAAATAAGCCTGTAACAGAATCTATCAAAGATTTAAATTGGCTACAGAATGAGTTTATGGGAATTGTGCAAAAAGAGGAGCAGAAGTCATAGCGGCAAGAGGAAAATCTTCAGCCAGCTCTGCTGCCCACGCAGCTCTTGAAGCAATGAAGGATATAATCACTCCGACACCCACTGGTCAATGGTATTCTTCAGCTGTAATAAGCGATAATAATCCTTATGGCATCCAAAAAAACCTCATTTTTTCATTTCCGTGTCGTACTAAAAGTGATGGATCGTTCGAAATTGTAAAAGATCTTAGAATTAAATGATTTTTTGAAAAATAAGATAGCTGTAACAGAAAAAGAATTAATAGATGAGCGGGAACTTGTAAAAGATAAACTTTCGCCTTAAATATTAGGAGCTATGGTTATGAGTGAAGAAATTCTATTCACCATTACAAAAGAACAATTAGAAACAGGTTTAAGGGGATATCCTTGCGGTTACTGTACCACTTCGTTTGTCGACCCTATAAAAGGTGTCACTTATGTGGGCAAACCGGTAGACAAAATCGTTGACTGGGGTCCTGAAAAAATTATTTATCTACTCTATAGTGGAAGAGAAGGTTCTGAGCAGGAGCTCAAAGATTTCAAAGAAGAACTTAAAGAGCGTTCCAAATGCTCTTCAGAAATGCTTAAGTATATTCGTATGCTACCTCGCAAAGGTCACCCAATGAAGTTACTTTGCGCAGCTATGCTAATTGCAGGTATGTACGAAGGGACAAATAATTATAAAGAGGATTGCTTAAATCTCCTAGCTAAAATGCCGGAAATCGTGGCAACAGTCATTAACTACCATGCTGGCTGGGGAGATCATGCTCCTTCCAAACCTGAAATGGGTTATATGGAAAATTTCGCTCAAATGCTTAATGTCCCCAAGCGAGACCTTCCCCGATTGACCGAAGCCTTAAAGCTTTTTAACATCCTGCATTTTGACCACGGCGGAGGCAATTTATCGACATTCGTAGGAAAAGCCACAGCTTCAGGACTAGAAGATATGTATGGTTCGATTGTTTCAGCATTAGCTGCTTTGGCAGGTCCGCGCCATGGAAAAGCTAATCAAGACTCTTTGGAATTTGTCCAGGGTGTCCTCAAGGAATTAGGTCCTGACACTACACAAGAAAAGGTTGAAGAGTTGCTAAGAAAAAAATTAGCCAAAGAAGAACTCATCTTCGGTTTTGGACATGCTGTCTTGCGTGTGGAAGATCCCCGAGCCATTGTGTTTTACGATTATGCACAAAAGAACTATCCAGACCATCCCCTTGTAAAAATTGCTTCTCTTTTACGCGTCGCCGGCCCCAAAGTTCTTAAAGAAAACCCCAAAATATCTAATCCATATCCTAATGTGGATGCGATATCAGGAACCGTGTTAAGCGCAGCAGGATTCCCTTATCCTGAATATTTTACTATTCTGTTTAGTCTTTCTAGAGTTGTAGGAATTGCTATTCAGATTGTTTATGAAAGATGTGAAGCCCGCGATGGCAAAGGTACGCCCATTGTCAGACCCAAGTATATTTATAAACCAAGAAGTACCGTATGACATTTGCCGACATTCAACTGATGTTCAACAGAGCCTTATTGCTCTCTTTGACTAAAAAAAAATTCTTATTAGTGTTTACAATCTTAGTTTTGTGTGGTGTTCTGGTCGTTTTTTTCCGAGGATTGTCAGTCGGAGCTAATGAATGGCTGCTCATGAGTCTGACGTTTTTACCTATTTTTCTTTGCGCAGGTATCTTACTTTCTACAGGTATTGTCCTTATCCGTATCTACCATGATGAGATTAAAAAGAAACAAGTCAGTTATACGGAAATATTAAGCAAGTCATGGGAAATTATGCTTGGATCTTCTTACTTTTGCATCCCCATTATTTTGAGCTATCTTTTATTATGGATGTTTTTAGGAGTCTTTTTTCTTTTAAAAGAGATACCAGGCGTCGGACCTTTTTTTAGCGCAATTTTGGCTTTCGGTCCCTTTTTAATTAACCTTGGGTCTTTAATCTTGTGTTTATTGAGTTTGGCCATTCTTTTTTTTGTAACACCCATCATTGCCTTGAAAGGACTTAATCGTATTCAAATCCCTCAAACTTTATCAAAACGTCTCAAAAGCGATATCTTTAGCAATGTTGTTCTGGCTATGATAGCTACTTTCCCTCTTTGGGTAATCGTTGGATTCCTAACGCTCGCTGCTTGGATGACTGGGTCTATCTGTTTTGCCTGCGATACTCCCTTACATCAAATCCTACAATGGTTTTTTACCATGATACCTTTTACTGCAGTCCTCACTCCTGTCGTTATTTTTTTCTTTAACTTTTCAGCTGAATCTCATGTACTGATGATGAGATCAAGTCATGTGCAACAACACGATGCAGCAAAATAGAAATCAGGCTATAAAATGCCATCCTGTTAATTCTTTTTTTGTTTTACGTTTTAAGTCTTCCGACCTATCCCTGTGATTTATCTTGTAGGATCATTTGGGCGAGCTTTTCGGCATAAAGAGCATGGTATAGCAATCCTTTCGATCCCATCCCTGTGATGACCCAGCCATTGGCTTTAACTTTTTGTATAATAGGCAAATGGTCAGGCGTTGACACACGAACACCTGCCCTACAATCTAATATTGCAGCCCCTTTTAACTGAGAAATCAAAGCTGAAGCTTTAGGCATTATGTCCTGCACGGCATAGCTTGCGTTAGGCAAAGAAGATTCGAAGCCTTTTTCATAGGTAGCGCCAATCAAGCAAGTACCTTTATCTTGATTCATCAAAATATAAGCCTGGGAGTTCAAAGCAATCTGCAAAGGGTTAAGATTTTTTGGCCAAGGTACGTCTAAAATCTGGCCCTTTACATATGTGAGAGGTAAGATATATGGATGAATTAATTGATTAACGGAAGAACCATTAGCAAGAACTATGTGATCAAAATGTTTTAAGTCATCAATAGACTGTACGCAAGTTTTTTCTAGAATGGATCCTTTTTCTTTACAGGCTTGCCACAAGCCTTCCATATACAGAGGGCAATCTACAGTGATGCTCTCCCTAATAAAAATTCCTGGATAATCGCTTAACCCGGAAACTCTCTGTTGAGTTTCTTCTGTGTTGCACCAAAGAATATCTTTATATCTTTTAGAAGCGAGAAAAAAATCTTGTTGTTGTTTGTCTGAAATGGCCAGACGTAATAAACCTTGTTGATTAAAGACTGGCTTGCCCAACTTCAACGAAGCAATTTTTAATAATTGCAATGTAAGAGCATACCCCTCCAAGCCTTGACGATTGAGCTTAGCAGAGGCACCAGAGTAAGGGTGCATTAAGCCGGCGGCTATGCCAGAAGCACCACCCCCAAGGCCTAGTGAATCATAAAATGTTAAATTTAATTGCGGCCCATGTTTTAATAAAAACCATCCAGTAGCTAAACCAGAAAAGCCTGTTCCTATAATAGCTATATGCACGTGGGCGGTTTCCTTTTAAACCCAACTTGCGCCAGATAAATTAAGTTTTACATTCTTCAGGGATTAAGAACGCCTATATCAATCAGTAACAATTTTATGGCTTCTTCGGTCACGGTCTTTAATTCTTTTTGACCATCTTTTGTCTTTACAACTTCATCCGGTAGCAGACGTTCAATTTCTTCATTAACCTCAGCAGGCTTTAAACCCTCTTCTCGTAGAATTATACATAATCGATCTCTATATTCAGCAATATATTGAACAGCACCTTCTTCATCTAAATCATTCTTTACGTATTCAAAAACTCCCCTTAAAAGATTTTTTTCACATGCGGTTTTGAATCTCTGTTTATTTTCAGCACTTAAATAAACTAACTGTAAGTTTTGAACAATTTCACCTTGAGCATTTTCGTCCCTCAGAGCTTCTTCCTTATTCAATCCAAACTCATCACCCCACAGAATTTTTGCAGCATTACCAATATGTTCACCATGTTCTAATTTAGAATCAGATAACCTTGATATTTTTCCATCGATCTTCAATTCAAATGAAGCTAGCAAATCACTTTTAAATTCTTGAACATGAAATAGAAGTGTACATTTCACTATATCATCAAGTTCCGGACGCATTAATTTCTGATAAACTTTTTGAATTTTAGAGAGTCGACCTGGTAAACAAGTATCTCCTTTGCAACCTAAAGCAATTTCTATGAGAGGTTCACGTTTGTGATCTTCCGTGATGTCAGCATCGGTCATTAATTTATGCATGATGACTTTAAGGTAATCACGAATGTACCCTGCACTAGCGATATGCGAATTGTATTCTTTAATATCAGGGTTATCTTTGCCGGGTGTGATTCTTTTAAATGTATTGGCAAAAGCTGCGACATAAGTATCTTTAGATTTACTCTTATCCAATATTATAGCGACATTTTTAAGAATATCTTCATCGCTCATTTCAGGAATGACGTCAGGAAACCGAGCCGAAGGATTGCGCAATCGTAAATCTGCTACGCTGGCGTGTGGAGCATAGGCAGGTATTTGGTAATTAAAATTTCCTTGTTGAAAATTGCCATTAAAGAAATCGAGAAGCAAATTATGGGCGTAATCAAAGTTATTTAGTTTTTGGTGAGGCATGTTTTTACTTAAGTCGAACTTTAACTGATTGTAAAAGGTAGCTATATCTTTTTTTCGATATTTTGGCGGCAAATAACGAAGAGCAAGATCCTTTTTTAGAAGGTTTTCAAATCTATCTTGAGGAACCTTTAAGACGTAAAGATTTTCTTCCTTACCATTTTTCATTTCTTTTTTCAGGGTTCCCTCTATACCAAAAATATGGGAAAGATACTCACCAAATGACAAAACCCGCTCCGGACCAATATAAATCATGGTATCGTTTAATTGCTGAGGAATTTTCACACCTTGGGTATAATCTATCTGTACTAAATCGATAGATGTTTCAGGTAGATCTTTTGCAGAAAATCCACGAAGAATTTCCTTTACATTGGGTTCAAGGGCACTAAAAACCCTCATAATAGTGCGACGAAGATCTAACTGACCATTTTCATCTTCAGCGTATCGGAAGTCATTTTCATTGAGTGCCTCTAATGCTGCCCCACGAAATTCTAACAAACGATCCTGATAAGACGTTCCATCTGGTGTAGTATCAAGTTTAAGTTTTTGCAGAAATGCAGGAAGCTCTTTTTCATCAATGATAATTTCACTAGTATAATTTTCTTTATTGAAAGCTTGATTTATACATAATGGTTCAGTTTTTAAGAAAGCCGCAAGCTTCTGTACATAATCATCCGACCAATCCTGAAACTTAAGAGATAACCATCCTCTAGGATGGTAAGAAACATAAGGTTTAACTTGAAAATTATAAGGTACAATCTTTGCCAAAGAGTCTTGAATAGACTCTAAAGCATCATTGGTTTTTACTGGCTGATAAGCGTGATAACGCTCTGTTTGTACTAGATGTTGTATATAAGTAATGTCCCCTTTGGCATAGCGTTTTTCAAATAATCCTTCCGGCGGAATTTTGTCCATCCCTAATTGCTTTAAAAAGTTCTCGATGTCATCAGGATTAATTTGAAACATATAGCCATAATTACGATCAATATGCGTCTCTTCAATGATAGAACCCTTCAGACCCAAAACTTGTTTCAAAAGATTTTTTAAATTCTCGCAGCTACTGATCAGAGTCTTCTCCTCTTCAGTAAGCTCTTCAACGGCATCTTTATTTAGATCAGGGATTTTGATTGAGATTCCCTGGTCGTCAAACTCAACCAGCGGTACGGGAAATTGAGCTTGAAGTTCAGGATGTGACTTAACATCTTTAATCAATTGATGAAGCTTAGGGTCCAACTGTGCTAAGGTCAAACTGATAGTATCTTCAATTTGTGGTTCATTTCCATGTTTGTGAGACTCAAAGCAATGATGAACTTTTAGATCAGGTTGTTTAATGAATTTTGAAAGATGAGCCAATCCTTGATCAGGAACTTCGTTGATAAGCTTGTTAGCTTCCTCTAAAGAGAGTGTAAATTTCTTAAAACAACGTATATCTGAAAAAGGAACTCCAATATTTCTTTCGCTAATATATCCTTTTTTATCTTTGAGTTTAATTGTATGTGTGAGTTCCTCTTCCTTAAAAACAACCT
The DNA here is from genome assembly GCA_963748975.1 of uncultured Parachlamydiaceae bacterium. Taxonomy (GTDB): domain Bacteria; phylum Chlamydiota; class Chlamydiia; order Chlamydiales; family Parachlamydiaceae; genus Neochlamydia. The sequence goes on from CAVVKX010000025.1 coordinate 55,615, forward strand.
TAAAGCCTTCACATTTTTGTTTTAGCCAAACATCAAACCCATCGTGAATAAGCTGTTGAGGCAAATATATTTCAACACCACGATGATTGATGTCCATCAAAGGAAGAAAAAGCTCGTCATTTGGTTCAGGAGTTTGAATTTTCTCAGAGAAAATTTCATAAAATTTCAAACGCCCCTCTTTAACTTGATTTTCTAATTTCTTGCTTTCATCGGTTGGAGAAGGCACATAAGCCTTGTAAACAAGTGGAATAAGTTTGGCTTTTTCCACAAGATCTTTTTTTACATTACGCGCTTTTGTTGGGTGATTTTTTCTGAGCTTGGGATTAATTGGCTTAGGGTTAACCTTTCCAAAGCCATTATCCATTGGATTAGCATTGTCATTTATTATGTTAGGGTTAGCGTCTATATTATTGCCACGATTATCAATTAGATTGTTTTCATAACGTCTGCGTAAAGAATCAAGATGATTTGTAAATGCTTTGCTTCTTTTATCCACATCACCGAAAAATAATCTGCTAAAGAATAGATATATTTTTCCGTGTTTGCTTTTATATTTTTTGACTTTTTCTTCTACTAATTGAATGAGATTTTTGAGTTTATTATAGGCATTTTTATCAACATTATAAGCGTCAAATTTTTTAAAATCTTCATTTAGTCGGAAAAGAACGTATTCTATTTTTTTTATTGAAGAAGGGAGGATTTTCGATTTTTCTATGTATGAAATTTTTTTATTATGAAAAACCCAGCGCAGATTTTTCATGTTTAATGGATCTCTAACATTAATTAAATTTTCAATATAATTATTAAGTCCAACTACCATGATTTAATACCCTATAATTTTGCTCTATCGCACATAATGTACCAATAATATACACAAGTAATATTTAATATTCAACTTAATTTCAAGCCCTGCATTTTTTGTAATTAAAGCACTAAATATTAACGATCTATATATAAATACGCCTCTGCAAAAGATGGATTTTATACAATCATGGAATTAACACCCCAACATCTGTGAGAAGCATGGCAACAGCTTCCTTTGTCATAGTAAAATTATTTTTATATAATTCCCTACTTTCTAACCTTATATCCCTTTCATTCACCTTATGATCTAGCATAAATTTGGATAATAAGGCCTGATCATCTTCCCATAAGGCAAACCTCTCAAGAATTTCGTTATAATTCAAACCCTCTTTTTGTAGCAGTTTACGCAATTGCATGACTTTTAAATTTTTGAAAATAATCTCTTCAGAAAGGAAAGTCTGCATCATTTCAATACGAATTTCCTCAGGATTTAAACCTTCATCCTGTAAAATTTTTTGTAGATTTATTTCATTGGGCATTAGGCGTTCCATTTCTGTATCAATTTCAGTCGGCTTTAAGCCTTCTTTGCGCAAAATTTTGCGAAGTCTCATTTGAAATTCGGCCGAGTTTAATATAGTCCCCCTATCGTCTTTATCATCTTTAATCAAATTGTAAATGGCGTTCAGAAGATTTTCTTCACAAAAATCCTTGAATTCCTTTTTTTGTGGATCCGCAACATATCCATTGAAATAATATTTATACTGTATATAATCCTTATCTTGTTTACCAATCTCTTGATTCAGACCGAATATGTCCCCCCAAAAAACTCTGGCTGCATTAATAACATGTACAGCGATGCTATTACGCATATGTTTGAATACACTTTTAAGAACTTCATCTTTAAATATTTCAATCTTATCAAGCAATACGCCTCTCACTATGTCTGCAAATTCTGGATGAACCAATTTTTGAAAAACATTTTGAATTTTAGTCAATTGACCATTAACACAAGAATTTCGACACCCATTAGCAATTTCAATAATGGCTTCGCTCTTGCGTTCTGATGAAATATTCTCATTAGTCATTAACTCATGTATAATAAGTTTAAGGTAAGCTAAGATACTATCTAAATCTTCAGCATTCTCCCCTTCCTTGTATCTATACCTGAAAGAACCGTGTTCGGTATCTTCAAGGATATTTTCAAAAACCTTGACGAAGGTTTCTTTGTTAAAACTTTTGGCTAGTGTGGATTTTACTGTTTGCATGATTTGATGCCTGCTAATTTCGGGAACTTGAGGCATGGGCAAAGAGGGATTGCGCAGTGTTAAATCTACAGTACTTGTAATGGGTTTAAAATAAGGTTGTAAGTTTTGAAAGTAACTAAAAAAAGTCTCATACTCCACAGTTTTATATATTTTCGGTAACTTGCGTAAAGATAGATCTTTTTCAAAAAAGCCTTTTACTCTATGTGGAGGCACGTTAACTAAATAGAAATTTTTAAGCTCATGATGATCCAGTTCTTCTATGACTTTACCCTCGAGTGCGTACACTTGCGAAAAATATTCACCAAATGTGATATTTTGATGAGGTCCCATTTTAACTTTTTTTTCATTCAGTTTAGCAGGGATTTTTATATCTATTCTATTAAAAGCGAAAGTGACATCGATTACAGGGACTCCTTCTACAGGATAGTCTTCATCCTTAGCCTTCTTAAATTCTTCTTTTATCTCAGGATCTAAGGCACTTATCATTTTTGCAATCATATGGGGAAGATTCAATTTTTTATTTTTGTCTTCCAAAGAATATGTATTTAGCGATTTTGGAAATAAGTATTCGCGCATTTGATCTAGGAATGGAATTCCTTCAGATGTGTAATCTAAACCAAGTGTTTTTAAAAATTTTGGAAGTTCTTCTTCATAAATATCAATTTCATATTGATAATTTTCGTTGTTGAAGTCTTGTTGAATGGATATCCATTCGCTTTTCAAATGCTCCGCAAGTCTTTTACTATAATCATCCGATCCTTTGGGTAGTTTGATTGATAACCAACCTCTAGGATGATAAGTAACAAAAGGCTGAACATTTCTCTCATTGCTGACCAGTAAGGGCAAAGATTTGCTAATGGACTCTAACGCATCATCAGTTAAAACTGGTTCGTAAGCATGATAGATTCCATAAGTCTGCAAAATTTGAAGATAAGAAAAATCTCGATATTTTTCATGCAAGCCTTCTGGAGGAATTTTATCAATTCCCAATTGTTTAAAAAAAGTCTTAACCTCTTCTCCTTCGATTCGAAACTCATAACTGTAGGAACGTTCAAAATGTGTTTCCTCAATCACATCTCCTTTAAAACCAAAAATCTGCTTAATGAGATTTTTTAGGTTTTCTTCTGATCTAATAATTTCCTTTAAATCCTCAATAGATAGATCTTTATTTTTTAATTCAGGAGATACAATAAGATCCTTTAACATTTTATCGGAGTCAGAAATTTTTATGGTCATGCCATGTGGATTAAATTCTATCAATGGAATTGGGTAATCTTTTTGTGGGTCTGAAACAGATTGAAGCTTTGCTATTAATAAATGGAACTTAGGGTCCAGATGGGCAAGAGTCAGGGCAATTGTATTTTCAATCGAAGGTGCATTTCCTGCTATTTGAGCAGACTGGTAGTGGTAGTGATGCACATTGAGATCATGACCCACCAATTTTGAAAGATTTGCCACTCCTCTTTCTGGAATATCTTCAATTAATTTTAATGCTTCTTCGAATGAAAAATTAATTTCCCTAACACAAGGAATTCCCTCATAATTTTTCGGGATAATCCGTTCCTTAGATCCTATGATTTGTTTCATTTCAAGACTTTTGGGGCGAAATGGAATATTTTTATTCTGACATTTCTCTTGTAACCAAGCATCAAAACCTTGAACTTTTTGCTCCTTGGAAAAGCGAATAGCCATGTAATTTTCTGTGATCTCAATTAAAGGCAAGCGTAAGGGTTGGTCCGGTTCAGGCATTTGGATTTTCTGCGAAAAGAGATCGAAGAATTTCAAACGATAAGTTTTGAGCAAGTTCTCCAATTTTTGTGGATGGGCCTTTGCTTCGGCTACATTGAACAAATCTGGCACATGATTTGGAGTTTCTAAAAGTTCTTCATTAGATGGGTTATAGGAAGGGGGTATTTCTATGGTTTGTGGTGAGACAGAATGAATCAGTGGGATGTTTTCGATATCATCGCCCGATTGATCGGCATCAAATTCCTCCGGAGTTTGATCAGGCTCAATCATCAGCTTGTCTTTACTAACATCTTCTATTAGTTCATGAGCAAAATCAATCTGCGGCATATAATTTTGAGGCTTATCTTTTAAAATTATATCTGAAGATTTGTTAAATTGATTTATTTTATTTAAATTTACCATGGGATGATAACTTGAACGAATGTTTTCTAATCGATGACTGACTTTATTGCTTATCTTATCAATGTTACCAAAAAATATTTTGGAAAAAAATAAATAAATTTTTCCATGTCTGCTTTTATAACTAATAACCTTCTGTTGAATTAAACGAATTAGAATCTCAGTGTTTTCATAAGTTTTTTTGTCCAACTCAGATGAAACATATTTTTTTAAATCAGCGTTCAAACGAGAAAGCACGGACTCAATTTTTACGATGGCCTGATTTGGTTTTGTAGACTTTACAATGTAGGATAACGTTTTTTTATGGTAGATCCAACGTGTGTGTTTTTTGGCTTCAATAGAGTTTGTGGATTTTAGATTTATTAATTTATCAATAAATTTATTAAAATTGTAATTAACAGTGGACATATTGACCTGATTTTAAATTAGACACAAGTATACGAAATAAATATTTCAAAATCAATATCAAACAGAAATATCGAAATGGGCAATAGAAAAAAAAGACCGTCCGTGAACCAAAAACTTTCCCGAAGGCTTTGGAGTGAGCGAGAAGTTTTCTTAAGCACCGACACTCAAAGCCTTCGAGGGAGTATAGTGTATGCGATTGAAAAAAAGTTTTTAACCAAAATACTGATAGTTTAAGTTTTAACGACGTTTAGGCACTTTGCGTTTAGCATTCTTTACAGAAAATTTTGAAGGCTTATTAGTTTTTATTTTTTGCTTAACCTTGCCTTTTGTAGCTTTCGAGTCCATTAGCTTAATCTTGCCCGACTTTGAAAGTTCTTTTTTTGGTTTAACCTTAATTTTTTCCAACTTTTTAATCGGTTTAGCTTTGCGCATAGTGGAAGTTGTAGGCTTCGCCTTAGGAATGAGCTTTTTTATCTGCTTTGTAGAGACGTCTTTTTCAGGAAGCAAGTTTTTAACTTTTGGAAGGTTAGACCTTATGTGGTTTTTCTCGTCAATTTCATCATCATAATCCAGAAGATCGTCATCCACTTCGTCTTCAGCATTTAATATTGGAGAAGCTTTAGATAGGATTGATTTTTTTGGTTGTTTATCTTCTTGGTCTAACCATTTACTTGATAAAGATCGCAATGCAGCGAGTTTTTGATTAATACTTTGAAGGCCTTGATCACCTTCTTCTCCTTGCATATGTCGACGACTAGCTAAAAGTTGTTCTTCCGACTCGAACTTGGAGGAGAATGTCACGGTAGAAGCAGTCAAATCAGGAATAAACAGAAAAGGACGCACAGTCAAGGGAACAGTCGTGTAGACATCGGTTGCCACTTGTGGTTCTATTTCTTGTTTAATGGCTTGCTTGGGAGGTCTCCCGCGTTTAGGCCGAGGGTTGAGCGCTTCATTGGAATAATATGTCTTAGCTTTTGCTACTAAAGCCTTTCTGGCCTGTAATATGTCTTTACCCACTTTTAAATCGAAGAGATGCCGCTTAACTTTTTCTAAAAGGGATCTAGGCATTTCTAAATCTTCTTCAAAAACAAAATGGAACTGGTTATTGCGCAACCACTCTATGATGCGAATTCGCGATCTTTCTTGATAAAATTGCTGCCATTTCTCTAATTCAGCATGATGATCATAGATAAACTCTAGAAAATTTTCTCGAGCTTCTTTAGATTGAATGACTTCAAGTAGCTTTTCCTTAGTATCAATATCGTAGACTTTTTCATTGACGAATCCTTCCATGATTTTCTTTGTCTCATAGAACGTCAACTTAGGAATAAGGAAATAGCGTTCTCCATTTTTACGTAACTCTTGCTCTAAAGATTCGATCTCAAGCTGAGGTTTATCAAGATCGATATAAATAATAAAACCTTCTTGTCGATCAAGATAAAAATCACGTTCATCATCTGATTTTGTAAAGGCTTCAATCAACCTATGACAACGAAGAATTAAGGGATTTTGAGCTTCTTTGATCGGTTTGGTCCGCATAGTTCTATATCTACTTCATGTTATTTTAGCTATCAAGATATTCGATAAAGCACATTTGAGCATTGTCACCTACGCGGCGCTGAGCTTTTACTATTCTTGTATATCCACCAGCTCGATTAGCAAAACGAGGCCCAAGCACACCAAACAATTTCTCAATAACATGTCTATCGGTGTTATGTGAGCTTGTATCACCTTTACGTGTAGCACGCTCTTCTTTGTCTGTCAATGAATTAAAGCGTATCATCATATCACCTATTGCACGCCGCTTAGTAGCCAATGTATTCTTTTTTGCAAGAGTAATCATCTGATCCGCATAACGACGTAGTGCTTTAGCTTTAGGCACTGTAGTTTCAATACGTTCATTTTCTATCAATGATTTTAACATATTTGCAAACATACATCTTCTGTGTGAACTTGTACGATTAAGCTTACATGTATCTTTTCTGTGTCTCATAAATTATTACCTAACTTTTACCCTTCTATTCAGCGATTTTTAACGTTAAACACCGCATTCTCAATGAATGCTATTCACGTTACAAACGCCTTATTCTTCAACTTTTGTTAATTCTTTCTTGCCCTTTTTTTCCTCAATATATTGCTTGATTTTGTCTTTAACATTATCATGCGTGATGCCATAGCGAGAAAGATCCATCCCTAAGGATAAATTCATATCGTTAAGCTTAGCCTTAATTTCATTTAAAGATTTTTTTCCAAAATTTCTAAATTCAAGCATTTTTCTCTCTGGAATGGACACCAATTCAGCTATGGTATCAATGTTGGCGCCGCTCAAGCAATTGGTGGAACGAACGGACAATTCAATCTCATCGATGCGTAAGCAAAGCTTCTCCATCATCTCATCTGCATCGCTATCGCCATCACCTAAACCTTCGTCAAAAATGAGGGAATGCGATTTAACTTTCGTAAACACTTCAAAGTGTTTAACGCCTATTTGAGAAGCAAATGCGATAGCTTCTTCAGGAGTCACACGACCATCAGTGGTAATTTCGAAAATCAAGCGATCAAAATCCGTATCCTGACCGACACGTGTGTTTTCGACATAGTAATTGACAAGACGAACAGGTGAAAAGGCTGCATCCAGCAAAATTTCATCTGAAGTTTTATCAAAAATAGTATGACGTTCAGAAGGAACATAGCCTCTACCTAAAGCCACGCGCAGATCGATTTGACGCTTCATGGGTTTTGTTACTGTAAACAATTCCAAATCTGGATTAACTATCTCGAAGATTCCTTCTTTTACAACATCTCCTAAGGTGACTTTATACTGACCTTTATTTTTATCCAGGTCATCCTGGGTGACTTCTAAGACGTTTGTCAAGATGCGAGCATCACGGGAATTGGGTATTTCATCTGTTGGCAATTTTCTTAAAAGTGCCCCTTTGAAATTAAGAACAATATTCGTCATGTCTTCAACAACGCCATCCATGGACATATACTCATGGGGAACACCTTCGATTCGCAAAGCGATGATCGCTGGAGCTTCCAAAGAAGATAGCATCATACGACGCATTGAATTACCAATAGTATGACCAAATCCTCGCTCGAAAGGTTCTGCAACAACACGAGCCATGTTAGGATTGTCTTTATCCTCTTCGACTAAAATTTCTTGAGGCATTTCAAACTTGCCGTATTTGACTGACATTAAGCGACTCCTAAATAATTTAAAAATTCTGAGTGTTTATTACACACGTCTACGTTTACGAGCACGGCATCCGTTATGCGGTACTGGCGTGGTATCGCGAATAGCGGTAATTAGCAATCCAGTACTTTGAAGGCCACGTACAGCAGATTCTCTACCTGCACCTGGTCCCTTTAGGTTGACTTCAACTTCTTTCATTCCTAGTGCCATGGCTGCTTTGCCGGCATCTTGAGCAGCAACAGTTGCTGCGAAGGCAGATGACTTTCTTGAACCTGAAAAGTTAACTTTACCTGCTGAAGACCAAGTGATCACGCGACCTGCAGGATCAGTAATAGCAATAATAGTATTATTAAAAGTTGCCTTTACATAAACTATTCCCGAAGGGACGCTTTGGTGCATTCTTTTTTTTGTTTTAACAGGTTTTTTTGTTGGTGTGGTTGCTGGCTGCTTAGACAAAGGTGAGAACTCCTCTTAAAATTATTTTTTCTTGTTGGCGATTGTTTTACGTTTACCTTTACGTGTTCGCGAATTAGTTCGCGTACGTTGTCCACGTACTGGCAATCCAGAACGATGACGTGTCCCACGATAAGCATGGATAGCAATCAATCGCTTAATATTATTTTGGATCTGACGTCGCAAGTCACCTTCCACAATATATTCAGATTGGAGTAGAGCGTTAATGCGTGCAATGTCGTCTTGAGTCAACTTATGCGCACGCATATTGCGGTCAAATCCAAGTTTTTCTATGATTTGATTGGATAAGCTACGACCCACTCCGTAGATATAGGTCAAAGCTACTTCTAATCTTTTATTATCCGGTATATCTATACCGATAACCCTAGGCATGATTTCTCCTAAAATTTCAAAATGGAATACAAAACTTTATCATATCTTTGCTTTTTAAGCAAATTTTTTTGTGGAGCGCTAACAATAATTTCGAGTCCTATCAAATAATCAATAAGATCCTTTTGAAAGCCTGTCGAAAGTTGCACTCCAACGTTCGTTGGGTAAGATTAAAGCCTACGACTTATTCGCGACCTTTAATTCTACCTTTTTTCATAAAACCTTCATAACGCTTCATTAACAAATGCGAATCAATTTGCTTCATCGTGTCTAATACAACTCCTACGAGGATCAGTAATGCAGTTCCTCCAAAGAAGTAACTAATGGTTTGAGGCACACCCAAAAGACGACCAATAATTGTCGGTAATATCGCAATGAGAGCAAGAAATACAGCTCCTATAAGAGTAATTCGATTCATCGTTGATTCTAAATAATCCTGAGTTGGCTTTCCTTGGCGTATTCCTGGGATGAAAGCTCCATTTTTCTTCATATCTGATGCAATTTGGTCAGGCCTAAACTGTGTTGCGGTCCAAAAGTAAGTGAAGAAAATGATTAAAGCAACAAAAAGCATCACGTATAGGGTGCTACCAGGCGAAAGCATGTGAGCGACATCCCCCAGCCAATTCCCGGTTCCCGCAAAAGTCACTAAAATTGCAGGAAACATCAGTAATGAGGAAGCAAAAATAACAGGAATGACTCCAGCATAATTTACCTTAAGCGGTAAATAGGAATTCCCCCCCTGAACTTCCTTTCTTCCCACAACCCGCCTTGCGTATTGCAAAGGGATGCGGCGATGTCCTTGTATAATTAAAATAGTCGCCAATGTGACTGCAACAAATATACCCACAAGGATTAAAACTGTTGTAAAATTCATGGCGCCAGGTTCTTGTGAGTCCAGATTCAATTGTTGGAAAATTAGTCCAATGGCTGTAGGAAGCTGCGAAACGATACCAATTGTAATAATTAAGCTCATTCCGTTTCCAATACCTTTCTCGGTGATTTGCTCACCAACCCACATTAAAAATACAGTTCCGGTCGTCATCGTAAAGATGAACAGGAGGTAAAACAAAATGGGCATACCAAACATTTGTATGTCAAGTAATTCACCAGTTACAATACCAGGACGGCTATAGTTCATCTGGATCGCATATTTAGCAAACATAGCCGATTGCAAAACGGACAAAATCACTGTTAAAATTCTAGTATACTTGTTAATTTTCCTTCGCCCTTGATCTGCATTTTCTTTGATTTCACGCTGCAATGAAGGCCATAGAGCCACTAAAAGCTGCATAATAATCGATGCGGATATATAAGGGACAACACCTAAGGCAATAACTGTCATTTGAGAGAAGGCACCGCCTGAAAAAATATCTACTAATTGAAATAGGTTCTGTCCTCCACCTGTCGCATGTCGAAAGAAGCTAACAGCTATTTCACCATTGATTCCAGGGACAGGAATAAAACCGCCAATGCGGAATACTGCCAGCATAAGGATAGTAAAGAGAATCTTCGCTCTTAGTTCTGGAATCTGGAAAACCTTTTTCAGTTCTTTGAACATTTTCCTACCTGTGTTTGGAACCGGTGTCTGTTATCAATTTCTAAACAATTTCAATTGAAATTTTCGCTTTTTGCAACTTTTCTTGTGCGGATGATGATATCGCAGCCGCTTCTATTTTTACTTTCTTCGTCAGTTCCCCGTTACCAAGAATTTTAATTCCTCGGATTTTTTTTCCTCTAAGAAAGCCTTTTTCAACTAAAGTTTGTGAATTCACTGTTTCCCCATCATCAAACATAGCTTCAATTTGGCTTAGGTTAACCGCTTCAAGTTCATTTTTAAAACGCGCATTGCTAAAACCACGAATAGGTAATTTCATATAGAGGCGGAATTGGCCTCCCTCGTAACCCAAACGTCTTTTATAACCTGAACGAGATCCGGCTCCTTTTTCGCCACGGCCACAAGTTTTACCATTGCCGGAACCAATACCACGTCCCACTCTTTTACGTTTCTTTCTCTCTCTCGATACGTCGCTTAATTTATTGAGTGATGTCATACTTGGCCTCTCATCTGTTTAATCTGTTCACGTTTTTTCAATTGAGAAAGAGCCTTAAAAGTTGCCGGACTTGGTTAATTGGGTTACTTGACCCCACACTTTTCGCCATGACATCTTTGAGTCCCGCCAGTTCAAGAACAGCGCGGACTTTTGAGCCTGCAATCACTCCTGATCCTGTTGGAGCAGGTTTTAACAAGATGACTGCGCCATCCCAATGAACAGTAACTTCATGAGGAATGGTATGTGCCTTCGGTAGCGAAAGTCACCATATTTTTACGTGCAGCTTCGCCGCCTTTGCGGATGGCATCGGTCAATTCATTAGCTTTAGCAAAGCCATAACCGACTTGACCTTTTCCATCCCCTACAAGGATTAGTGCTGAAAAACTGAATTTACGACCACCCTTAACAACTTTAGAGCAGCGGTTAATATAAAGAACTTTTTCGTTCAGTTCAGTATTAGCTTTTTCTTTCTTTGGATTGTCACTATTTTTTGCCATTTGCATTATCCTATTAGATCGTTTTAGAATTGTAGTCCGGCATGCCGTGCTGCATCAGCAAGAGCGGCTAAAATCCCATGATATTTAAATGGTCCTCTATCGAAGACAACTTCTTTAATATTTTTTTGTTTTGCAATTTCCGCAATTTTCTCGCCTAGTTTAGCTGCAGAGGCTTTATTTTTTCTAGCGAATTCAGTATTTTTAAATTCTTTGGAGAAAGTTGCTGCGCTAGCCAAGTGTATGCCTGGCTATCATCATCGATAAGCTGCACTTGGATATGCTTATTGCTTTTAACGACACATAAGCGTGGCTTTAGATGCAGTTCCATGCAATATGTTTACGCACTCTTAAAGCTCGCGTTTTACGCAATCTATGTCTATTTTTAACGATATTTATCATAGTAACCCTCATTACTTTACCGATTATTTTTTAGCTGCAGCTGCTTTACCAGCTTTTTTACGCACATATTCGCCTTCATAGCGAATGCCTTTACCTTGGTAAGGTTCCGGTGGTCTGATAGCACGCACTTGAGCTGCAAATTGTCCGACTTGTTGCTTATCGGAACCAGAGACAATAATCGCAGTATTTTTTTCCACAGTTACACTTAATACCTTAGGAATAGGCAACTTTAGTGGGATGTGAAAACCCAATTTGCAAATCAAGTAAATGTCCTTGAACAGCTGCTCGATAACCAACGCCAATCATTTCAAGTTTTTTATCAAAACCTTGAGTCGCCCTACAACCATATTATTGATCAGGGAACGGTATAGTCCATGGAAATTATTCTTGTCTTCATGACCATCTGCTAGATCAACTTGCAATGTGGTCATTTTCAATGACACTTCAATTCCCGGAACAATTTCATGAGTGAGAGTTGCCTTTAGGTCCTTTAACAGTCAAATTCATGATCCATTAACTTTAACTTCGACACCCTTTGGTAGAGGAATTGGAGCTTTACCTTTACGCATGACATTGCTCATAATAATTCTCCTTTACTTTACCATACTAAGCAGAGTAGTTCGCCACCGATTTTGCGTTTACTGGCTTCATATCCTGCCATTACACCTTGCGAAGTTGATAGAATCGAAAGACCTAATCCACCATAAAAACGAGGGATGTCTTGATGTCCAACATACTTGCGTAAGCCAGGTTTCGAAACTCTTTTTAATCCTTGAATCACAGGTTGACGTCCATCTGCATATTTAAAAAAGTCTGATTGTTCCTCGTTGCTTTTCGTCTTGATTGACTAAATAATTTTCGATAAAGCCATTTAACTTTTAGAATTTCTGCAATATTTTGCTTGAGTTTACTCCAGTTCACATCCACATATCGATGTTGAGCTTTAGTGGCATTACGAATCCTTGTGAGGAAATCGGCTACTGGATCGCTGAGTACTGCCATGATTTCTTCTCCTATTATTAAGCTATTACCGAAACCGGTAAGTTTTTAAATGGTAGTCCAAGCAATCTTAACAGCTCAACACACTCTTCATCTGTTTCGGCGCTAGTAACGAAGGTGATATGCATCCCTTGTGTACTTTTAACTTCGTCAAGGTTAACTTCGGGAACACCTGTTGATCGTCAAGCCCTAAGGTATAATTACCCTGACCATCGCATTTTATAGGGAAGCCTCTAAAGTCACGAATGCGAGGGCAGACAATATTAAAAAAGCGATCAATAAAATCATACATTCTTTGTCCCCGCAAAGTGACTTTAATACCAATAGGTTGTCCTTCACGAAGCTTAAAGTTTGAAATGGCTTTTTTCGCTTTTGTAATAATGGGCTTTTGGCCAGAAAGCATGGTCAATTCATTGACACAATCTTGAATGGCATTTTTATCTTTCGAAGGTTCAGCGATACCCATATTGATGACAACTTTTTTCAAAGTCGGAACCATCATAGGATTTACATATCCAAACTTTTTCTGAAGTTCGGCTTTAACCTTTTCTAGATATTTTTTCTTTAACCTAGACATTTTAACTTTCAACTCTTTTTAGATTTTGGTTTTTTCACTGCACGATGGACAACATGTGTGTCATCTTGCTTATAAACTAGTTCTTTATGGCCTTTTGCACCTAGACGGCTTTGAGCTTTACTGGCTTTTGCTCGGCATTCAGTAACTTTAAATTAGAAACATGAATTCGGCTTTTTCAATTTCTATAAAGCCACCGTTAGGATGTGTCTGGCTTTTTTTAACATGACTTTTTACGTATGTTAAGTCCATGTACAACGATCTTATCATCTATACAACGAACGACTTCGCCGGTTTGACCTTTGAAGTTTCCCGCAATAGCAATGACTTTGTCACCTTTGCGTATCGTTTTATGATTTTTAACTTTAGTCATTTTTCTAGCCTCAATTTTAAATCACTTCTGGCGCCAGAGACGCGATTTTAAGGAAATCTCTATCGCGCACTTCGCGAGCCACTGGTCCAAAAATACGGGTGCCGCGTGGGTTATTCTTATCATCGATTATGACGCAAGCATTACTATCGAATTTCAAAACTGTACCATCTTCACGTTTTATAGGTGCAGAAGTTCGCACGATAACTGCTTTAACTACATCGCCCTTTTTAACACCGCCCTCTGGGTCTGCTTCTTGAACTGAACAGACAATAATGTCTCCTACATGTGCATATCGGCGTTTTGAGCCGCCAAGTACTTTAAAGCATTTGACACGTTTGGCACCTGAGTTGTCAGCCACTTTGAGCTTTGTTTCTTGTTGAATCATACTTTGATAACTCCAATATTATGCAATTGCTAGGCGACAACACGCCATCTCTTTAATTTCGATAGGGGTCTAGTTTCCACAATGGTTACTTCTTCGCCAATTTCATAAGGGCGTACTTCATTATGAGCATAGACTTTCTTATTTCTTGTTATGACTTTACCGTATCTAGGATCACGCATTCTCTTTTCGATTTTGACAACAATGGTCTTATCCATTTTGTTGGAGACTACGACACCTTTTTTTGTTTTACGGTTTCCTCTTTCTTCCATGTCTTATTTTCCTTGTCTTAACCTTAACTAATTTAGAAGCAATTTTGCACCAGTGGATTTTAATCTTCTGGCGATAGCTACTTTGTTAATGATGATGCCTTATTTTTGGCTACCGTCAGCTTTTTTTCGTTGATGACCGTTAACAAAATCGCAATTTCACGCTTTTTATGACGCACTAAGTGAGTTTTTTCCACTTTCTTATTTTGCTTTTGTTCGTTGACTAGTACAAAAAGTTCTTTGCGAGCATCTCTGCAATTAGCTTCTAATTCTTGTAACGATTGGTCTCTAAATTCTTTAGCTTTCTTCATAATGAGTCCTATACATGTTCAACACGTTCAACGAAGCGTGTCTTTAGTCCAATTTTAGCTGCGGCGCGTCTAAGTGCATGTTGTGCTTCTTCTTTAGTCACATTACCGACTTCAAACAGAATTCTACCTGGTCTTATGACTGCTACCCAATGATCTAATCCACCCTTACCTTTACCCATGCGAACTTCTTGAGGTTTTTTGGTTACAGGTTTATCAGGAAAAATACGTATCCAAACTTTTCCTTTACGTTGAAAGTAGCGGTTAATGGCCACACGACAAGCTTCAATTTGTTGATTTGTGATCCAGCCCCTTTCTAGAGCTTGGATGCCAAACTCACCGAAGTGAACAAAATTAGCACCTTTGCTTAAACCGGAGCATGAGCCTTTCATCATCTTGCGGTGTTTAGTCTTCTTTGGCATTAAAGGCATGGTTATTGTCCCTCCTTCACGAGATTATCTTCACCGCGATAAATCCAAACTTTAACTCCGATACTGCCGTATGTTGTTTCGGCTCGGCCCATTGCATAATCAATATCGGCACGTAGAGTATGGAGTGGTGTGCTACCTTCTTTATACCATTCTGTACGTGCAATCTCTGCACCGCCAATTCGGCCAGAACATTGGACTTTAATGCCCAGTGCGCCAGCTTCGATGCTTGATTGCATAGCTTTTTTCATGGCTCTTCTAAAGGGGATACGTCGCTCTAGTTGTTTTGCTATACCGTCAGCTACAATTTTAGCATCCAGATCTGGCCTTTTAATTTCTTCAACTTCAATCCAAACTTCTTTACCGGTTAATTTATAAAGTTCATCACGCAATAAATCAATTTCAGAACCTTTTTTACCAATAACAGTTCCAGGACGAGCTGTGCATATGGTCACCTCGATTTTTTCGCTCATGCGGCGAATTTTAATTTGCGAAGTGCCCTGACATTGTGGTTTTTTAAGTAAATACTCTCGAAGCCTAAAATCTTCAATGAGCATGTTACCAAATTCTTGCTTATTCGCATACCATTTTGAACGCCATTTCTTATTACGAATGAGGCGGAATCCTATTGGATTAGTTTTTTGTCCCATTCAATTACTCCTTTACCGAACTGACTACAACAGTGAAGTGACTCGTTCTTTTTAATATAGCGTGGCGTCCACCTTTATTTTTCGGTTTAGCACGCTTTAATCTTGGGCCTTCATCCACACGAACTTCGAGGACTTTAAGATCTTCGCGACGTATATCAAGTTGTGTTTCTGCGTTAGCCACTGCGCTATCCAAGGTTTTTTTCAAAAGACGTCCAGCTTTAAGATTGCTGTAGGTTAATTGAAGAGTTGCTTGAGAAACTGACAGTCCACGAATCAATCCGGCAGCTAAACGAGCTTTACGTGGACTGATCCGTATATATTTTGTTATTGCTTTTGCACTATAAATCATTTTGTGGGTGCCTCTGCTTTCTTAATTGGATGACCTTTGAACGTACGTGTAGGAGAAAACTCGCCTAAACGATGGCCGACCATATTTTCAGAGACGAAAACAGAAATGAACTTCTTGCCATTATGCACGTCAAAGGTGTGCCCAATCATTTCAGGGATAATCATGGATCGTCTCGACCATGTTTTAATTGTTGACTTATTCCCTTTAGCATTTAAGTCATCCACCTTTTTAAGAAGGTGGTGATCAACAAAAGGGCCTTTCTTCAGTGATCTAGCCATACTTATTTTTTCCTTCGGTCTTTAACGATAAACTTTCTAGACTTCTTTTGGGATCTTGTTCTAAGTCCGCGTGTATACAAGGCCCAGGGTGTCTGTGGAATGTTACCTTTGTGCTTACCTTCACCACCACCGTGGGGATGGTCTACAGGATTCATTGCAGTACCACGCACTGTAGGGCGCACGCCCTTCCAACGCATACGTCCTGCTTTCCCTTCTACCCGTAGATTATGCTCAGAATTTGATACTATCCCAAAGGCTGCACGGCAGTTTTCGCTTACCATGCGAACTTCACCGGAAGGCATTCTTAATGTTGCGTACCCACCGCTTCTCGCCATTAGCTGAGCGGAAAGACCGGCAGAACGCACTAATTTTGCTCCCCTGCCAGGTATCATTTCTATTGCGTGAACAGTCGAACCTAAAGGCATGTACTTAAGTTTCATGCAGCAACCGATATTAAACGGTGGCTCATCGCTTGTCTGAACAATATCGCCCTCTTTTAATCCTTGAGGAGCTAAAATATAACGCTTTTCACCGTCAGCATAATTTAACAAAGCTATGTAGGCTGACCTGTTAGGATCATATTCAATTGAGGCCACACGAGCTGGAATATTTTCCTTATCCCTTTTAAAGTCGATGATTCTATAATGACGTTTATGACCTCCGCCCTTGTGACGGCAAGTGATATGGCCATTATTATTTCGCCCGTTAGTGCGTTTTTTAGGAAGCATCAAAGATTTAGTAGGCTTTACGGTGGCACGAGTATCTTTTTTTGCACGGGTTAGCGTTTCATTAATCGGCAAGATCAACTGACGTGTACCGGGTGTCATTGGACGATATTTTCTTAACATTTCTCTCTTCGCCTCTTATTTATACATTATCAAGACTGTCGTCTTTTTCAAGAGTAACAATGGCTTTTTTAAATCCTGGTTTCATACCAGCACGCCCGCGAACGCGTCTAGCCTTAGGCTTAACATTAATCGTATTGACAGCCACAACTTTAATGTTTCTGTCACTGTAAATTTCTTCTATAGCTGTGGCAATTTCTTCTTTATTCGCTTTGCGGTCTACTACAAACACATATTTGGGCGACACGCAACGAGCTAATGAAGGATTGCTTTTAGCATTTTTTAATTCTTGCAATACCAAGGTTTTTTCAGTCACGAGTTGGTGTTTAACAACTTGGTAAGGATCTTTTTTTGACATTTTTCTTTTTCCTTTTTATCGCAGGCTAATATTTTTATTAGCTTCATTTTTTGCAGGCTAAAGCCTATGCTATACTTAGCACAACCATTCAATCAGTTCATCTAAAGCATGTTCAGTAATGAATATATCTTTAGCTATGAGAACATCATACCCACTGATATTGGTTGCCAAGGAAAATGAAACCTTGGGTATATTACGAACGCTTTTAATAAAGTTTTCGTGCCTATCATGCCTAACAGTTACACGTTTTTTTTCATCTTCTGTCTTCACTTCAGCATAATGTGCTTCACCTAAAAACATCACTCGACTACCTGTTAAACCTACAGCGTCTAAAAATTTTGAAACTGTCTGGGTTTTAGGTCCTTTCATATGCGGTTCAGTAATTATATGAAGATGGTTTTCAGCAATTTTTTCTGCTAGAAGCGAACGGATGGCTGCTTTTCTTTCTTTTTTATTAATTCTTACATGTTGATCAAACTTTGGTCTGGGTCCAAAAACTCGTCCACCGCCCTTATATTGGGGTGCAGATAGCATCCCCTGTCGAGCACGACCACCACCTTTTTGCGGATGAGGCTTTTTGGTGGAATGATTGACTTCAGAACGTGTTTTTGTATTGGCCGACCACTGCCGAGCATTAGCTCTTAATGCAACGATGTAATCTTTAATCATTTGACCATTTGCACTAGCATTCGTCAATCTATCATCAACTGTTACTTCGCCAGTTTCCTGACCTTTTAAATTGTATTTTTTCAATGTAGCCACAGGTTAACTCCAGAAGTTATTTCTTAGCTTTTTTAGAGCGTACTTTTTTCACAGATGGGGCAATGTAAACTAAGCCGTGTGTGGGTCCTGGGACAGCCCCCTTAACAATAATGACTTGTTCTTCAGGCTTTACCATCACAACTTTTAAATTTTGAACGGTGACAGTTTCTAATCCCATATGGCTTGGACGTGGACTACCCGGCAAGGAGCGGCCTGGTGTTGAACGCATGCCGGTAGAACCTGCATGACGATGAAAACCTGAACCATGGGAAGCAGGACCACCTGAAAAGTTGTATTTTTTCATGACGCCCTGATAGCCCTTACCTTTTGAAATGGCAGTTGCATCTACAAATTCAATATCAGTAAATAGATCAACACCTAATTCCTGTCCGATCTGATATTGATTTATATCATCCACTTTTGTTTCGCAAAGATGACGACGCGGCTCTACAGAAGCTTTGGTATAATGACCACGTTGAGGCTTTGGCAAGCGTTTTGCAATCGTTCTTTGGTCTTTAACTTTAATTTTATCAAAACCTATTTGAACAGCGTCATACCCATCTGTATCTTTCTTTTTGATTTGAACTATAACATTCGGCTGCAGTTCAATGACTGTTCCGACAACACTATTACCTTTCTTATCAAAAAGCTGGATCATTCCACGCTTTTTGCCCATTAGTTTAGGCGCCATATGAATATCCTTAACTCAATGTTTGATTGCGTTTGTATCAATCTTTTATTTTTTCTATATCAGTCTAAGAAATGAATATCTTGCCTACTAGTGTTAAGTTACATGCGAGGCACGTTCTTAGCAGAGTTCACAAGATGAAAACATTTTAGAAGCTGCACACAAAACTTTTATATATGTCTTATGGAGGCTTCTGCAAGTTATTAGAAACGTTCTAATAATTTTGCTTAAATGAAAAGATTAGCAAACTAGAGAATTTTTCTCAATATATTTCTGAAAAAATTACGTATTGATAGTAAAACTGGCTTTACAGCTAGTTGTAGAAGCGTGTTTAGCTTGAGGAATTTTAATAACATCCCCCTCTTTTAGTCTTTTATCCCTTTTTAATTGGCTTAAGTCAGCGTTTTTTTTAACTTCCACAAGGCTAATTAATTCTGCCATCGTCGCACCCTTGGGTAAAATCAGCGCGCCAGGATGCTCTACAGCGCCTTCCAAATAAATCGTGATATACTCTTTTGCAGGGACTTTAATGATTTGGCCATCTCTGACCTTTTTTGTCTTGGATATTTTATTGACGTCAGCATTTGTGGAAGGTTTCGCCTGTAATAACACATCTTCTACACAGCTTCCTTTATCTATGCAGTAAACACCTGGATAATCCACTGCGCCTTCAACTTTAACGTTGATTTTTAGGTCGTAGACATCATAGCGCTGAAGATTTTGTGTAGGGGATGATTTAAACCAATGCTTGTGCGTTGCATAGGTCATGGTGCTCATCAGGGCAATTAAACTAAAAACAACGATCCATTCATGACTACTAAGTTTTTCGCTGGCTTTCATCATGCATTCTCGCAAGATTGTGACTTAGGCTTTAATTTTTACTAAACGATGAGCGGCTTGGTTTTCATACTTTGGAATACAAATTCTGTTCCGACGCTTGGTGGCAGCCTTTTTTTCGTTAGTTTTTTTGAGTTTAGAAAGTTTGTTTATATTAATTTCGTTCTTATGTGTTTCATTCCAAAAGAACTTAAAAACACCGAAGGAGTAAGTTAACACCGTAAGGATAACCAGACCTGCTAAGGCGGCAGTTGTGCCAACTCCTGAGAAAAAGAGGAAGATGCTGGCTGAAGCCAAAACCACTTTAGCAATACGATAAATGAACGAAAAAGTTTTTTGTATTTTTTCCTGTTTCATCTTTTGAATGCTTATATTTTTTTCGTCAATTTTTGCATTAAAATGTTGACAAACCTCTTGGAGGGCTTTTTCATCCTTGCTGCTAATAACTTTAACAATATTTTCCCATTTAATTAATTTAGCGTTTAATTTAGTGATTTGTAATTCGTTCTCTTGGGCCTTTGCTTTAAGCAAAGCCACTTTGTCATAAGTATCTTGGATTTTTTTTCTGTAGTGTTGGCCTAAAGAATCACGCTTTAAATTCAAGGACTTTAATTGTCTTTTGACTTTCTGTTCTAAGGCTTTGATTTCCGCTGAGTCTTCTACTAGGTTTGGTTGGAGATTAGGATTGATGTCGTTTTGGTCAGGCTTCGTAGCATTGTCTGGAAGGGATATTGCAGCGTTTTTTTCAATAGGAAGATCACCTACACCATGCTCTGAAACATCAGAATCTATGGGTTGCTTGGGTGCAAGACTTTGATCGTGATCTTCAGGTGGCTTTATATCTTTCTTAGCCACTGGATTATTTCCAGGAGCAGGTTCATCTTCTAAACGATCGGCATTGCCGGATAATTTAAGTAAGTCATGATCTTTTTCAAAATCATGAAACTTATCAAGATCAAGGGATTTTATTATGGCAGCCTCATTCCCGGAACCTGGACCAGGGACGTCATCTATTTTCGCCTTCGCCTGGTCTTGTTCTTGCTTTATAGCTTCTTCGGCCTTTAGCCTACGAACATTAAGCTTATGCAGGTCTTGCCAGTTATCAATTATATCTTTCCTTGCTTCGATGATTTGGTTTAAATCTACTTCAGGTTGAGCTTGCGGAAAATTTTCCTCAAGATTTAAATTTAAATCAACATCCATGATTTTATTTTTATTAAATTCCAATTTATCGTTTTTCTTTGGATGGATTTTATTGTCATGCAGAATATTAAAATCAATTGCATCTCCCTCTTTTTTGAGCAAGTCTATTAAATTTGGAGGAAGCTTTTGATTATCTTTTTCCAAATCTTCGTGCAGATCATAAGGAAAATGAGGTAATTGTATCTTTTGTTCTCTATATAATTTCTCATCAGGAAGGTTAAATTTTAAATCTCGTAAAGCACCTACATAAATATCATTTTTTATTGGAACACTTTGAGACTCTGCTTTGGGGATAATTTGAACCAGATTATTCTCATCTGCTAATAACTCAGGGAAACCTTGATCAACTTTTATTTTCGGGATATCCATCATTTCTATTTCTTCTGACAGATTTCGTTTAGCGCCTTTTGTTAAGCTTTCATTTGCTTTAAAAATAGGTTTGAATGATTTCTCTATGACGTCTTCATTTTGAACTTCTTTAACAGCCCTCTCTTTCTCGTTGATTACATCTTCCAACCTTGCAAAAGCTAAATTATTTTCTTCTTTGATTTCAGCTTTCTGCGGTTGTAATTCATTATTTAAAATTTGGGGGTAACTTCTATTTTCTTTGGATATATTTTTTTGAAGAATTTTCTTATCTTCAGTTGAGACTAACGTAGAACCATCGATCTTATTATTATTACCCTTCATTTTATTCTTGATTTCTTGAGTATGAATTTCATTTTTATTTATCGGCTTAGCAATCATCTTTAATTCAGGAGCTGCATTTTCCAAATTTTTTGTAATTTCTAAAGCTGTTGCTTTTAATTGATTGAGTTTTGCTTCTTCAGTCACATAGTAAAGGATATCCTCAATATCTTTACTACGATGATTCCATTTGTTTAAATGGCTACCCTCACTTTTTATTTTTTTTCCCAGCGAAAAAAAGGCCATAGCATCTTCTACAGCACCCAAGACGTTAACAACAAATTGGAATACATTGATCACAATGCCCAGTGGTAATTGGCTAATCACGCCGAAAATAGGAATCTTTCCTATTTGTACTGCTGCTTTACCTAGATCTAATAATCCTAATGATCCGAAGAATTTGACCGTTTTAAGGATATTAGCGGCAAATGAAGTCACTTTATGAACAATTTTAAGTTTCGAAGTTTGGGCATTAAGTGAAACCAAATCATGAGTTTTATCGGCAATTTTGAGTGTACTCGTGACATTCTTAACAGCTTTTATAGGAGTTTTAATAAGTTCTAAAATAGGGAAAGCTTCTTCACCAAAAACAATTTGTACAAATTTTATTATTTTTGAGGCTATTCTGGCGATCTTACTTAAGCTAGTCATTTTACTCACAGCATGGCTGATATGAGAAAATCCAACCTGGAAAGTCGCTATAAATTGATTCTGAATCGTTTTAAGTTCATTTTTAGAACTGTAAGTTTCTGAAGCATTTATGGCAGGATTCATTATTATACCTAATCAATTTTGTCAATTAATAAGGGATAATTTACCAAAATGTTAAAATATTGTAAAGATTTAATATGCTGACACTAAAAACAAGGAATCGATAGATGATGGACTATCGATTCCCTGAATGTTAATTTTTA
>CAVVKX010000026.1:0-42763 GCA_963748975.1 uncultured Parachlamydiaceae bacterium
GGTGACTTCGCTCACTAGCGTACTCCGTACAGTATGCACTCTACTATATTATTACGTTGTACTGTAATCTGCCTCTTTCTCTTACGTGTTACTAGCTCACGCGCTTCCGCATTACCAGCGCATGACTCTTACTATTACATTACCGTACTTCGCCTATATATACTCACTTCTCTCGTCACTTCCCTTTATTCTTTCTTCTTCTTTCATTTCTAATTCTATTCTACCGAGGTTCATTCAAACCTCGGCTATTCTAATATAATATCAATATATTATAATTGGCGACGAGTCTTCGAGCGAATTCAGTTCCATCCTTCGGCAGCTTCACTATGGTCTACTGCTGCCAACTCGCGCGTCTTTGGCTCGCTCGACAGCTTCGATCCGAAAAACGTCGAGTGGGAACTCTACGAGACGCAGTTCGACTTCTTCCTTCAAGCGAACGGCGTCACCGACGACAAGCAAAAGCGCGCGCTGCTTCTCTCGACTATCGGCATGGGAGCACTCAGCTACGTGCGCGACCTCAACCTGCCGGTGAAGTTGAACGACGACGCCACCACTTACGACAAGCTGATCGAGCAGCTTCGAAGCCACTACGGCAAGAAGACTGCTGTGCTCGCCGGCAGAAGCGACTTTACGAGCATCCGCCAGAAAGAGGCTCAGTCAGTCGAGGAGTTCGCGGCTGCGCTTCGAGCAGCCGCCATCCACTGCAAGTTCGGAGCCGAACTCGACATTCGACTCCGAGACCAATTCGTGATCGGTCTCAAGAATGACGCTATCCGCAAGCGTCTAATGGAAAAAGACGACATCACTTTCGCTGAGGCACTCAAGCAAGCCTCTGATCTCGAACGCATCGCGCACGACAGCAAGCTGGTCGGCCGCAACGAAACCTCGGTTTCGCAAGTTCAGAAGAAGCCGGATCATCGAGGTTCGGATAATCGAAGTTCGCAACCTCGGCAATTTACCAAGCAATGGTCGCGGGCTATCGTCAAGGTAATCAATTCCACAATCAACAGGCACCTCAACGCCAAGGTACTGGTCCATCAAATTCAGGTCTCGGTGCTTGTCGAGGTTGTGGTAAGAATCATCGGCGTTCGGATTGCAAATACACTGTCAACAAGATGAAGTGCAACGCCTGTGGAATAGTTGGGCACAAAGCTTCAGTGTGCCAACGCAAACGATTCTACTCAATTCAGGAGCAGGCAGCTCGAACTGGCGCGCAGGAGGATCCAACAGCAATACATCAAGTCGCAAGGTTCGAGATGTCGAGGTTTCGGACAAGGAGCCGCCAACCTCGGATTCCCTTTCACTTTTCACGATTTCTCGCGTGGAGTCAGTCGACTCATCTGCAGGCTTCACGGTCGAACCAATAATCAACGGAATTCGAGTGCGTATGGACCTCGACACTTGCGCAGAAGTCTCTGTCGCGTCCAGTATTCTCTACGAGCAGCTCGGAAAGCCAACCTTGACGCCTGCGCCTCTTCTTCGAGCATACGGCGGTTCGGAAATTCCTACTCTCGGACAATGCGACGTCGAGGTTGAGTTCCGAAGTCAGCGAAAGCGTGTTCCACTTGTCTTTGCAACATCAGCTAAAGAGAAGGGTTTGTTCGGCAGACCTTGGATCGAGCAGTTCAACGTTCTGACACTCGATACCTCGGTGAACAGCATTGACTCTAACCAACAGCTTTCGGCTTTACTCGACGAGTACGCGGACGTCTTCGCCACCGCTACTGGTTGCATTCGCGGTCACAAAGCTCATCTCTACTTCAAAGATGGTGCGCAATTTCGAATGAACAAGTGTCGTCCGGTTCCTTACGCGTTTCAACCTGCGGTCGAGAAAGAACTGGAGCGTCTGCAAACACAAGGAATCATTTCGCCGGTCGACATGGCGGAGTTCACAACGACGCCTCTGGTAGTCGTCCAGAAGCCGAACGGTGCGGTCCGTATCTGCGGAGATTTCAAGGTGAGCGTGAATCCGCATCTCAATGTGCAACATTACCCGATGCCGACGTGCGCCGAGGTATTCCAAAAGCTGAGGGGAGGACAGCACTTCACCAAGCTGGACCTTGCCGACGCTTATCTTCAACTGGAACTCGACGAGGAGTCGCGCCGCTACACAGTCTTTACGACGCACAAGGGTCTCTTCCGCGTAAACAGGCTCGCGTTCGGGCTGGCGTGTGCGCCAGCAATCTTCCAATCAATCATCGAGCAAGTACTTGCTGCAATTCCTCATACGCAGCCGTACCTCGACGATATCGTGGTGACTGGCTCTACGACTAAGGAGCACCTAACTAACCTTCGAACGTGCCTCAATCGCATGCGTGCCGCAGGCATTCGTCTTCGACGCGATAAGTGCCGCTTCTTCGAACAACAAATAGAGCACCTCGGGCACCTGGTTGACAGCTCAGGTGTCAGAATCAATCCAGCCAAAACAGACGCGATACGATCTGCACCGCCTCCAAAAGACAAGCAGGCACTCGAGTCGTGGCTTGGCATGGCGCAATACTACGGCGACTTCATTCCTCGCTTCTCCACATTGGCGGGTCCGCTAAACGAGTTGCGACGTGCCGAGGTTCAGTGGGTATGGACTTCTGAGCGTCAAGCAGCATTCGACGCAATCAAATCAGCATTGGCTGAAGGTTCTCTACGCTATCACTTCGATGAGACAAAGCCAGTGGTTGTCGCAACTGATGCGTCTCCGTTCGGAGTCGGCGCTGTCTTGCTTCAGGAGCAATCAGACGGCAAGGAGCACATGATCACCTGTGCTTCTCGAACACTGTCTTCAGCCGAGCGCAACTACAGTCAGCTTGAGAAAGAAGCGCTAAGTATTATTTTTGGATTTAAACGATTTCAACAATATTTGGCAGGTCGCGAGGTTCGCCTCTACACCGACCACAAGCCGCTTACTTTCATTTTCAAGCCAGACGCTGGGGTTCCAACTACTGCTCTTCAACGTATCCAGCGTTGGGCCATGTTCTTAGCAAACTTCAGCTACACAGTGCATCACCGGCCTGGCAAATCTAATTTTCAAGCCGATGCGCTTTCTCGATCTCCAAAACCTGAGGTTGCTGAACTCGATGCTGAGGTTTGTGCAATACAGCAGGAACACATCGAGCGCGGACCTGCAGACGCTGTTCAAGTTCGTCAAGCAACACGTCGTGATCCTGTACTCTCTCGTGTTGTTGAATTCGTCCTATCGGGATGGCCGTCGAGATCTCCGGGAGACGATTTCCAACCGTGGTGGATTCGGCGCGACGAGCTCACAGTCGAATCGGGAGTTCTGCTTTGGGGAACACGAGTGATTGTTCCAAAACAGCTTCGCTCTCAAGTTCTCGATCTGCTTCATGAGTCACATCCGGGCAGTACTCGCTGCAAACAGTTGGCGCGCAGCTACGTATGGTGGCCAAACCTCGACGCGGATATCGAGCGGCTGGTCAACAGCTGCGCTGCATGTTCGGAAAATCGACGAGAGCCGAACACTCCAATTCTCGGACGTTGGGAGTACGCCTCTGCTTCCTGGCAGCGTGTACATTTCGATCACGCCGGACCATTTCTCGGCTACTACTGGTTTCTATGGGTGGACGCCTACTCAAAATTTGCTGGGGTTCATCGTGTCAGGCACATCGACTCAACTACTACTATCAAGGTTCTTCGTGAGATATTCGGGCTGTTTGGACTGCCTACTCAAGTTGTTTCGGACAACGGTCCTGCCTTCATCTCTGAGGAATTTCAAGAATTTTTAAAGAAGAATGGAATTCAACACAATCGCTCGGCTCCCTGCCATCCGCAGACCAACGGCGAGGCCGAGCGCTTTGTCCAAACCTTCAAGCGCTCAATGAAAGCTTCGGTCATCAAGGGAACTGAAGCCGAGGTCGACCGATGCTTGCAGCAGTTTCTTCTCAAGTATCGGGTGACTCCGCATGGAACGACTGGCCGATGCCCAGCTGAAATGTTTCTAGGTCGTCGTCCTAATACTCTTCTCGACCGCCTTCGTCCGGACCTCAAGAAGGACATCATTCATCGCGAAGAAGTTCAGCACCGTAAACGAGCTGAGGTCGGCAAGCCTCCAGACTTCAACCTCGGCGACAAGGTATACTGCCGTTTCTGGTACGGTACGCGTCGCTGGCGCAAGGGCATCATCGTGGCAATCGCAGGCCCTCTTTCGTACGACGTGCAAGTCGGCGACGAGGTTCATCGCAGACACGCCGCTCAACTCTTTCACGATCGCGGCATCGAGGACCCTGAGGAACAGGAGCGTCTCAATCGTGTACTCGATCTTCCGTCTACTCAACAGCAGCCGGAGAAACCTCAGCAACCTGTCGTGCCTCCAATCGTACAGCAACCACAACCGGACGCTCGCGTACCTCGACTCCCGAACCTGGAGAATCTACCAGCGACTGTGGAGGTAGTCCCGCCTTCAAATGAACAACCGAAGGCTGTACCTCGACAACAGAAACAGGAGACCTCGGCAAAGGCTCCAACTGAATCAAGAAGGCGCCTCCGCCACTACGTGCACCGTCGACTCGCGTGTCGAAGAAGCCGATTCGCTTTGACGAAGAATTCTCGAAACTCGGGTCGCACAAGTGATTTGTTTGATTTTCATATCTTCATTCTATTTTATTTCTAATTTTATTCTGCCAAGGTTCATTCAAACCTCGGCAATTCTTCATGTCTTTTGCTAGCAGCAGACGTATTCACTAAACTCTTTCTAATCTTTAACTGTAAACCTCTAATCGTTATCAAGTAAGAGCGCGCGCTGACTCTAACTTGATCGACTGAATTGAGAAATACAGCTAAAGTAGAAATTTTCATTAATTTAGTTCATTTAATTATATAAATAATACAAATTCATACATTTCATTTCTAAAAATTTATCAATTTCATATAAAGTTTTTAATTTAGTGGGGAGGAATCTGTGGTGACTTCGCTCACTATCGTACTCCGTACAGTATGCACTCTACTATATTATTACGTTGTACTGTAATCTGCCTATTTCTCTTACGTGATTCTAGCTCACGCGCTTCCGCATTACTAGCGCATGACCATTACTATTACATTATCGTACTTCGCCTATATATACTCATTCCCTCCTCACTTCTCTTTATTCTTTCATTCTTCTTTCATTCTTCAATTCTATTCTACCGAGGTTCATTCAAACCTCGGCAATTCTATAATATAAGATATTATAGTAATTTTAATTAGCAATGAGATTTAACTGGTTCCAATTGGAACCAATTTGAACCAGTTACCATATATTATACATTCTGCTGCGTGTAATAAATCAAAAACAGGTTTTTTTAATAACACGAAGGACAAATTGTACTGTATTTTAATAAAATCATTTAAACATGCAAATATTTAATTGACTTTTGGCATTTATATAAGTGGGCAATTATAATAATTTTATACTCGTATTAGTTTTACAAAACAAGTCTTCACATTGTACTCTAAATAAAGTAAAATGTGAAACTCAGATTTTGCCCTCAGTCAGGTTTAAACTCACGACCTGCATTTGCAGCAAGCGTCTTACCGCTAGACCACGAGGGCCCCCGGTAGAGAACAAACAACAATGATTCAACGAGGCTAATATTAAAATACCTTTATTTATTTTTCTACTTTCGTCAAGCATGACAACAATTTAATTAAAATCATTTGATTTTGCATTAGCTAATTGAGTCAATTCCAGATCGTTTCTGGAGTCTTTTACCTATGACAGCTGCTTTCTGGCATCTACCTTTGCAGAGAAAAATACTTTTAAGGTATTTTAATATTAGCCTCCGTATTGTTTGTTCTCTACTTTCTTGTTCTCTATTTTTCTACTTTCGTCAAGCATGACAATTGACAACATTTAATTAAAATCATTTGATTTTGCATTAGCTAATTGAGTCAATTCCAGATCGTTTCTGAGTCTTTTACCTATGACAGCTGCTTTCTGGCATCTACTTTGCAGAGAAAAATACTTTTAAGGTATTTTAATATTAGCCTCCGTTTCTCCGTTTTGTTTGTTCTCTTCCGGTGGCCCTCGTGGTCTAGCGGTAAGACGCTTGCTGCAAATGCAGGTCGTGAGTTTAAACCTGACTGAGGGCAAAATCTGAGTTTCACATTTTACTTTATTTAGAGTACAATGTGAAGACTTGTTTTGTAAAACTAATACGAGTATAAAATTATTATAATTGCCCACTTATAACTTAAATGCCAAAAGTCAATGAAATATTTGCATGTTTAAAATGATTTTATTAAAATACAATTTGTCCTTCGTGTTATTAAACAAAAAACCTGTTTTTTATTTATTACACGCAGCAGAATATATAATATATGGTAACTGGTTCAAATTGGTTCCAATTGGAACCAGTTACCGCTACGGCTGATGGTTCCAATTGGCACCATTACGTAATTCATTAATAATAACATTTGTATTCACAATTTTAATTTGTTTTACGTTATTTAATAACCAACAATTATACTAAATAACGCTCATAATTATTTAATTACAAAAAATAATTCCGCCGTGAAAGGGTAATTACATAGTACAGCAGGGTTGTATACATGATACACGAAAACCTCGTGTATCGTGTATAGTGTAATAATACATACACGATGGGCTATAAAAAATACACGATACATGCACGAAGTCGGTGGATTTTTTATTTTATGGGACAAAACTAGAAAACAGCAAAAACAGATAAACAACTTGACATAATGTTATGGAATTGGCGGCTGTACTACAGTACATTCCCCAGCTGTATAATTTCACAGCCAAAGAAGAAAATAGATCAAAGACTCGTGTCTTTTTTTACTTTGTGTGGATGTACATATTATTATACATTTATTCCACCGGGATAGGATAGAAAGAAAGATGATATTGCACAGAACATGTACACATTGCAGGACAGTGGACACTGTACGAATATAGTGTACAAATAGATGAAATGTACATTAGTACATTACTAAGCATTGAAAATTTAATCACCATTTTGATCGCTAATTTTATTTAGTAACTGTTGTTGCTTGCAAATGGATAAATAATTTCAAAAAAAACGGTTCTTGAACGTATAAACGCAACATTCGATTCATTTAAAAAGTTAGAAGATGTTTGAAGGACATTTTTTAAATTGGTATGACATACAGATTCTTAAGTCCTTTACAGCCGAGATATGTCTCAACAGTCGACAGCGGCAACCTGTTAGCCTGCTTTTGGACACTAGAACAAGGTCTTAATCAACTTGCTAATGATAATTTAATGCCCTTGTCTATTTTAGATGGATTAAAAGACACTTTTAATCTTGCTTTTGAAGATGCCAAAAGCATCCCTTATCTGAATCAGTTGCAACAATTAAAGAAAGGGCTACACAATGATTATAAAAATGTCTCCGAGCTTATCGATTTCATCCGGAAATCTTTGAAATTCATTCAAGAATTTTTTAACTTAGAAACGACTGAAAAAAGTAATTATTATTGGCTTAAGCAATTAGAAGATCAATTTGCAGAATGGGATTCAATCGCAAGACGTTACTATGGTTGGATAGACGCCTTAAAAGAGATCAGCGATCAAGAACTTATCGTTATTCATCCTCAAGCTAAAGCTTGGCGTGATCAGATCTTTAAAGAAAATGTTTCTCTAAGGATGCTTGCCTCCACCGAAATGCCTGAAGCATTGAAGCAGTTTTTATCAGTGTTTGAAAGCAAGCTGACGGATTACCCTTCCTTTAAAATGTCCTTCAGCAAAATTGATGAGGCCATAAAGAACGCGCAATGGTTAGCGGGAGAAAAATGGGAAGTTGTCGTTAATATTGTCACAGAAATCAATCTTTTATGTGACAGTTTAAATATGAGCTTTTTATTTAATAGTTCAAGAAAATTATTTTCGATAGGCTATCATGTCGACGATCGTTGCTTGGATAACTCGTACTATGATTTGCTGGCCAGTGAAGCGCGTATAGCTAGTTTTGTAGCAATTGCTAAAAATGATGTACCTCTTGAACATTGGTGGGCCTTGGGGAGACCTTTTGGCTATCTTTATGGGCGGCGTTACTCCATGTCCTGGGGTGGCACTATGTTTGAATATTTGATGCCTATCCTTTTTAAAAAGACCTATTCTGATTCATTAATGGATGTAGCTTGCAAGCATGCAGTAGAATGTCAAATAATTTATGCGAAACATCGTGGTATCCCTTGGGGCATATCAGAGTCTGCATTTAGTGCAATCGACTCTCATAAGATCTACGAATATCGCAGCTTCGGTGTACCAGGTTTAGGATTTAAGCGAGATTTAGAAGAAGACTTAGTTGTGAGTCCTTATTCAACAGCTCTAGCTCTGGCTATAGATCCGAAAGCAGCCGTCCAAAATTTTAAACGCTTAGCTAGCGGAGCTCATAATCTTTTAAATGAATACGGCTTTTATGAATCCATAGATTTCACTCGGCAACGCGGTCCTCACGGCGAAAGGGGCGTTATCGTTTATGCCTATATGGCCCATCACCAAGGCATGTCTTTGTTAGCATTTGATAATATTTTGAATGACAACACTCTAAAGAAACGATTCCACTCAAATCCTCGAATTATTGGGATGGAGTCATTGCTGTGCGAAAGAGCACCGGTCTTCCCTCCAATTGCTACAGGATCAAGAAAAACGATTCCCCTATCAAGGCTAACACCATTTTCTACAGAACCGATTATGGGTATCGTAGAAACACCCCACAGTGCAGCTCCGAAAGTTAATCTGCTTTCGAATGGTTTTTACTCAGTCATGTCGACAAACTCTGGTGGAGGATATAGTACATGGAAGGGCATAGACATTACACGCTGGCGAGCCGACGTCACGACTGACAATTGGGGAAGCTTTTGTTATATTAAAGATGTTAAAACTGGAGAATTTTGGTCCTCCGCCTATCATCCAACTTGTAAGAGAAGTCCCAGATATTCTGTGAGCTTTAAGGCAGACAAAACAGAATTTCGCAGATTTGATGATCAGATTGAAACAAACATGGAAATCGTCATTTCACCGGAAGATGATGCAGAAATCCGTTTGTTGACACTTGCGAATTTGTCTACCCAAATCCGCGAAATAGAACTCACAAGTTATATGGAATTAGCTTTGGCCCCCCATGCAGCGGATGTTGCACATCCCTGCTTTAACAAATTATTCATTCAAACAGAAGCGAGACCCGAATTATCAGCTTTATTAGCTTTTCGGCGCTTACGTGACCCTTCTGAACAGCCTATTTTTGTTGGTCATGTTGTTGTATCTAATGATTCTCCTGTACAAGATATACAGTTTGAAACCGATAGAAGTCGTTTTATTGGTAGAGGAAAAACATTATATCATCCCGCAGCTATGGAGGGTGAACTTTCAAATTCACAAGGAAACGTATTAGATCCTATTTTTAGCTTACGCTATCGCATTTCCCTTTCCCCAGGTCAGCGAATACAAGTTTCTTTCATTACAGTCATTTCTGATAACAAGGAAAAAACTGTAAATTTGATAAAAAAATATAGAGATCTTTCGTTTAGCCATCGTGCCGAGGAAATGGCATGGGCCCATGCCCAATTAGAATTAAGACATTTGCGTATCCATCAAGAAGAAGCGCAGCTTTTCCAAAAATTAGCTAGCAGGGTTTTATATCCTCACGCCCAATTAAGACCATCAGCGGATAGGCTAATAAGAAATAAGCGCACGCAAAGTAGTTTATGGGCTTATGGGATATCCGGGGATTTACCTATTATAGTCGTCAGCGTTGCAGATGCGCATGAAATAGATTTGGTCAAACAAGTTTTGACAGCTCATGTCTTTTGGCGTATGCGAGGCCTTAAAACTGATTTAATTATTCTTAACGAAGAATCTTCAGGTTATGAACATCCCCTTTTCGAACAGTTACAACGTCTTATACAATCCTTTTCAAGCCAAACAGAAATAGGAAAATCCGGTGGTGTTTATCTCTTAAATAGCGATCAAGTGCCTGAAGAAGATATTATATTAATTTTAGCTGTAGCCAGAGTCAACTTAATTGCCGCCCGAGGATCTTTACGTCAGCAACTTGTAGCCCCTATGGAAGCCACTACATATCCTCAGCGCCTAGTTCCTGACTTTAGAGCCCAAGAAGCTCCATCGGGTCCGCTGCCCTTTGTCGAACTACAGTTTTTTAATGAAACCGGAGGTTTTAGCCCTGACGGACGGGAATACATGATTTTTTTAGGTCCCCATACACAGACACCGGCTCCATGGATTAATGTCATCGCCAATGCCAATTTTGGAACCATGGTGTCTGAAGCAGGCTTGGGCTGCACTTGGTTTGGAAATAGTCAAACCAACCGCTTAACTCCCTGGTCTAATGATCCAGTAGAAAACCCCATTACAGACACAATTTATATCCGTGATGACGAGCTTGGCACCTATTGGACACCAACTCCTGGACCTATTCGCGAGCTTGACCCCTACCGCATCCGACATGGACAAGGATATAGTAGGTTTGAGCATAATAGCCACGGTATTGATCAAGATTTAACCATCTTTGTCCCCGTTGACGATAAGGAAGGATTGCCTTTACGTATCCAAAGATTGCGTCTAAAAAATTCTTCCAATCAAAAACGTCATTTAAGTGTATATGCCTATACAGAATGGATCTTAGGGATCGATCGTGAGAAATCCCAAATGCACGTCATTACTGAATGGGACGCTGAAAGTCAATCTCTCTTTGCTTTTAACCGATATAATCCTGATTTTGGAAATTATCTTGCTTTTAGCGGCGCACTTCCAGTGGCAAATTCTTTTACCTGCAACCGTACTGAATTTTTAGGAAGGAACGGTCGTCTTGCCAGTCCGGCTGCACTCAAAAGAAAAAAATTATCAGGTTTGACTGGCGCGGCTTTCGATCCCTGTGCAGCTTTACAAGTAAACATCGAGCTTAAGCCCGGAGAAGAAAAGGAAGTCATTTTCTTTTTAGGATATGCACAAGATGAAAAAGAAGCACGCAAACTCATTGTTTCCGGCAGAGCAAATGGATGGGTTCAACAAACTTTTCTCAATACCCTTACCTGGTGGGACAAATTTTTAGGTACGCTTCACGTGGAAACCCCTGATTCGGCCATCAATTTTGCGTTTAACCGCTGGCTTTCCTACCAGAACTTGAGCTGTCGTTTTTGGGGAAGGACAGCCTTCTATCAATCTAGTGGTGCTTATGGTTTTCGAGATCAATTACAAGATGCTATGGCTTTGCTTTATGCAGCACCTTACATGGCCAGAAAACATATCATGAAGGCTGCTTCAAGGCAGTTCCTAGAAGGGGATGTCCAACATTGGTGGCATCCTCCTTCAAATGCCGGTGTACGTACAAAGATTTCAGACGATTTACTTTGGCTTCCCTTTGTCACAGCACAATATGTGAGGGTGACTAATGACACTTCGATTTTACAAGAAGAAATTCCTTTTATTAAAGGTGAATTACTCAAAGCAGATCAGCACGAAGCCTATTTTACACCTGAAGTAACTGAAGAAAAAGCCAACCTTTTGGAACACTGTCGCCGAGCCTTGAAAAAGGGTTTAACTGAAGGATCACATGGCCTGCCTTTAATGGGTAGTGGGGATTGGAATGATGGAATGAATCGGGTAGGTATAGAAGGCAAGGGAGAGAGTGTTTGGTTAGCTTGGTTCCTCGTTCATGTCATGAATGATTTTGCAGATTTACTTGCATGGAACGGTCAGCCTGGATCTGATGAAGGCTTTCGCGCTCAAGCCAAACGTTTGGCAGAAGTTATTGATGAAAGTGCATGGGATGGTGCTTGGTATAGAAGAGCTTATTTTGATGATGGCACGCCTTTGGGTTCTAAAGAAAATTCTGAAGGTTCAATAGATTCCATTTCACAATCTTGGTCTGTCATCAGCGGTGCAGGTAATGAAGAAAAAATCCAAGCCAGTCTAAAATCACTGGAAAAGCATATCATTAAAACAAAAGAAAAAATGGTCCTGCTTTTGACTCCGCCTTTTGACAAGGCACCTCTTGATCCGGGATATATTAAAGGATATCCTCCAGGTGTTAGAGAAAATGGCGGACAATATACTCACGGATCTTTGTGGGTGCCTCTAGCTTTTGCGATGAAAGGAGAAGGTGATAAAGCCATGGATCTCATTAAGATGATGCATCCCATAGCCCACACCAGCACGAAAGAAGAAATGCTACATTTTAAAGTAGAGCCCTATGTCCTAGCTGCCGACATTTATTCTTTACCAGGACAGGTGGGCCGAGGTGGATGGACTTGGTATACAGGCTCTTCAGGATGGATGTATAGAATCTTATTAGAAGAAATTTTTGGATTTAAATTACGGGGTGAAAAACTTTTGATACAACCCGTATTTCCAAAACAATGGGATAGAATTTCCCTGCATTATCAATATCATAGCGCTCGCTATGACTTGATCGTCGAAAATGACCCTAAATTGCTGAAAGGAAATATCAGTATAGAACTTGATGGTAATAAACAAGCTAGTGAAGAAATTCCATTATATGATGATGGAAAAGTTCACCAAGTCCTTGTGAGAATTAAAAAATAACATTAAACGGAGGTTTTTATGCGTTTCACAAATAATATAGGTTTTCTTTTATTGGCCATTTATTTGATTTTAGTAGGCCTAGTCAGTATCATACCCGCTTTTGCTATTCCTTCTATTGTTTTAGGAATTCTTGCCTTAATCGCCGGTATTTTCATCCTTATAGGTAGGTAAGTCACCCCGTGCCCTAAAAACCCGTGCCCATGGCCTTAACCCGCGCCCATAGCTTTAACCCGTGCCCGTGCCCGTGTGCGTGCCCGTGCCCGAAAAAAAGCTATCTAAATATATCTCAGAAACAATATTAATCGGGCAACCCCGTGCCCTAAAAACCCGTGCCCATGGCCTTAACCCGCGCCCATAGCTTTAACCCGTGCCCGTGCCCGTGTGCGTGCCCGTGCCCGAAAAAAAGCTATCTACATATATCTCAGAAACAATATTAATCGGGCACAGGCACGCACACGGGCACGGGCACGGGTTTTAAGCTATCTACATATATCTCAGAAACAATATTAATCGGGCACGGGCACGCACACGGGCACGGGTTTTAAGCTATCTAAATATATCTCAGAAACAATATTAATCGGGCACGGGCACGCACACGGGCACGGGCACGGGTTTTAAAAAAAAACCGAGATTATATCTTGGTTTTCTGAGAAATGAAAAAGGGGTTGAAGCTGCTTCCTAGAGGTAAACTTATCTAACAAATAAAGGCTCAGATGTGGATCCTGAGATGTAGGGCCCGCGATAAGGGTACTATTAAGTATTTCATCGCTTTCAACATAGTGATTAAAGGCTTCCAATAACCTTGAAGAACAGCTATAAACGATAATTTTACGTTTTGGCCCTTGTGGATCATTGTTAGCCATCAGTAAAATTAAAAATGCCAGCTCACGGTCGCGGGCATATTTTTCTAAGACTGGACTCATCTCTTCAATATTTGGCGTCCACCACGTTACGGATGATGGCAGTGAAGAAATGCCATATAATAACTTACCATCTAAATATTCCTTAAAATCTTTGCTTAGTAACATCGGTGGGGTCAAGCCGGAAATATCATTTTTTGCAGCCAAAAGATCTTCATAAAAATTTTCAGGGATGGTTTCTAAAGCTATAGACCTTAACACCTCAACGGCTTTGATATCCCTTTCTGTTGTCTTCTCAACAGACTGTAAATCGGTAGTATCGATTAGGATAGGGCCTAATAGAAGAGCCGCTAATTCTGGCGTCATTTTAACTTTGTCGCTCGCAAGTAACTTTTCAGCCACTAAAGTCGTCGCAGAACCCACCACAGCTATGAGTTTGTCTTCATCACTTAGCAAGGGATATTGTTGATTTTCATCTGCATGGTGATCCACAATTCTTTCAACAACATCTGAGAGGTGCACTTGCCTGGGTCGTAATGTATTGTGGTCGACAAGGCTAAAACGTAGTCTATCTTGATTATATAAAGTATCCAGAGGAACTTGATCATCCAGAAATAATAAATCCTCTATCGGAATATTCACCAACTGAAGGAGATATTGAGTCTCTTTGCGTAAAGCTAGTTCTTCTCTAAAAAGATTAAGTAAAGGGATGTAAAATTGATGGGGATTCTCCGCATTTAACAAATAGGCATAGGTAATAGATGAAATAATTGAGTCCAAATCGGCAGACTCATTTCCCATGACAAAATGAATTTCTTGTAAATTTTGTGTATCCTCAATAATTTTAGAATAACTCTCTTTTGAAGAATGTAAAAATTCGGACATTGAAGGTTGTGTATCGGCATAAATATAAGTAAACGAGATAAATACCCCTAAAAAAATAGATAAAATTCGTATCATATAATTAAATCAATCTTTATTATTATACATATTAGTTAAATAAATATTATACATAATACAGAGATTATAGTCCATGATATTTATCATTCTCTATAACATCACTAATTCCAAAAATAGACCATTCCTTTTTATCACGCTTACTCAGCTCCATTAACGATTGATTTTCTTCTTCTGATGTACTTAAATGATTGGTTTCATCTGCAGTTAATTCGTCATCTGAAGAATGCGGTAATAAATTTGCATAAAGTTTAATGTTATTTCCATAGATTTTTTTTATCATTTTTGTGGAAAGATATTGAAATTTTAGTCTTACTTTTCTCCATTTTTCTTCCTCATTTTGATGATCATCCTTAAATTCTTTCTTAACTGCCTTTATAATTCTCGGTATTAGATTTTCTCTATTAATAATAGCTTCTATCTCTTTATGATATGAGTATTTTATATTATATTTCTTATCTCCCAACTCTTTAGCTATTTTATTAAAATTTATTTTTAAATTATTAACAACGTGCTTATTTAAAATGTCTTTAAATCTTTCTGTTTCGATATTTGTTCTCACCATTCTTCGTTTCAGTAGAGGTGTGGAGACTGATGGAAAGCTTGTAAGCGATTTTGAGTCATAGGACTTTGATAAACTCAACTGGTTGACTTGCATTTTTTATGGGCTCCTTTTTAAAAATTAAAGCGACAACAATAAAAGGTTTTTAATCTAAGACTGTGAAAAGAAAAGTCCAATAAGAGCTAATTTTTTCACAGTTTTTCTAATTTTTTAAACGGCGAAATCTTTAAAAAAACCTTTAATTTCAAACCATTGTTTTACAAGTATTTCCACTGTTTGCATTTGTTCTATATTGACCTTCAAAATTCCTTTTTCAGCATTCACTTCTTTGAACTCAGAAACAATCCCTATTTGTTCAAATTGAAAACCTACATAATCTGTAGTAGGTATAAAAGGTATTTTAGCGTTAATACATTCAGTGATTTTTTTATGGGAGGTCTCCAGTTTTTTATCTCTTTTGAGAAAGAAAGTACAATAATCTTCATATTTTTTCAGTAACTCTTTATCCGGTATTGTATTTTGCATTAAAAATTGACTCACACCACAGTAAATGGATCGGGCAGTCGCAAAGTTGCATTTGTTAATACAATGTTTAATAAAAATATCGTAAAATTGAAGGGCCTTGATGAATTCTTCCCTCTTTAAGCTGCGCAAGGCCGAAGCAGTAGAGGTAGTTATTGTATTATCAGCTACGGCTAAAGCTTTCCAGTGAATAGCGTTGGGTTTATTTTGATTAAATAAATCTAGCAGTTCAACTTGATTAAATTGATCCATATAGTGAGAAGCGAATTGACCGACTAATTCATCCAACCAATAAGGCTCGACATTTTTTCTAGAAAGAAACGTATTTAGCTTGCTTTGCATTGCTTGAAGAGTCACATCCAGTGTTTTTTTGTCAGCATACGGTTTGATAGACTCCAAATGTGTATTCATTGCGCTAAGCGATGTATCAAATTCTATCCCAGACAATTTCGTAGCCTTATCTTTGACGTGCTGAGAAGTCATATGGGAAGCTAAATGGAAAATTGACGTCAGCTCTTTCCGGACTTCTTCTGTTCTTTCCTGAGTGTACATTTTGCTCTCCATCCAGGATTTGCAAAAATCAAGAAGAGCGATTTGTTGTTTTTTAGCAGTTTTGAGTAAAAATTTATCAGCAGTTCTTTTATTTGTCTGAATAAATTTTTCAAGACTTGTTAGATTATCTTTAATAATCTCAAAAAGTTCAGGAGTAGTCATCAACCATTGATATGCATGCAATAAGGTACTAGGAGAAAGCACTTCATGCATCTTCTTGGTAGGATCAGAGCCTTCTTTACGCATCTTAAGAACCATCTGTTTTTTTAGGCTATTTTGCTGCATTTTAGTTTGTTGTCTAATCTCATTTTCGCACGATTTAACATCATCCTGTAATTTGGATAGGATGCGCCCCGTCTTTTCGTCTAAATTAGAAAAATGACTTTTATCTACCCTTAAAAACAAGGTGATACTCACCAAATTTTCCTTGATGAAAGGAACTGAAAAAAGAGCATGATTCACATTTTCTAACTCAGCTTTCAAATCCACTATCTGTTTTTCTTTAAAGGCTATCTGCTCGTGTTGAGTAGAATGGACAGAAGATTTAAGATTAGATTCTTTCTCTTTAAGTTGAGCTTCTAATTTAGCTTTTTGTAAGCCTAACTCGTTTTTAATCTTTTCTAAATCTTTTTTCTGTGTTTCCATTTCAGCCTTAAGTTCTTTTTTTTGACTTAAAGCTTCCGAAAGATGATTTAGCGTTGTTTTATGTTTTTCCCCAAAAATCTCACGGGAAAGTTGAGCTACATGCATCACTTCCTGATCATATTGAATGCGTTTTTCAAGCGTTTTAAATTTTTTGATCAAAAGCTTGATTTCTGAATTAATCTCTTGATTAGAAGATGCTAAATGTTTAAACCATTGAGTTTTTTTGAGTTTTTTTAGAACATCTCCACGAATAGAGTATCCCTTTGTCACTTCAGTGAATTCATTTTCAAGTGCAAAAAGACAGGCATCAAAAATACGCTGCATGGCAGTTAACTGCGCATTATTTTTTGCTGATTTTTTTACAGATATCGTCCTTTCATTCTGAGCTATTGCAAGGACTTTTGTTTTTGAAAGTTTATTAATACTTTCGACGATATTGTCAAAAACCGTGCCATGATCATATTTGTTGTTCATTTGCATGCGATCCACTCTTGCATTTCTTAAAGTGGTGGGCAACGGCTTTGTCCCTAAATTTCCATGTTTGTATAAAGCCTCAAAGTATCCTTTAACATTCGTGCTAAGAGCCTTAAAAGGCCTTTTTTTCACAGTTGAACCGTGAGCAGTATTTATGGAATGATCCAATAAATTAGACGAATTATAACGATCTATAGAAGTCGCCATACATAACCCTTTTATTATATAAAAATATTATTAACACATTACAACATTGTTTTACTCCTTGCATTTTATGTAACTTTTGTTAATTAGTCTATTCAATAATATTTAATATTATTTATTAAAAATAATAATATATAATATTTAAAATTTAATATTGATTAAGATTTTTTATACATAAATTAATCAGTTGAAAAAACTGTTAAATTGGATTATGAATAATATTCAATCTCATTAAAAAAGGTATACAATGAAAGTCCATCCCCTAGCTGGAAAACCTGCCGAAGAAAGTATGCTCGTCAACATACCCCAACTCATTACAGCCTACTATACTCAAAATCCTCTTCCTAGCATTGCTGAACAACGCATCGCATTCGGCACATCTGGACATCGAGGCTCATCGCTTAAAAAAAGTTTCAATGAAAAGCATATCTTAGCTATCAGCCAAGCCATTTGTGAGTACCGTAAAAAGCATGGGATCGAGGGACCCTTATTTCTTGGGATGGATACCCATGCCCTTTCAGTTCCAGCGTTTTCCAGCGCGATGGAGGTATTAGCCGCTAATGGAATAGAAGTGATGATCGACGAAAATAATGACTATACACCCACACCTGTAGTTTCACACGCTATCTTGCGGTATAACAAAGGGCGCACAAAAGGGCTGGCGGATGGTATTGTCGTGACTCCTTCCCATAATCCTCCATCTGAAGGAGGCTTTAAATATAACTCTCCTCATGGGGGACCAGCGGATCAGAATACCACTACTTGGATTCAGAACCGTTCGAATGAATTTCTTGAAAAAGATATGAATGGCATTAAAAGAATATCTTTTGAAAAAGCTCTAGGAGCCTCTACAACTCACAAATACCCCTTTATGGAAGCCTATATCAGCGATCTTGAGAATGTTATCGATATGAAAGCTATCCAACTTTCTGGAATAAAACTCGGAGTAGATCCATTAGGTGGGGCTGGTATTCATTATTGGGAACCTATAGCCAAGCGCTATGGATTAAACCTTACAGTGGTCAATAAAACTATTGATCCTACTTTTCGCTTTATGACTTTAGATTGGGATGGTCAAATTCGCATGGATCCATCATCCCCCTACGCGATGCAGAGGCTAATTCATTTGAAAGATCAATTTGACATTGCCTTTGCTTGCGATACAGACTACGATAGGCATGGTATCGTGACTAAAAGCGCAGGGTTGATTCCTCCCAACCATTATCTTTCTGTGGCCATATTTTATCTTTTTCAACATCGTCCTCAATGGCGAAAGGAAGCTGCTGTTGGGAAAACTGTCGTCAGCAGTGAAATGATTAACAGAGTGACGGCAAAACTTAAAAGGCGGATTTACGAGGTTCCTGTAGGTTTTAAATGGTTTGTAGATGGCCTTTTTGATGGCTCTTTGGGATTTGTGGGTGAAGAAAGCGCCGGCGCCACTTTTTTGCGTTTTGACGGGACTGTTTGGACAACGGATAAAGATGGAATTATTTCGGCCTTGCTAGCGGCTGAAATTACAGCAAAAATGGGTAAAGATCCCAGCATCATTTATCGTGAGTTAACACGTGAATTCGGCAATCCAGCCTACGACCGCATGGATGCTTCTGCCACGCCAAAACAAAAAGAAATCTTAAAAAATCTTTCTCCTCAACAGGTCCATTTCGATGAGTTAGCCGGTGAAAAAATTCAACATATACTGACC
The DNA here is from genome assembly GCA_963748975.1 of uncultured Parachlamydiaceae bacterium. Classification (GTDB taxonomy): domain Bacteria; phylum Chlamydiota; class Chlamydiia; order Chlamydiales; family Parachlamydiaceae; genus Neochlamydia. The sequence continues at coordinate 19,017 of CAVVKX010000026.1, forward strand.
AAAGCACCAGGCAATGATGCTCCCATTGGAGGCCTAAAAGTGATTGCTAAGAATGGATGGTTTGCTGCCCGACCCTCTGGAACTGAAAATATTTATAAAATTTACGCTGAAAGTTTTCAAGGGGAAGACCATTTAAAACGCATCCTAAAAGAAGCCCAAACAATCGTTGACAGCGCTTTTTCGAATGCTATAGTTTCATAAATGATCAACGCCAAGACACATCAAGCTGATAGAGTATTGAGAAAGTGTTACCTATGTCTCTTGGTCAGACCTATTATAAAAGCGGTACTAAAGTACCGACACTCCAAAGCCTTCGGCAGAGCACTGAGTATTTGAATGAAAAAATATGTCTTCGTAATAAACTTAGGTTTTCGAAGCTAGATACTGCCTTAGGATAAAAGGAAGAATGCCCCCATGGCGGAAATATTCAATTTCACTTAAAGTATCCAGACGCGAAATCAGCTTTATTTGACGTCTTTCGCCTTCTTTTGCAATTTCAATAATAACTTCTTGTCGAGGTTTCAACTGATTTCCAAGATCAAGGGAAAATATTTCGTCGCCACGGATTCCTAAACTTTCATAACTTTCGCCTTCGTGGAATTCAAGAGGCAAAACACCCATCCCGATTAAATTGCTGCGATGAATGCGTTCGAAACTTCTTGCGACAACAACCTTGACGCCAAGAAGAGCCGTGCCTTTAGCAGCCCAATCACGCGAGCTTCCCATCCCGTAATCTTTGCCAGCAAAAATAATTAGTGGATTTTTTCTTTGATTATAGATTTCGGAAGCTTCAAAAATAGATAGGACTTTTCCGTCGGGCATTAACTTTGTAACACCCCCTTCTTTGCCTTCCACCAATTTATTGCGCAGCCTGACATTGGCAAACGTGCCCCTGACCATCACATGATGGTTGCCACGCCGGCTACCATAGCTATTAAAATCTCTTTCTTTGACCCCTAAGGATAGTAGATATTTTCCTGCGGGAGAGTCAGCTTTAAAGGAACCTGCTGGAGAAATATGGTCAGTCGTTACAGAGTCGCCGAATAAGGCAAGTACATACATATTTTTGAATATATCTTTTAAAGACGGTAATTTTAGATCGACACCGTCAAAGTAAGGCGGGTTTTGGATATAGGTACTTGATGGCTCCCAGTTATAGCGAGGCCCTTTCATGATGGATATTTCTTGCCATAATGGATTATCGTCATTCACATGTGCATAGCGCTGTTTGAACATGGAGGGTTGTAAGCCCTTTTGAATCGTTTCATGGATCTCTTGTGCTGAAGGCCATACATCTTTGAGAAAAACGGGATGGCCATCATGACCATTGCCTAAAGGTTCATTTTCCAAGTCTATATCGACCCGACCTGCTATGGCAAACGCCACAACAAGGGGAGGAGACATCAGAAAATTCGCTTTGACAGCGCTATGGATTCGGGCTTCAAAGTTTCTATTTCCACTCAAAACACTTGCTGCAATCAAGTCATGGTCTTTAATGGCTTTTTCAATATGTTCATCAAGGGGACCGCTATTTCCGATGCATGTCGTGCAGCCGTATGCAACAAGCTGGAAACCCAAAGCATCCAAAAAAGTCTGTAAACCAGTTTTTTCCAAATAATCGGTGACGACACGGGAACCCGGGGCTAGACTCGTTTTGACTGTAGGATTTACTGACAAACCTTTTTCTACAGCTTTTTTAGCAAGAAGGCCAGCGCCAATCATAACATTAGGATTGCTAGTATTCGTGCAACTTGTGATGGCTGCAATGACGATAGAACCATGCCTTAAAATGTTATTACAGCAGCTGTTTTCCATGTAACCAGGATTAACAACAGGTTTCGTCATAGGACGATTTGTCACCATTTCGGACTCGCTCCAAGTATCCTTCCCATTGCCCAAAGAAGATTTGCCCCCTTCCGTTAATGCAGCATTCAAGTCAAAAGAGCCATCCGATTGTAAACAAATAATAGGGGCTTTTGCGTCTTTGGATTTTCCATAACCGTCGGATGTAACAGGTGCCTGCAGAATATCTAGAAATTTTTTCTTTAATGCACTAATTTCAATATGGTCTTGAGGACGTTTCGGACCAGAAACACAGGGACGAATTGTGTTTAAATCAAGCTCTAGGGTTTTGGTGTAATCTACCTCACCCTTTTTGGGAATGCCAAATAATTTTTGGCTGCTTAAATATTCTTTGACTAGATTTATATGTTCATCCGATCTGCCCGTCATTTTCAGATAGTCAAGTGTTTTATCATCCACTGCAAAAAAACCTATCGTAGCGCCATATTCGGGGGCCATGTTACCTATTGTTGCCCTGTCGGCTACGGTGAGGCTAGCTGCACCCTCTCCAAAAAATTCAACAAATTTTCCGACAACATTTTCAGCACGCAACATCTGTGTAATACGTAAAGTGAGGTCTGTGGCCGTAACTCCCTCCTTTAATTGTCCTGATAAATAGACGCCAATGACTTCGGGCATTTGTAAAAAGACCGGCTGACCCAACATAGCCGCTTCAGCTTCAATGCCCCCGACACCCCAGCCTAATACACCTAATCCATTAATCATGGTAGTATGAGAATCGGTTCCAACAAGTGTGTCAGGGTAAACAAAAGTACTACCATTTTTTTCATTTTTAATGACGACTGTCGCTAAATATTCCAAGTTAACTTGGTGAACGATGCCTATGCCAGGAGGAGTGATTCCAAGAGTTTTAAAAGCTTGCTGGCCCCATTTTAGGAAAGCATATCTTTCAAAATTACGCGTGAATTCAATATCCAAATTAAATAAAAACGAATCCAAAGTCCTCGCACGGTCCACTTGAACTGAATGATCCACCACTAAATCCACCGGCACTTGAGGTTCTACATGGGCAGCATCGAAATTTCTTTCCGCAATTGCATCACGCATAGACGCTAGATCGACTAAAAGAGGAACTCCGGTAAAATCTTGAAGAATCACACGGGAAACTACAAAAGGCACATCTTCAGAAGCAGACATTTGAGTCGGACTCCATTTGGACAAACGCAAAATATCTTCCTCTTTCACTAATTGACCATTGCAGTTGCGTAAAAGGGATTCTAACATAATGCGAATGCTGACAGGCAAACGTGAAACCTTGATCCCAATTTTTTCCTCCAATGCCGGCAAAGAATAATACTGATATTTGCCTTTCTCAAGTGTTCGTAATGTGTTAAACGGATTAATAGTTTCAGACATATTAAATTCCTTTTAAGGGGTTATCAGTAGTTCCCAATAAGCTTGATTCTCCGCTGAAAGCCAAGCTGTTAAATTGTTACAATTCACTTCTTCGCCATGCGTTTGAGTATCGATAAATGCAATACGCCCGTCAATAGAAAAAGGCATGTTATCCGGTTTAGCACAGTCACACAAACCAACGTTTCTTAGCACTAAACAAACAGCATGGAGATGTTGAGGCGTCACATAAGTACTTGCCCAAATTTTTTCATTTTCTTCCTTACTCAATAGCTGCATATCTTCTTCTACCAGAATATAGTGTTTTGTGACATAACCTTTTGGTGGAATAGGTCTTTTGGGGAGCTGGTAAATCCATTTAAGAGGGACTTTCATCAGGTCTTGAAGATGATACTTTTCTATTTCTTGACGTACTAAACGTGCCCCCTGAACACGTAATTTCCAAAAATGTTGTTCCGGCTTATCTTTGTGATAACGTTGAGCATCCAGATACAATTTAAAGATGTAACCTGGCAAAGCTGGATGCTTAGCAATGATCAGATTCGTAAACTTACGCGGTTTTGCATAGTCGAAGCCCACTTTTTTTAGATTATCTAGGTTAAGCAGGACGCGACAGGTAGAAAATAAAGCATCTAACAGAGGCTTAATGGGATGATTATCGGGCATCAGAAATTCTACAGGAACTGATTCACTGGCGCATGCCTCGTGAAAAAATAACATCGCACATAAAAAATGACTTAAAACATAACTTTTAAAAAATAGTCCACAAGCCCCCATACACCCCTCCCCCAGCGCCAATATTTTCTCCCCATAAATGAAAAAATCCTCCCACAGTGACAGAAAGATGTGGATAAATTTCTGCAATGCCTTGAATCTGCGTGGTTAATAATCGAAAATTGGGATTGAAACAAATATTATTTGGATTAGCTTTTGAATCACCGTTAAACAAGCCATAGTCTAATCTTGTGGAACTGATCAACCAAACAGAGGAAGCGACTGTGCAACCCACAGAAACATCCGCGCGAATTTGATCCGATGGAAAACCATTGTACATGCGATAGCCCAACCCTAAATCAACCCACCAGCGATGCTTGAGGAATGGAAAGATTCTAGAATAAAGGAATTTGATTTCTCCTCCCCATCTGCCGTAACGCACACACGATTTTTTTGAGCCAAGGGGTGCGATCACTGTTGCCTTACCTGATAAGGCGTAGCAAGAATCTCCACAAAAAAGATACTGGTAGCTTGCTTCTAGGTCTTCTAGTCCCCGACTGCGACCATTTAGTGTTTCATCGACCATCGTATAACCTTCCTTTAAAAAAAGAGCTTGATGGTGATTGATGTCATACTCCATGTCAAGACGATAAGTCTTACGATTAAATTTGTTATAAGTGGGTAATTTTTTTCCCTGTTTATTCCAAAATTGATCTGTTTGATAATAAGAAAAGTAGGCCAATCCATAAAAAGTGTGAGGAGGTCCAATGAAGGCAGAGTCGTGATAAGGCTCATCCAGGTAAGCAAAAATTAGGTTGGGCACACTCCAAAGAAGTATAAATAATTTTTTGAACATAACATCAATATATTTTTTGAGAAGGTTATCCAAATTGTCAATTTTTTTCTAGAATTAATTTAATAGGTGTTTAATTTTGTTTATGAGATTGACATATAGACAAAAATAAGCTTTAGTACCTCATTGAGAGAGATGTTTGCCCTAACCAAAAGTAAAAGCATAAGCCCGAATACCCTTAGGAATCTGCAAAGTCAGTTTATGCCGTTTATACTGGTCCTTCAAATTGATGAGTGTATACATGCGCGATTCTTTAACAAAAATTTTACCTTCATTGTTCATATCAGAGCTGTAATACTCTTTTGGAACTGGTTGGTCATCGAGAAATATGTTTATCGGCAAATGGCTCTGTCCCCCCAAAACCAAAAATACTTTAGACGCAATAAAACTGAGTTCAAGATTATCATAATTACCCTCTGACTCGATATATTCCGGTTGCACATCCCATAATCCCGTAATGACTACATGATCCTCTGCTAAAGGTTCGTTCGACGAATATTTAGCTACTTGATCATATTTTAATGAGATGTCAGAGTTATATTTTTGTGCTCTTTTATAACCTAAATAAGTTTCAGGCGTTGTCTTAGGTAGATGAACTATTTCTTCGCCTTTTTTCAATAAAGGTTCATTGAGAAGAGCTCGGATGGCATTCTCTGTTTCCACATATTTTCCTTCTCCAAAGTGCACTTGCCGTATATTTCCTTTTTGATCGATCAAATAATGCGCTGGCCAAAAAACATTGCTGTAGGCCTGCCATGTCCCATAATTATTATCTAAAGCCACAGGATAATGAATGTTAAAACGTTGAGTAGCCTCTTCCACATTTTTAACATTTTTTTCGAATTCAAATTCAGGAGTATGCACTCCAATAATCACAAACCCTTTGTCTTTATAAGTATCATACCAGCGTGTGAGATAAGGTAACGTCCGCACACAATTGATACAACTATAGGTCCAGAAATCAACTAGAACCACTTTACCTCGCAAATCTACTAAAGTTAACGGAGGTGAGTTGATCCAATTCGTAATTCCTGCAAGTTCAGGAGCCTGACCAAGATTAGAAAGCAAGTTTGGTTTGGTTTCTTCAACAGTATCTGGAATCAAATTAGGTTGTGTTTCAGGTTTACTTAACGGAGCTTTACGACCTGTAATCTTTACCAGGCGCTCCATCACCGCTGGATTATTTTCTATATCTATATTGGGTATATATGTGAGTGCTTTTTGAGCAAACATGACGTCCCAATTCATGAAAATAATAAAAGCGGCTAATAACATCAAAATTCCAAATAATTTTCTGATTGTCTCCGTATATTTAGAAAGTCCTTTCGTTGCCCTCAAAATAGACTGGCCTCCATAAGCAATTAAAAACATAGGAATGGCCGCACCGAGGCTATAGAATAAGGTCATCCAAAAAGCAACCTTATTGACTTGATTTACTGCTACTAAGGTAATAATTGTGGCTAAAATGGGGCCGGCACATGGGGTCCATACCAAACCCAGTGCAATGCCCAAAATAAAACTGCTAAAAAATTGTGATTTAATATTTTGGCTCTGTACTTGTAATTTAGAACCTGCTTTTTCCAATGGTGCAGAGGATATAGCAAAAAGATTGCCGAGCCAGGGAAATATCATCGATAAACCAAAGAAAGCGATGATAAAAATAGCGATCATTCGCAAAATTTCGGCATTGATACCCGCAAATTCCACTAGAGATTTTAGTACTAATGTAAAAAATGTAAAGCTTATAATAACGCCCAGGACCATGCCAAGAGGACGAAGTACCTCTTTACCGACGCCTCCTGCAAGCAGGATGGGAAGAACAGGTAAAATGCAAGGCGAAAGTACTGTCACAATGCCAGCAAGGAACGAAAATAAGAGTAAAATCAACATAAGGTTTCACTTTAAATCATCAGGTTTTTATAAAAGTACCAAATGAATTTGTGCTTCTTCATTCAGCATAAGCAAAAATTTCCGATGATTTTGAATTTACAGATATTTCAGGCCTATAACGAAGTTGATAACCACCTTTAACACCATTTTTAGATAAAACAATTTGCCAAAGATTAATATGACGCGCACGTGATAGTCCTGCACAAGACAATAAATAGTAAGACCACATCCTATAGAATGAATGACCATATTGGTTTTCTAATTTCGGCCAATGTTTATTAAAATTTTGGTGCCAAGCTAATAAAGTTTTATCGTAATAGGCACCAAAATTATGCCAATCTTCCATGACAAAATAGGGCTCTATGGCTTGTCCGATTTGACTGATAGAAGGAAGCATTCCATGTGGGAAGATATATTTATTCATCCAAGGATCGCCGGTAAAAGTGGTACTACTACTACCTATAGTGTGTAATAAAAAGAGACCATCGTCTTTCAGATGTTTAAAAGCTGCCTGCGTATAAGTTGAGTAATTTTTATAACCGACATGCTCAAACATTCCTACAGATACGATGCGGTCAAACTCTCCTTTTATATCGCGATAGTCTTGTATTTTAATGGTAATTGGAAGACCTTTACATTTTTCTTCTGCCCATTTTTTTTGTTGCTCGGAGAGAGTAATTCCGACAACTTCAACGCCATAATTTTTAGCGGCGAATTTGGCTAATCCTCCCCACCCGCAACCAATATCTAAAAGATGCATACCTGGGGATAACTTAAGTTTTTGGCAGATTAATTCCATTTTATTCAGCTGCGCATCATCTAGATTAGAAACGTTATCCCAAAAAGCACAACTATAGATCATTTCTTTATCAAGCATGGCTTGAAATAAATTATTGCCTAGATCGTAATGATGATGTATTGCATTTTTTGAATAACGTTTCGTTTGATAGTTGAAGAACTTATACATCATTAATTGAATTGATAAATTGAGGTTACTCTTGATTTTGGTATTAATTTTTGCTTTAAATAAGTGGGTCATCATTTCATCTAGACGGTCACAATCCCACCAACCTTCCATATAAGATTCTCCAAGACCTAAACTATGATCAGCTATGACTCGATCATAAAGACGTTCATCATGAATTTGAATATCCCAAGGTCTGCTTCCATTAATTTTAATGTCGGCATAGTCAAGCAATTTTCTTATCAGTTCTTTAGATGACATACTTATTCTCATGCTCCTCAACTTTTAAGTAATCTTTTTAGATTCAATTACTCCAATGGCCCTCAAAGGAGATTCAGTACTATCCATATTTAGTGGAAGAAGGATCACATGCGCCCCCTGAGCAGGCAATAGATGGCAATTAGCCAAATTCTCTACAATATATTTTCCGTTGCTTAACAATAGTTTATGTACAGGGAACGTAGGGTCAGAATCAGGTGATAATGTATCAATGCCTATACCAGCCACGCCTCGTTCCAATAATAATTGCGCTGATTCTGCAGAAAAAGAAGGGAAGTGCATTTGACCTTCACTATCAGGATTTCTATAACGTTCAATATCCGGCCAAAAACGACTCCACCCCGTATATGCGATAACAAAACCATTTTCGGGAATTGTTCCATATTGTTTTTCATATTCTTCTATATCTTTTGATGAGAGTAAATAATTGGCATCCGCTTTCTCTGAGATATTAATGACTGCAACAGGAGCTATTAACTTTTCGATAGGCAAATCGTCCACATTCCATCCACCTTTAATAAAATGTGAGGGCGCATCGATATGCGTGCCAATTCCGGCAACCAAGGAAATTTTTTGAGTACGAAAACCCTTGTTATAATCAAGTAAGTTTTCCGACGAAAACCCGCAAGTGTTGTTCCAATTAGGAATATTGGGAGTAATCAAGTGAGTCAGGTCAATAAATTTGCATGTATTGAATAACATGGTTGTGCATAACTCCTAGAAAGAATAAATTACAAAAAAGGAGGAATCTTATGTTCCGTTTTTTATTTAGCATATTATTGATCAGTAATGCAATGACATTTGCACAGAACGAATCAACCTACTCCTCATCCAATGCAGCTGCGGAGATGAATGAGTTTATCAGCTCTTTTAATGCAGCTTGGAATACGCAGAACTCCCAAGCTTTATCTTCTTTGTGGAGGGAAGATGGGGATTTAATGACACCTTGGGGACGTTGGATAATAGGAAGAGGTCAAATTGAAAGGTACTTTGAACAGGAAAAAAAAGGGCCCTTTGGCAAAAGCACAATAGAGCAGTCCATTGATAATACACGCTTGTTGACTGCACAGCTCGCCTTACTTGATGCGTCAATTAAATTAAACAATATCAATGATTTAGGTACTTCAAATCTTTTACAGCATGGGACTTATTTATTAACTCAAGTGGATCATAAATGGAAGATTGTTTCCGCAAGAATCTTTCATTTTCAACCCTCCCATAAAGATTAAAGCTTGTAATTGCTTAAGAAAAACAAGATGAAAATAGAACCTATTTCTTTAAAACATCAGTCTATTATTTCTCCTGCATGGAGAAAATTGTGCATTGACTATGATTTACATTTCGCCGAATACAGTTTTGCTAATGCTTATTTATTCAGAAAAAAACATGCCTACCAGCTCGTGGAATGTGATACGCCCTGTGTCCAAGGAGAATTCAAAAGCGGTAATTTTTTTCTCATTCCCTCTGTCCCCCCCCATCAAATTAAATTAAAGCTACCCCATTGTACACAAGGGCGCTCCTACTGTTTTTTTCCTATTCCTGATGCCTGGTTGGATGCCTTTAAAAGCATGGACATGTCATTGACGACTTGCCGTGCGGATACGGATTATCTCTTTCACATATCAAAGTTGCAAACTTTAGCCGGCAGAGAGCTTAGTAGTCGCCGAAATCTTTTGCACCAATTGGAACGTCAATTTCATCTTGAATCGAGAGAACTTAAAGGGCAGGAATTGGAAGTCGCTTTTGATTTGCTAGAAAAATGGCAAATTCAAACAGGGGAATCTAAAGAAAAAACAGACTATTTTTCATGCAAAGAGGCTTTGGAATATAGAGAAAACTTAGAACTTTTTGGCCGCATAGCCTATGCCAATGGCCAAGCCTTCGGCTTCACTATTGGCGAATTATTATCTCCCAAAACTGCCTTGTTGCATTTTGCTAAAGTATTGCATGATGTTAAGGGTGGGACCCCCTATCTCTATAAAGATTTTGCGACAAACCTTCCAAAAAGTGTGATATGGATCAATTTAGAACAGGATTTAGGTATAGAATCTTTAAGACAAGCCAAAAAAGCCTATGACCCTGATATTCTTCTCACAAAATGGAAAGCTTGTTAAAGTGAGTTTTAGATATGGCATCAAGCCATTTCTTGCAGCACTCCCCTTCTATCTCACAAATCTTTTTGGCGTGCCTAAAACCCGCACGTATTTTCTGAAGCCCTTCACGCATTTCATTCAAATGTTCCTTCTCTTCCATTAAAATTGACTTAACATTCACCTTTGATTTTGTTTTTCGTAATGCTTCGTCATAAATGGGGTAAAGTTCTTCTGCCCTCAGTTCAATCGCATAGGTAACTAAAAGATACGCTATTTCCTTAATATTTTTTTTAGAAAAACGTTGCTTCAGGAGATATTTAGATGCCTTTATATCCAGTGCAAATAAATAATGCAGTGCTGTTGTGCTTCCTAGAAGGGTATCCAAAGAATAATCGTGAAAAGGACGAGAAGTCACTCTTGTAATTTGACGCTTTAGATAGTGAGCGTGACGAAATTCCTCCGCCGCATGTTTTAACATCTCTTCCCGAACCAGAGTGGGATGTTCACAAGCGGCTATTTTTCTGGCCCCACAATTCTCTAAAAAAGAAAGGGTGTTTAACCATTTTGCATGCAGCTCATCAGAAGATATAATGTAAGTGAGGAGTTCACGAAATTGACTTGCGTAAGGAACTAAATGATTCATTGCTAAACCTTATCTTCTATGGTTACTTTGATATTTTTATAAATAATTTCAAGCTCTTCTTTTGTCATGCAGTAGGGAGGCAAAACATAAAGTACATTACCTAAGGGGCGCAACAAAATGCCACGGTCTAAAAAAAAGTAGTAAAGGATATCTCGAATGGACTGAAAGTAAGAAGAAGTCCTTTCAGTCTGATATTCCAAGGCAAGAATGGTTCCCTTGCTTTCACAGCGCTTGAGCTTGGGATGCTCCTTCCATTGTCTTGCAAAATTGTTATGGCAATCTGCAATCATTTTTCTTTGTAAGACACAAGGATCATCCAGTAAAAGATCTAAACTGGCTAGTGCGCTTATACAAGCTAAGGGATTCGCAGTATACGAGTGGCCGTGCAAAAAGGCCTTATGCAGATTCCTCCCAAGGAAGGCATTGAAAATTCGAGTAGTACAAGCTGTGGCGCCTAAGGGTAAAAATCCGCCTGTTAAGCTTTTAGAAAGACATATGATATCAGGCTTCTCGACTAAAGAATCACAAGCAAACAGCGTCCCTGTTCGGCCAAAGCCTGTCATGACCTCATCTGCAATGGTAAGGATGTGATTTTTTTTGCACATCTGAAGCAACATATCCAGGCCGGCTGCAGGGTACATGCGCATTCCCCCTACACCTAAGATCAAAGGTTCAAAAATAAAGCAAGCAACGTTTCCCTTTGCCAAAACCCTTTCCAATTGCTTTAAAGATTGTTGTTCCTGACCTTCCATAGGTGGATCAATCGCATCAATCTCAAAAAGATGCCTCCAAAATGGTTGGTTGAATTCATTTTTGCCTGAAGCTGACATAGCTCCAAAAGTTTCTCCGTGAAAGCTATTTTTAAAACAGACCACTTTGATTTTTTGTGTATGAGGATCAAGATTGTGCCAATATTGAAGAGCGATTTTAAGGGCTACTTCTACTGCCGTTGAACCATTGTCGCTATAAAAGATTTTGGACATTCCACCAGGAAGTATAGAGACCAATTTTGAAGCCAATTCTATGGCAGGACCATGGGTAAAATCCCCAAAACTCACTTGCTCAAGTACTTCAGCTTGGGCTTGAATTTTTTCCACAATGTAAGGATGAGCATGTCCATGTAAATTGACCCACCAAGATGAAATGCCGTCTAAATAAGCTTTGCCATCTGCATCAAATAAGTATGAACCTTTCCCTTTAATGATGGGGATAAAAGGTCTGGCTGTTTTCATCTGAGTATAAGGATGCCAAACACAGTCTTGGTCCTTTTTAATTAAATCTAAAGAATGGGTGTAAATTGCGTTTGCCATAACTTTATGTACTTTTGGATAGTTTCTTTGTTTATGGAAGGTTCCGGAAGCAATCGTCCTAACATGGGCAGTTGAGTGATTTGCATAATAGCTTCCTCACTATCAGGATTAGTCCCATTGAAAATGATGCCCAAGACAGGAATGCTGCGTGACTTTAAAGCTTCAACGGTTAATAGCGTATGATTAATGCTTCCTAGATAGTGTTTTGAAACCACAATCCACTTTCCTTGCCACGGTTGAAAAACATCAAGACACGTCAAACGCGTGCTCAAAGGAGTAAAAAGGCCTCCTGGGGTTTCAATCGTTAAGGTCTTAGGAGAGGCGGGCAGCAAAATACGGTTAGGATCGATGACTTTATTTTCGAGGCGAGAAGCATGATGTGGCGATACAGGCGCCTGGAAAGAATAGGAGGAAGGGTAAATAGTATGATTATTTGTATCGATTAGCTTGGCAATAACTTGACTATCTGTTCCTTCTTCGCTACCTCCACATTCAATAGGTTTCCAATAGTTTCCCCTAAACATAACCGTGAGAATCGCCGAAACGAGTGTTTTGCCAATTTCAGGGCCGGTACCTGTTACAATAATTTTTTGCATGATTATTCCCTTAAATAAGTATTTAACGCGAGTTTATTTAAAATTTTCATCAGTTGTTCTTTGGTGTTAAAAGCATGTAGACAAATTCTTAAGATCTCATTTCCTTGACGAACTGTAGGACTTAACAATGGACGTACGTCTAAACCCTCCAAAGCTAATTTTTTAGCCATTTCTTTAACATTGTGATTGCCTTTTATTTTTATATATTGAATTTGTGTCTCCGAAGATGGCAAAGGTGTCTTTCGAAAACACTGAATTAATTGCTTGATTTGCTGTCGTTCATTATCCATCCACGGAAATAATTGATAACTACAATTGATGGTCGCGAGAACATGAAAAGGCAAGGCCGTAGAATAGATGAATGGCCTGGCATAATTTTTCAAAATATTCATCAAAATACGACTGCCAAAAACCATTGCCCCGCAGATCCCCACCGCCTTACCAAAGGTGGTGACCTGAGCAAATACTTTTCTTTCTAGTTGATTCTCTGCGACTAACCCCTTTCCTTGAGGACCCCAAACTCCCACGGCGTGGGCTTCATCGACAAGAAGATGGCATCCATATGATTCTGAGAGTCTATTTATCTCTTTAAGGGGAGCTATCGATCCATCAATAGAATATATCGATTCGACGCATATAAAGCGTTGACCCTTTCCCCCCATTGTTTTGAGCCTACTTTCTAAATGCACGAGATCGTTGTGCCTAAAAGGAACTGCACGTCCTCGGCTGAGACGCATCCCATCATGCGTAGACGCATGCACTTGTGCATCAAAAAAAATGGTATCATCCTGTCTAACAACAGCGGAAATTAATCCCACATTAGCCATATAGCCGCAGTTGAAAAGTAGCCCTCCCTCGTAGCCATGAAAAAAAGCCAATTTTTCTTCCAAATCCTGCACATAAGAGGAATGGCCTGTTAAAAGGCGTGATCCTGTAGAACCTAGTTTTTGTGGCAAATTTTCACATTCCTTTAAAACAGATATTTGTAAATTTTCCGATCTTGCCAGACCTAAATAGTCATTAGAAGCAAAGTCAATAAGATTTTTTGTGATAAAAAGCTCACGAAAATTACCCCATTGACGTCGACGTTGCAATTGTTCTTCAAGAGGCTGTTTCATTTATCCCTCGCAAAAGCTGGACGTTTTGTGATTCCAAGCAGTTTGAAAAGTTCTTCGTCTTTATCCACAGATTGATTAGCTACTGTCAGTAACTTTTCACCCAAGTGAATAGAATTCGCGCCTGCAAAAAAACAAAGTGTTTGTTCAACAAAAGACATTTCGGATCTTCCTGCTGATAAACGAAGCATGGCTTTAGGCATCACAATTCTCGCAATCGCAATGATGCGTATCAATTCCCAGATTGTCACCTTAGGCTGTGAACTCAAAGCTGTCCCCGGAATTGCTTCCAGGCGATTTATCGGAACGGATTCGGGATGATGGGTTCGTGTGGCAAGAGTATGCAAAAGTTCTAAACGATCTAAGGGAGTCTCTCCAAGACCTAAGATTCCTCCGCAACATACACTGATATCTGATTGTTGAACGACATCTAATGTATTTAAGCGTTCCTGATAAGTGCGCGAAGTCACAATTGATTTATAATATTTTTCCGAAGTGTCCAAGTTATGATTATAAGCAAAAAGGCCTGCATCTTTAAGCTTTTGGGCCTGGTGCGCTTGCAACATACCTAACGTGCAGCAAACTTCTACTCCAAGGGCATGAATCCCCTGCACAATACGCAACAGTTCATCGAACTGTTTACCGTCACGCACTTCTCTCCATGCAGCACCTAAACAGACGCGTGTGACCCCACGCGACAGTGCCTTTTTTGCTTCATTTAAGACTTCTTCATAAAGCATCATAGGTTGTGCTTTAACAGCTGTTTGATAAAACGATGATTGTGCACAGTATTTGCAATTTTCGGGACAGCCGCCTGTTTTAAATGAAATAATGGTGCAAACTTGAATTTCTCCAACGGTATGAAATTCCCGATAGATGAGATGGGCATGAGAAATCAATTCGAATAGTGGTCTTTCATAAAGTTCTTTTAATTCGTCGATAGACCAATCGTTTCTTATACTTTTCATAAAATTGACCAATATTTTGTTAAAAACAAATAAACTAGCTTTTAAAAGAAGAATTTTCAACCATAAAAAAAGAATTTACTGCGTCTGTTCAACCTAAAAATAGGCTATTCTATTTATTTTATAGTTTATAAAATGATTGTTGCAACACGTATATTGCCACAAAATATCAAGTCATTATATAGTTTATAAAATATCAATCGGAGGTTATTTTTTTATGCTAGAAGCCCTTTTCGGAAACAAAAATGTGCAAAAAATCCTCGTTTTTTTATTCGTCAATAGCAAATGCTATGGAACACAACTTCATCGCTTTTTAAAAACCCCTCTCACACCCTTGCAAAAAGCCCTCTCACGTTTGGAAAAAGGTGGTATCATCCAGAGTTATTATGAAGGTAAAACACGTCTTTATCAATTTAATCCCGCTTATCCCCTTTTAAATGAGTTGGAGCAGCTTTTAAGGAAAACTTATACCCTATTGCCTGCGCACGAGAAAAAAGATTACTATGTATCCAAAGAGGACCGTATCATCAAAGAGAAAAGTATAGAAAGCATGTCCAAAGTCCTATTCTCATTTTGGCAAAAACTTTCTGAAATGAAACAACTGACTTTCCATGCCAAAAGCAAATCAAAAGAGAAGTTGGGATGGAATGGCAAGGGAAAAGGAGAAGTGATCGTAAGTAAAGAGGGTGATCATATTTTGATATTTACTGAAAAAGGCACGTGGAAAGGTATCCAGGATGAAGAAATTAGTTTCAGTAATGTTTTCCGGTGGACGTTAGATCGTTTTGCCGGAGTCATTTCCTTAGAACACTTACGGCGCGGCTATAGCCATCCTGTGTTTTTATTTCATTTGGCCCCTGTCAACAAACATTCTTTGTCATCTGTCGATTCTCATCTTTGCGAAGGCGACACTTATTTCGGAAAAATTCATTTTGACCGCTACACTATTTGTTTAAATTGGCGCGTGATTGGACCTAAAAAGAACGAAGAACTAGATTATTTTTATTCTTGATAGACGTTGTTTCATAAATAATCACCGAGCCAGTGAGATCACTGGGATTGGATCAGGCTTGACATTTTGACATTTGTTTCTATTCTTGACTCCTCTCAAATGTCAAAATGTCAAGCCTGACCCAATCCTTCTAAGAAAAAAGATTGTAAAATTAATTTTCTTTCATTATGAATTGACGGTAAAATAATTGTTAACATGGCTGAAGGAATAAAAAATGGGGATTTTATGAGAGAAACTCATGATATGACAAAAGCTTCAAAAAAATTTCATAATAAAGTTAAGTCTTTTTGTGATCCTTTGGTGCAGCTTTTTGGAATCAATCATTTTTATCACGCTAAAGTTACAAATGCAGGACATTTTATAGGTTTAAATCTTAACCCAGGATGGGAAGAGTTTTTTTTTTCGGATAAAACTCATCTTCTCATTTGGCCTGACAAATGCTTACCAAGAAAAGTTAAAGAGGGTGTAAGATTTTTGCAAGAGGATGAAAATGAAAATTTTAACAAATTATTAAAAACAGCTAAGGAAGAATATTCATTAAATTTTAGCTTGCAGATTGTAGAGAAAACTCCCCAAGGCACGGATATGTACGGATTTGCTTTGAATTCTCAAAATCCTCATCAACATATGGTACTTATTAACGAAATACCATTGCTTCGCTTATTTATCAAACGATTTCAAGAAGAGTTTAAACCATTATACGCTGCATTAAACGACAATAAGGTCGATATGCCGAGTCTTTTAGGACCCCAATTTTTTAAAGCAAAGGTTCCTGCAATAACCAGATCATTTATGCGTGATCAATTTCTGCAAAAAATGGGGATTGAAATTCCGTCACTGACTGACAGAGAAATTGAAGTTATTAAGTATTTAATCCAAGGCTATTCGGCTTCTCAATTAGCAGCTGAACTTTTTATATCGAAAAGAACTGCTGAACATCATATTGAGCGGATTAAATATAAATTTAATTCTTTTTCGAAATCTGAATTAATTCGAAAAATCCGTGAGCTTGAATCGATTGGATATTTTATGTTTTAACAGAAATGCATTATAAAAAGTTAACAATAATTCTTAGCAAAACAATAAATTCACTTAAATTTTAGGAGCAAAAGATGAATATAAATTCAAAAGATATGGACGCAGTAAACAATGAATATTACAATACGTTTGCTGACTATTTCGATAAAATTCCATTTGAAGATATTTTACCAGAATTATTTGAAAAAAATATACCTAAAAAAAATAGCGAAATTCTTGAAATAGGTTCAGGCGCTGGAGCCTTAGCTTTTTGGATGGAAAGTAAAGGGCACAAAGTCACGTGTGTAGAGCCTGCAATAAAAGCGGTTGAAAAAGCCCAAGAAAAGAAGCTAAAAATTTTTCAAATGCGCTTTCAAGATTATCATACAACTCAGAAATTTGATAGCGTAGTGGCTATTTCTTCACTCATTCATATTCCCCGTTCAGAAATGTCCGAACAAATAAAAAGAATTTCAGAGCTTCTTAATCCCGAAGGAATCGCTTTTTTTAGTTTCATTGAAGGTGAAGGTGAAGGTTATGAAGATCCCACAGGAAAAGGAAAAGATCGTTTTTTCTCAAAATTTACTGAAAAAGAGCTTAATGATTTACTCCTACCTTATTTTTCATTCGTAGAAAAAAGAAAAATTGAAATTAAGGTGATGAACAAATCTTTCTTTCTTATGGTTTTAATGAAATCATAAGTGACTTTTTTTAATCGTAAAAATTTTTATCGATGCGTTCCCCCGGGGAATGGCCATGCACCTATAGCATTCTTAAGCCTGAGCCAGTCTTTTGTCATCAAAAGATTATTTGTCAATTTAGTGAATAATTAATGGGAAAAACACAGAAATTAGGTATTTTATACCCTAGATGTTAATCCTGTTTTTCTTGAAAGTCAGAGACCTTAGATAAGCATTAGACCGCTTGAGTAATTAAGGGTTCGTTGTTTTTCTGGGTTGCTTTGGCCGCTTTTTCGACTTCAAATTGTGTGCCACGCACCCTTAATTACGCAAGTGGTTTATTAAAAAAATCTTTCAACAGATAGCTGTCGACGAGTTCAATACAGCTTCTTTATACAAAGAGGAAAATATGGTCAAAACCAATTGTTTCTTTCGAGGATATCCTCAAATAGAGGAAATCAAAACTAACAACCCAACCTGCAATCAATATAGTCAAATCTACGGTCAACTGGCCACTAAAAATCGTCCCCAATCTAGTTATTTCCACTCATACAACCAAGAAAGTTTTAATCAAGAATATGTTAATTGGATTATTTTTTGTTAACAAGTAGGGATTGGCAATAAAAGATTTTCATTAGTAGACAACAATCATTTTTTATTTTAAAACATATATGCGAAAACAAAAGCACTTAAAAGTCCATGTTAGGGTAGCAAAGAACGGTTGGGGTTCTATATTGCTACCTTGTTGTGAAAATGCTTGGAGATTTTGTCAATTAATAAAGTGCAATTTTTTGACCACAGCCGATGTTGTTCATATTCAAAAATTAGGTTTTACATTTGTTATCATCGAAGAAATTAAAATTTTGGATAAAATGCACCGAGTCCCTCCAATAAAGATGTGTGAAAAAAACGAAAGTTTTGTGGCATAACAGGCGTCGAGTAGCCCAAAGGAATCTCAGCTCGGTCATGGGGTCAGGTCATGGGGTCAGGCTAATCCTGACCCCAATCCTGTTATAAGAATAGATAGGCCATGATGGATAATCCAAAAACAATAAACACGGGTACTTTGACTGGCTGAAAGTTTTTGACTTTATATAGTATATTCAGTATGCACAGAGCAATCAAAGCTGGATAACACAATGTAAGCACAGGTGCCAACATCTTAATGATTCCTGTGAAGTCTAAAGTAGAAATCAAAAACGCAATCACTAAAGTGATAACTAAAGCCAAGGTATAGCTGATCTTTTTATTGCTAATATCTTGATGTAAAAACTCTGCAAAAACAGTAGTCATAGCTATAGCAGTTGTTAAGCAGGCCAACGTCACAGCAAAGCAAACAAAAATTCCGCCATAAGAACCAAGTACAACTAATGCTATTTTACTAACCAATTCTTCAGGTCTAATATTTTCTAAACTCAGGCTATGGAAAGCCGCTATATAACTAAACCCAAAATAAATCAAGCCCAACAATGCTGCTCCAATACAGCTCGCTTTCAAGGTAGCCATGATTAAAACTTTATAATTCTTTGGGTCGTCACTATGCATCTTTTTCCTTAATCCATCCAACACTAAAGTACAGATAAAAAAGGCTCCTAAAAGATCCATCGTTTGATAGCCACTTGTAAATCCCTTGATAAATAAATCTAACTCATTATGTGGTGCAGGGGGCAAAGAGGTGGCATAGATAAGTCCAAAGATAATCAAAAAGATCAGCGAACCAAGCTTTAAAGGAGTTAGGAAAAATCCAATAACATCCAAGATCCGAGTCCGGCGGAAGGTAAACATCAGGATAAAAGCGCAGCATAAAAAACTAAATATGGTCAAAGAAATGCTAGGTAAATACATTTTGGATGTGGAGTAGGAAAGCGTGATACAACGGGGAATAACTCCAAAAGGACCCAGAAGTCCCATCATAAGAGATATCAATAAAAAACCAGGCACGCGTCCAATGCGTCCAAAAAAACTTTTATAATCGCCATTAAATAATGCCATGGCAATTAACCCTAGAAATGGAACTACAACTCCGCTAATGAGAAGCCCAAGAGTGGCAAACATATTTTTATCTTGAGCAAACTGGCCAATGGCTAGTGCAAATACAATATTACCCGCACCAAACAGCATGGCAAATATAGCCAAACCAGTTGTTAATATAGCAGATCGCGAAATTGAAGATTCCATACACACCAAATTTTTAATTTATAATATTCATAATTTCCAACACCGCTAACAATATTAAATTGAAGCGTTATTAAAACATTATCAAACAATTATTATATACTTTTAGTTTATAAATGGCAATATTTTTTTTTGATAAGCCAAAAAAATCCAAAACAGTAAGATTATAGTCCTAAAATAGATAAGTAATCGCCCGCTTAAAACGCACAATTCAACAACAGGTAGATTTTTGACAGCAGTCTTTCCTATCCAATTCAGGGCGGTCGCCTATATGAGTGGCTAAGGACCAGAGGTGTCCAAAAGGATCTTCTATTTGACCATATCGATCGCCCCAAAACATATCATCTACAGGCATGATAACTTTGGCACCTGCTTTAACGGCCTTATTGAAAGCTGCATCAACATCTTCAACATAAATATGCAGCATGACAGTTGAACCATTCAGTTTGTGAGGGGGAAGTACACCAGAGGGAAATTCCGGAAACTCATCAGATAGCATGATGAGTGAATTCCCTATTTTCAAGACAGCATTCATAATTCTTCCATCGGATGAATGATTAATTTCCATTTCTTTCGCGCCGAAGGCTTCCTTATAAAAATTTATTGCTATTGAGGCATCTTTTAGCGTTAAATAGGGTGTAATGGTATGAAATCCATCAGGTATTGTTTTTTTTGACATATTCTCTCTTTTTTAAAGCTGATTTTAAACATAGAATCAATCATATGCCCCCTTTAATAAAAAATAAAGAAAAAGAAAGCCCCTATGGTTTGGAGGGTTATATAGCCCTTCTAGCTATTTTAGGTATAGCCGCGTATTTGATCTTTCAATATGGATGGACGGATTTTAAACCTTATGCAAATTATTTCCTTTACTTCGTTCTTTTGGTAGGCGGAGTTCCTCTTGTATGGAATTTATTGCTTAAATTGTTCTCTTTAAATTTTAGTTCCGATTTATTGGCAGGTATTTCTATTGTCACCTCGGTTATCCTTGGGCAATATTTGGCAGGTGCATTTGTCATTCTCATGCTTTCGGGAGGAGAAACGCTAGAAAAGTATGCTGTACAGACTGCCTCCAAAGTGTTAAATGCTCTGGCAGAACGTGCCCCGACCACAGCACATCGCAAGAAAATTGATGCCATAGAAGATATTCCGTCCGAAGAAATTGCTATAGGTGACATTATTGTTGTGTTTCCACACGAAATTTGTCCAGTGGATGGCTCAGTGTTAGAAGGTCATGGAGAGATGGATGAGGCTTATCTTACAGGCGAACCCTTTTTAATTTCAAAGGCACCAGGGACAGAAGTTATTTCCGGTGCCATCAATGGAGATGCCTCTTTAACAATTCGGGCGAACAGATTGGCTATGGATTCTCGTTATGCCAAGATCATGCAAGTCATGGCAGAGTCGGAACAAAAACGACCTAAGATCAGAAGGCTCGCTGACCAACTAGGTGCATGGTATACTCCCTTTGCAGTTTTCATAGCAATACTAGCGTGGTTGATCAGTGGTGAAGCTGTGCGCTTCCTTGCTGTCTTGGTCATTGCTACCCCCTGTCCGTTACTTCTAGCCATACCTGTAGCTATTATTGGCTCGATTTCTTTAAATGCGAGCCGAGGGATTCTCATCAAAAATCCTGTGGTCTTAGAACAGATTACGCAGTGTAAAGCCATGATTTTTGATAAAACAGGCACACTAACCTATGGTAAGCCTTCTTTAACTGATCAAAAAATTTTTAATCAAATGTCTTTTCAACAAATTTTAACATTAGTCGCCAGCTTAGAAAGATATTCTAAGCATCCCTTGGCACGTGCCATTTTAGAAAAAGCAAAGCAAGAAAACATTGCCCTGTCTAATGCAAAAGCCATTAATGAAACGAAGGGCGAAGGACTCAAAGGATCTGTTGAAGGACATGAGGTGATGATTACTAACAGAGCCAAGCTTGAGCAATTAGGCTTAGAAAATGCTATTTCCCTATCAAAAGGCTCCGGCCTGGAATGCGTCATCCTTATCGATGGGAAATTAGCGGCAATTTTTCACTTTAGGGACACTCCCAGAAGTGATAGTAAATCGTTCATAGAACATTTATTCTCAAAACATGATTTTAAAGAAGTGATGATTGTTTCTGGTGACCGCAAAGAAGAGGTAAGTTATTTGGCGGAGATAGTCGGTATTCAAAAGGTATACGCGGAAGCTAAGCCTGAAGACAAAGTTCAGATTGTCGAAAATGAAATAAAAAAATGGAAAACAGCTTTTCTCGGTGATGGCATCAATGATGCCCCAGCGCTAGTTGCAGCGACAGTAGGCATTGCCTTAGGCTCAAATAGCGATATTACTGCTGAAGCCGCAGGGGCAGTAATTTTGGACAATACTTTGGAAAGGGTAGATGAATTGATTCATATCAGTGGAAGGATGCGAAGAATTGCCCTACAAAGTGCTGTAGGAGGTATGCTGCTTTCGATAATAGGTATGGGCTTTGCTGCTTTTGGGTACCTAACACCGGTTGCTGGGGCCATCCTGCAGGAAATCATCGATGTTTTGGCTATTGCCAACGCTTTAAGGACAATTAAAAGACCGTCAGTCTTAACAGATATCCCTTCACGTAAGGCCAAAGCAAAGATTAACTAATGAAAGGCTGTGCCTGACTTGAACCCGCGCCCGTGCCCGTGTGCGTGCCCGACTTGAACCCGTGCCCGTGCCCGTGCAATGTCATTCGGTTAATATAAAACAATGACAATAAATATTTTATTTTATATAACTCTTCTTTCAACAAGGAAGAGTAATCATGGAAAATGAAAAATTTGTAAAAATGTGGCATGAGATAAAGGATCTTTTTGAAAAAAAATTTAAAGAATATGATGTCAAATGGATGGAAAGAGAAAGAAAAATTAACACGAAGTTTCTTGTTCTTTTTATTTTCCGTTTAATAATACCAAAAGATGACAGAGGATATGCTAATACTCTCTTAGAAATATTTAATAATTTTCTACAAGCTGGTATCAAAGATCAACCTAAAACACTTGCGCCATCTTCTATATGCGAAGCAAGAATGAAATTAGATCCTGAAATTTTTAGAGAACTTAGTCATGAAATAGTCAAAATTTGGAATGAATACAACGAAAAACCGCGCCTTTGGCATAGTCTTAGACTATATAGCATAGATGGATCAAAAATTTTACTACCAAAAGAATTGTTAGAATTTGGCTTTAAGAAAGAGGGAGAACACACTTACTATCCACAAGGTCTTCTAAGTAGTATGTATGATCTATTAACAGGATTGCCTTGTGACTACAGCTTTGTAGATCATGGCAACGAGAGGGCTTGTGCCTTAGATCATCTTAAACATACTAAAGAATATTCATTATATATATATGATCGTGGATATTTTAGTTTTGAATTGTTATCGGCTCATCGAGAGACAGGAAAAGAAGCAATTTTCCGATTACAAACAAAAGTTCGCATAAATGTAATAGATGACTTTTGGGATAGTAATGAGACGGATAAAGAGGTTTTGATATTTCCAACCGAAAGATTTACTAGAAAAGTAAAAAAGAGAGGGGCAGAAAAAAGTCTAGATGCGATAAGAGTTCGATTAATAAAATATGTGATTGATGATAAGGTTTATGTATTATTAACTACCCTATTGGATAAAGAAAAATACCCGGAAGCTAGTATGAAAGAGGTTTATCATCTTCGATGGGAACATGAAGAAATGATAAAATTATCCAAGGTAATAACCGGGGTTACAGATCTTCATTCCAAAACAGAGCGAGGAGTGAAACAAGAGTTATTTGCACACTTTTTGATTATTGCATTGTTAAAAATTATTGAGTTGCAGGCACAACCGCAAAAAGAAGAAGAACTTAAGGATAAAAAGCCGACTCTAAGACGACTAAGGGGCATAAATAATAATGATAAAGTACAAAGAGATAATGCAAAAAAAGAAATACGAAAAGAAAAAGCAGAAAATTGGCCAGAATTAAGAAATGGAATACAACTTAATCAGAAGGCAATTTTTTTACTGCTTAGTTGGACTGTAGAAAAAATCTTGTATTTAGAGTCAGTTATAGACGAGACGGTGAATTATTTAGTAAGTTCAGCCAAAAAGGTATACAACACGTTTAGAGGGAATCGAACATATCCGCGGAGAAGTAGAACACCCCCTTCAAAATTTTGGCGGAGCAGAAGTAAAAAATGCTTAACCGAATGACATTGCGTGCCCGTGTGC
>CAVVKX010000027.1:0-72555 GCA_963748975.1 uncultured Parachlamydiaceae bacterium
TTTCGAGGTCATGATTACATTTTTTCAATTTTAAAACATTTTCTTTTGTCGCTTAGCCATAATTGAATCTGATCGTCTGGTTTGAGTAAGAGCTGTTGTTTCTCAAAATCTGGTTCTGGGATAAGAAAATAAACGATCTCTTTATCAAAATAAATGTCTCCATTACCCTCGATTTTCCCCTTGATTTGCAAAGCCAGTGGGGACATAATCAGAAGATGCAGGAGTCGTTATGAGGAATTTTAAACCCATAAATCATCATAAGTTTTAATGGAGGAAATACGTAAAATAATTTTTTCTTTTAATTCTTGCTTTTGTTTTAAATTCCACTAATGCAATTAGCATTTTTACGAAAAAACATATTTTTATTACCATTTTTTATTAATTTTTACATAAAATATTTATTTCTTTTCTATTTTGATCAATGCCAAAGTAGCCTGTTCGAGTCACTAAGTTAGCGCCTGTTTTCGAGTATCTTTCAATAAGAGCTTGATATAGCCTTGAAGGTGTCATTACTGAATTCCATAATGCAGAGAATACCCCTTCTTCTAATATTCCTGCTTTTACATAAGCTTCATAGCAGAGAGTAGAGCAATTTTTTAATACACGGTTGTAATTAGGCGGTTTGTCACGGAGCTTATTCCAAAAATCAGTGAATGATCGAGCTTGCTGGGATTGGACTTCGAATAAGAGAAAAGTTGAAAGAATTTTGTAATTCTTGGCGGATTCCATGTTCCAATAATATTCAGCCATATTTTTATTAAAACAAATTTCGCCCTCTAGCCCCTTTAATTTACTTTGATTTATGGAATTAGCTCCATAGGTACGATTCGAGCATCATATTATATGTACCCAGCGATATGTCCACCGGGAAGAATACAATCAGCATGGGATTGGATTCTTCTAGGAGGGAGTATTTCCTTTTCTGAATTTACCCCTAATGATATAGCCAACGCTTCTGTCGCTTACATGAAATTTTTCAATATTCATCATTTAATCCTTGGATAATTTATCATCAATTAGCTTCTGTAATATATTTTAAATCGAAAAAATATTGTAATTGTAAATTTTAATTTGTCAGATGAATAAATGGTTGAAATTCTGCATAAGCGCATAACTTTTTCAAAAACCGAAAAAAGTTATGCACTTATGCAGAACCGGCCCCAAATACCAAATACTTTTTACCTTTACCCTATAATTTCTTTGTGCTAATGTTCCCATCAATTCTTAATGAATTTGGAAGAATTTATGAAACTTTTGTTATCCAAACCCCGCGATTTTGTGCAGGCGTTGAACGAGCCATCGAAACTGTAGAAAAGGCCCTTTATTATGGGGAGCTCCCATCTATGTGAAGCATGAAATTGTGCACAATAAACATGTTGTTGAGGACTTAAGGCAAAAGGTGCAGTTTTTATTGAAGATGTTAATGATGTTCCTGAAGGGGCTCGCTTAATCTACTCTGCTCATGGTGTTTCACCCACAGTCAGAGCTCTTGCTCAAAAAAGAAAATTAATCGAAATTGATGCGACCTGCGGCCTAGTGACCAGAGTCCACTCGGCTGTCAAACGTTATGCAAACTTAGGTTATCAAATCATTTTGATTGGTCATCGCAACCACGTTGAGATTATCGGCACTGCCGGGGAAGCACCTGATGTAACGGTAATAGTGGAATGTGTAGAGGATGTAAAAAATCTCCATTTTAAGGATGTCGAAAAATTATTCTATATCACACAGACCACTCTAAGTCTGGATGACGTCAAAGAAATCACGCAAGCTCTTATTATCAAATATCCTTTTATTGAGACATTACCGAGTTCATCCATTTGTTATGCGACAACCAACCGACAGATGGCTCTTCGGAGAAATCACAGATCAAACGGACCTGGTGTTAGTCGTTGGTGATCCTCAAAGCTCTAATTCGAAGAGACTTAGAGAATTAGCTGCCAATCGTGGCATTGCTTCCTATTTAATCAATGATGAAAGCGAAATTGATTCTCTGTGGATGCAGGGTGTCAAAATCATTGGTTTAACAGCTGGGGCTTCAACACCTGAAGGAATCGTACAGGATTGTATTAAGAAATTAATTGCCCTTGGAGTTAAAGAGGTTGAGGATGTGGTTTATACCACTGAAGATGTCGTTTTTCAGCTCCCTAAACCAATCGTTAATGCACGTTTTGGAACCTAGTCAAAGAAGTTTTTTCATAGCCCCCACTGATTGCCTAAATAAATTGAAATACTTGAATAAAATAGGGCGAAAATTGACCTACAAAACCCATGTGATAAACACATTTCAGAGGCAGCTTGATTGGGCGCGAGTCAGGCTTGAATTATGCTTTAAAAATGCTTGATAAGAGGTGCAAATTATGGTAAAATTTGAGCTTCGAAGCAAGGATAATAATTGTGCGCAAAAATAATCGTCGAACGCCCAAAAACTACGATGGAACCGGAGCCTACGACACACAAAATGACGGATTTGCTTTCCGATGTTGTGGTGCATATCCGTGAAAATTACAAGGATCGACCCGACCTTGTTTTGGCAGCTTGGCCAGAGGTCATGGGCCCTCAACTTGCCAGTATGACGCAGGCTATTTCATTTGCCGATGGCATTTTGCATGTGAAAGTTGAAAAATTCCACTTTACATAGCTTACTTAGTCAAAATGACAAGGCTAAGATTATAGCCAGTTTAAAAACTAAGTTTCCCCGCATACAAATCAAGAACATTGTGTTCCGTATCGGGTGAAATAAATTATTTAGGATGTAGCATGACTAACGAAACGTTAAGTTCAGAAGATCAAAAGAAAACTGCTAAAGATTACAATGCAAGTTCTATTACTGTTTTAGAAGGTTTGCAGGCTGTTAGGGAACGTCCTGGTATGTATATCGGTGATACATCATCCAATGGCTTACATCAGCTCGTTTATGAAGTTGTCGACAATTGCATCGATGAAGCAATGGCAGGGTACTGCTCTTCGATTTATGTCACTCTGCATAAAGATGGATCTGCCACCGTTGAAGATAATGGCCGTGGCATTCCTGTCGAAAGGCATGAAAAAGAATCTATCAAGCAAGGACGTGATGTTTCTGCTTTGGAAGTCGTCATGACCATTTTACATGCCGGCGGCAAATTTGATAAAGATACCTATAAAGTCTCTGGCGGTTTGCATGGCGTAGGCGTTTCTTGCGTGTGCGCTCTTTCTAAAAGAATGATCGTACAGGTCTTCAAGGAAGGCAAAATTCATGAAATGGAGTTTTCGCAAGGGAGGTGTCGTAAAGCAAATTGCTACAGTAGGCGAAACCACAAAGCGGGGAACTAAGATAACTTTCTGGCCTGACGACACAATCATGAGTGTTGTTGAATTTGATTATGATATTTTGGCTAAGCGTCTACGCGAGCTCGCTTTCTTGAATAAGGGCATTAATATCTATTTCCATGACGAGCGAAATGAAGAAAAAGATGATGTTCAATTTTTGTTATAGCGGAGGACTTACTTCTTTTGTTTCCTATTTAAACGAAAACAAAATCACCTTGTTTCCTAACCCCTTTATTTTTCAGGTTCACGCCAAGGTGACGATGCTCCCATCGAATTCGAGGTGGCCATGCAATGGAATGATGGTTATACGGAAACAATCTTTTCTTATGTCAATAACATCGCTACACGTCATGGTGGTACCCATTTAACAGGTTTTTCTACTGCTCTTACGCGTGTATTGAACAATTACATTAAAAGCCACAATCTTCTTAAAACCGATAAGTTTTCTATTACCGGCGAAGACATGCGCGAGGGCCTTACAGCTGTTATCTCCGTCAAAGTAGCGAATCCGCAATTTGAAGGCCAGACCAAACAACGCCTGGGAAATAGTGACGTAGGATCTGTTGTGCAGCAGATTACAGGGGAAGAACTAACGATTTATCTGGATGAACATCCTTCAATTGCCAAGACTATCTCTGACAAGGCTATTCTTGCTGCTCAAGCACGTGAAGCTGCCCGTAAAGCACGCGAACTGACCTTGCGCAAGTCTGCTTTGGACAGTGGTCGTCTTCCTGGCAAACTCACAGATTGCCAAGAAAAAGATCCTAAATTATGCGAAATTTATATCGTCGAAGGGGATTCAGCGGGTGGTTCAGCGAAAAATGGACGGGACAGGCGTTTTCAAGCTATACTTCCCATCCGTGGTAAAATCCTTAACGTTGAGAAAGCGCGTCTTGAAAAGGTCTTACAAAATACCGAAGTAGGGACAATCATTTCTGCCCTCGGTTGTGGAATTGGCCAAGATGGCTTTCATCAAGAAAAATTACGTTACCATAAAATTATTATCATGACTGACGCCGACGTTGATGGATCACATATACGTACTCTTCTTCTGACTTTCTTCTATCGCCATATGCCTGCCTTGGTGGAAAATAATTTTATTTACATTGCTCAGCCACCTCTTTATCGGGTTAGCAGAAAGAAAACCAGCCGCTACATCCACTCCGAAAAAGAGATGGATGAATATCTACTCGAGTTGGGTGTAAGTGATGTTAAAATGAAGCTTCCTAAAGATCAAGATTATATGTCTCTGGCCCAAATGAAAGAACTCCTGAAACTCATTGTAGAATTGGAAGCTTTTATCACGCGCATAGAACGCAAAGGAATTACTTTCAGGGAATTCATCCACGCTCAGAATAGTCAAGGCGTTTTGCCTCGCTTCCAAATTACATTGACGGATGGCCAACATTTTGCGTATTCATTAGATGAATTTGAAGAGCTCAAGGTGCGTAATGAGCGCATGCAGAAAATTCAACATGAGCAAACTCTCGCCTCCATTCCTACGGAAGAAATTACAGAAGAAATGCGCATTTTAAAGCCAAGTCGCCTACATTTCATCGAGCTGTATGAAGAAGAATACTTAGATCAGCTGACAAAAAAACTTTCAAGCTTTGGACTTGATCTTTCACGTTATTTACAATCTAACGGAGTTCTTCTAGAAATTTACGAAGAAAATCATAAACATGAGTTTCATAATTTGCATGAAGTCCTTGATTTCTTAAGAGCCAATGGCAGAAAGGGAATCGAAATCCAACGCTACAAAGGCTTGGGCGAAATGAATGCCGACCAACTTTGGGAAACGACCATGGATCCAACTAAACGATCGTTGATCCGTGTAACGTTACCGGATATTGTAGCTGCAGACCATATGTTTACGATGCTAATGGGCGAAGAAGTCCCTCCACGACGTGCTTTCATTGAACAGCATGCTCTTTCAGTAAAAAATCTGGACATATAAAAAAAATTAAGGTGAGTATTGAGTATGTCGTATACGAAAGATGAGATCATTATCCCTCGCAATGTCGAAGATGAGATGAAAGACAGCTATCTGCGCTATTCGATGTCTGTCATTATCGCGCGCGCTTTGCCTGATGTGCGGGATGGCTTAAAGCCGTCTCAGCGTCGCATCCTTTATGCGATGCGTCAGCTTAACTTGTCTCCCGGAGCCAAACATCGTAAATGCGCCAAAATATCAGGCGATACATCCGGTGATTACCATCCACACGGTGAACAAGTTATTTACCCTACTTTGGTGCGTATAGCTCAGAACTGGGTGATGCGTTACACCCTAATCGATGGACAAGGTAACTTTGGTTCTATTGATGGCGACGATCCTGCTGCCATGCGTTATACGGAAGCTCGCTTAACCCATGCCTCAGCACAATTGATGGAAGATTTGGATAAAGAGACTGTTGACCACGTTCCTAACTACGATGAAACAAAAAAAGAACCCGTTGTATTCCCGGCAAAATTTCCCAACCTTTTATGCAATGGTTCTTCTGGTATAGCTGTAGGGATGGCTACCAATATCCCCCCCATAATCTTAACGAACTCATTAATGCTACTCTACTCGTTCTAGATAATCCTAGCACTACCATCGATGAAATTATGCAAGTCATGCCGGCACCTGATTTTCCTACGGGAGGAATCATCTGCGGCTATCGCGGAGTGAAGGAAGCCTTTCACACAGGTCATGGCAAAATTATCCTGCGTGGTGTCATTCGAGTGGAAGACATGGAAGATAATCCCGACCGCCAACGCCTGGTGATCGATGAAATTCCCTATAACGTTAATAAATCGCGACTTATTTTTCAGATGGCAGAATTGATTAAATCGCAAAGTATCACGGGTATTTCCGATCTGCGCGATGAATCTGATAAAGATGGTATGCGCATCGTTGTTGAATTGAAACGAGGGGAAATTCCCGAAGTCATCATTAATCAACTTTACAAATACTGTGATATGGAAGTGACTTTCGGTTGCCACATGCTGGCCTTGGATAAAGGGTTGCCGCGTGTCTTGAATGTGAAACAAATCATCAGCGCTTGGATAGAACATCGCATCGAAGTCATCCGCCGACGCACACGCTTTGAACTTAGCTAAAGCAGAGGCGCGTGCACACATTCTCGAAGGTTACTTCAAAGCAATCGATCATTTAGATGAAGTGGTCAAGTTAATCCGTGCTAGTAACAATCGCGACGATGCAAAGCGGGCTTTAATTGAAAGGTTCCAATTCTCCGATAAACAAGCGACAGCCATTTTAGATTTGCGTTTATACCAATTGACTGCTTTGGAACACGATAAAATCAATGATGAGTACCAGGACTTGCTTAAAAAAATTGATCATTTGAAAGCCATTTTGGCAAGTGAAGCGATGGTTCGTCAGATTATAAAAGATGAGCTTGCTGAAATTCAAGAAAAGCATAAATCACCACGTAAAACTCAGATTATTGCGGCCGAAAGCGAAGTGAATATGGAAGACTTGATCGCTAATGAACCTGTGATCATCACGATTTCTGAAGATGATTATGTTAAACGCATGCCCGTCAATACTTTCCGTGAGCAGCGTCGTGGGGGTCAAGGCGTTGCCGGCATGCAAATGAAGCGCGAAGATGATACCATTAAGGGCCTCTATGTCGCTTCCACACATGACTATCTCTTGATCTTTACAAACTTAGGTCGATGCTACTGGTTAAAAGTCTGGCAAATTCCTGAATCAAGCCGCAAATCCAAGGGGAAACCGCTTATTAACTTGTTAGAAGATATTCAACCTAATGAAAAAATTGCCACAATTTTAAAGGTTTCTTCCTTTGAGGAACAGGCGTGTATTCTGATGGCTACGCGTAAAGGTGTTGTTAAAAAATCAGAGCTGAGCCATTTTAGCAATCCTCGTCGTAAGGGAATCTGGGCCCTAGATGTCGACGAAGGAGATGAAGTTGTTGCAGCACGTCTTGTAAAAGAGGGTCAACAAATCATGTTGTTTACCTATTTGGGGATGGCCGTTCGTTTTGCTGAAGATAAGGTTCGTCCTATGGGTCGCATGGCTCGAGGCGTTAAAGGGGTTACACTGCGCGAAGAAAATGATTATGTCGTCAGCTGCGAAGTAGTCAACGGGGTTGAAACTATTCTAGTGGTTTGTGAAAATGGTTTTGGAAAACGTTCCTTAGTCGAAGATTTCCGTCAAACTAATCGTGGTGGCGTAGGCGTTCGCTCTATAGTCACTAGCGATCGGAATGGAAATGTTGTAGGTGCCCTCTGTGTCACTGATACTGATGGAATGGTGATGATGACATCGAGCGGACAAACAGTTCGCATTAGTATGCGTGATTTGCGTGTTCTGGGCCGTAATACACAAGGCGTCAAATTGGTGAATTTGCGTGAGAACGACAGTCTTGTGGCTATACAAAAAGTAGAATGCACCGATGATAACGGCGAAGAGCCTATCCAAGAGCTTATGGAAGAAGGCTCTAAAACTAACGGTCAAGAAAAGCCTACGGAAGAATAGTTAGACATGTCTTTTTTTATTACAATTGAAGGTGGAGAGGGGGCTGGCAAGACGACCCTTATTGGGAAGTTGACGGCAGTGATTGAATCCCATGGTTATGATGTGGTTAAAACCCGTGAACCGGGTGGAACGCGTTTAAGTAACTACATTAGACAATGGCTTCTTAACCGCGATGCGGACCTGCCTATCAGCTACAAATCCGAACTTCTTCTTTTTTTATCCGCAAGATCTCAGCATCTTGATGAGCTTATAAAACCTGCCTTGGCTCAAGGGAAAGTGGTGATTTGCGATCGTTTTAATGACTCCACCATTGTTTATCAAGGTCTTGGAAGAGGCTTAGGCATGGACTACGTCAAGCAGCTCTGTGATTTAGTTTGTGAAAACATCCTACCTAACATGACTTTATTTTTGGATGTCGAACCCCAAGTAGGTTTGATGCGTACTCGCAACGCTTCCAAGGAAAACGCTAGGCAAGGAGAAGTGGACAAAATCGAAAACGAGCGCTTAGATTTTCATGAACGTGTCCGGCAGGGTTTTTTGACACTAGCTAAGCGTTATCCCGAGCGAATTTATGTGATAGATGCTAATCAGAGCGAAGAGGCTGTATTCCGTCAAGCCAAGCAACTCTTAGAAGAAAAAATATGCGTGTAAATAGTTATTTTGATCAGATTCAGGGCAACGAGCCTGTCAAAGACTATATCGCCAACATGGTCCAAAAACAGAGAATGGGCAATTCCTTATTGTTTGCAGGACCTGAAGAAGCTTCCAAAGATCAGTTTGCCATCGCTCTTGCAAAGCTGTTAATGGGAGAAGCTGCACATGCCAAAATAGAGGGGGGAGTTCATCCCGACTTACATATTTATAAACCCGAAGGCAAAATTGGAATGCATAACATCGCTTCCATGCGCCAATTTTGCGAAGAAGTATACATGCCGCCCTACGAAGGCACCTGGAAAATTTTCATCATTCATCACGCCGAAAGAATGCTAACTTATAGTGCAAATGCTCTATTGAAAACCTTCGAAGAACCCGCTTTAGATAGTTTGATTATCTTGTTGTCTAGCAATCCTAACGCTCTACTTCCTACTATCTTATCGCGATGCCGTATCATCCGTTTTCAGCCCGTTTCAAAAAGTTTTGAACAAAGTTCAAAAAGCCCATTACGCGCCGAAATATTGACACTTTTATCAAAAGGAAAAATAGGAACCTATACAGAGCTTTCAAAACATGCTGCTCAAATAGCAGAGCATATTGAAGAAATTCAGAAAGATGAAGAGAGAGATTTAAAAACAGAATTGCAAAAAATGCCAACTGATCAGATGAACGCTTTTCAGCGCCAAGCTTTAGAGAAAGAAACAGAAGGAATCGCGGCCATGTGCTTAAATGGACATGCCAAGTCTGTTTTAAGAACTGTTTTATCCTGGTATAGGGATATGCATCTCATCCATACCGGAGCACGTCAGGAACTATTGGAAAATCCAGATTTTTCGCATGATATCATACAAGCCTACCAACGGGGGGAAATTCTACCTTTAGAAGTAGTGGAAAAAAAAATAAAAACTGCAATGCTTAGTCTCGAGCGCTCTACGTCACTTAACCTTTGCCTTGAAAAACTTTTTTTAGAACTCAAATTAATAGACCGTGTTGCATAATTCACCACCACAGAGCCATTGAGACCGGGTGAGAAATAGGATAAGGATCATCGCCTAATTTTTCTTCTTATCTCATGCCTTCTCAATGATCTCACCGGCTCTGTGGTCACATAAAAGCCTCGTGGAGGGTAAATTCTAAAATTTATTATATTATTTACTTTTTTATACTTAAATTGTTAAAATACTTTTCATAACGTATATGAAATAGAGAGGAAGTAGCATGTCTTTCAAAGTAGATAAAACGCCTCAGGTCAATCAAGATCTGAAATATAATAAAGATCAAAAAGTTGATAATAAAAATTTAACGGGTGCTTGCCTGTATATTAAATATGTAAGTGCTTTATCGATTGGAACTGTTCCTTTTTTAGTTGCCATGATTGGTTTGGCAATTTTTAAAGCATCAGCTTTCTTAGGGGGAAAAGTAGAAAAAAATATCGAGAAAGAAGCAAAGCATGAACATGTTTATCGCTATTATCCTGCACGCATTATAGGCGGAATAGTCCGCATGATTTTCGGCATACCGGGATTCACGGGTGGGCTTTTGTTTTTCGGGAGTTCTAAAATTTTCTCCCTATCTCAGCAACTGGTTTGGGGAAGAAAGTTAGTTGAAAATCCTCAAGGTGAAAAAATCAACACACAACTGGCTCGTTACGGCTTTGGCAACAAACCTTGGGGAGATTTTAAAGAGTCAACAAAAGACTTCTTTAATCCAAAACCTTTATTTTATAAACAAAAAAATCCTCATTATGACTATCTTAAGAAATGGATGGACTGGAAAATTGTTTAACACCCCACTTACGTCCCATGCTTATGTCTAAGGATTTTCCTAAAGATTTCATGTGGGGAACGGCGACGTCCTCTTACCAAATTGAAGGTGCGCATGATGTTGATGGACGCACTCTTTCTATATGGGATACGTTTTGTCGTCAGCCGGGAAAGGTCTTTGAAGGTCAAACGGGCGATGTAGCTTGTCAACATTATCTCCGATGGGAAGAGGACATTAAAATTTTGAGAGAATTGGGCGTTAATGCCTATCGTTTCTCCATCGCTTGGCCGAGGATATTCCCTGATAAATCTAAAACTGTTAATAAAAAAGGCATCGATTTCTATAGTCGACTTATTGATAAGCTATTAGAAAATGACATCGAGCCATTTATCACCATGTATCACTGGGATCTTCCCCAATATATTCAAGATCAGGGGGGATGGTCATCACGAAAAACTTGTGATCTTTTCAGGGACTATGCTTATACTCTCGTTTCAACTTTTGCAGATCGTGTGCGCTATTGGACGACGCTTAATGAACCTTCTGTAGTGGCTTTTGCAGGCCATTACTGGGGTTTTCATGCCCCAGGAGAGCGTTCCCCGGAAAATACTCTGCGCGTGATTCATCATCAACTACTAGCGCATGGTATGGCGTTGCAGGCTATTCGCCCTTCATTTGATGTCCAGTTGGGCCTAACCCTAAATCTTTCTCCGGTATTTCCCGTAGACCCCCATTCAAAACTGGATTGTCAATCAGCAAAACTCTACGACACTTATTTGTTTCGATCTTTTCTTGACGCCTTATTCCTAAAAAAATATCCGGAAGGGATCCCGATGGAAGGCGTTGTTTTTCCTCATGATTTGGAAATCATTGGCTTGCCGATGGATTATTTAGGAATCAATTATTACACAGCGACAAGAGTCACTTTTGATGAAAATGTGACTTTTCTTAAAGGTCATGGCCTTCCTGCTTCACCTAATCCTTATTCTGACATGTGGGAATTTTACCCAAAAGGATTGTCAGAAGTGATCGAACGTGTCTGGAATGAATACAAACCAGCTAACATCTACATCCTTGAAAATGGAACGTCTTTAGGGGATGCCGAAAATGATCTTGGCCGCATTAAATACCTGGAAGCGCATTTGGATGAAGTGGCTAAGTGTTTGAAAAAAGGCATAGCTATCAAGGGATATTTTGTTTGGTCGTTGTTGGATAACTTTGAGTGGGGTCAAGGTTATTCAAAGCGCTTCGGTTTGGTCTATGTGGATTTTGATACTTTAGAAAGACATCCAAAAGACAGTGCATACTGGTATTCATCCTTCATCAAAAAAGCCATGCATAAATAGTCCGAGTTTTGGCATAGTTTTAGTAATCACCATGGAAATAATAAGCAAATCTCTCCAGCTTAGGTTTAGGAGTTCTCAAAGTCCCTCTGTGAGCTCTTGTGCGCTCGGTGGTAAATTATCCAACATATCCAGGCAATAATGTTAAATTCAAACAATAATTTATGTTGAATTTAAAGATATTTGATCTTATTCTTGTTATTTTAAACTTTAAATTAAAGAAAATATTATGCATTCACTGAACAAAATAATTAAACTAAATAATAATTTTACTTCAAACCAAGAACCAGCACGATTAGAAAGAGCTTCTATTTCCCAGATAGATCAAAACATATGTAAATGGATCGAAAGACAAAGCTTATTTCGATTAATTAGCTTTCACTCGGATTCTTTCATTCCAGATCAAACAGAAAGAGATCTTAAGAATCACCAATGGTCAATAGATCATTGGGCTCTATGGATTTCTCAAATTACAAATATAAATTTAGAATTCCCGGTCGACTTAGAAGAGTTTAAGAAAGATATCATGGAGATTTTCCATAAGAAAATCTTAACAATACAAGCATGCCCTCCTAATCAGTTTTCCAAAATTGTCAGGGACTTAGGTAAGTTAAATTGTGTCGACGAGCTCATAAAAAATTGGATTATTTTCAATGCTGAACGAAATTTAACCGAATTTACTGCTAGACAACTTAGTCTCTTCATTAATGGAGCACAAAAAATCTTAGTTGATCATGAAATGGCTGATTTTCTTAAAACGTACGATAAGCATTTTCAAAAAACATCTACTAGAAAAGAACCACTAAGCCAGTTACCGCCCAAAGTCATTGCTGACATTTTGAAGGCTCATCAAATCTGTCAATGTAAAACCGAATTCGCAAACTATCTTCTCGACTTTATCGCAGTCCGCAAAAATAATATAAATTTTAAATTAGATGAGTGGGTCGCCCTTATCCCGGGTCTGAATCCCAGACTTTTTAATGATCCCGAAAAAGTTGTGGATTTATTAGATGGAATCGAATTAGAACTTGTTTTTAAAAATATCAAAGACAATTGGAAAACTGCACTCAAGCACTTCGTGACAATTGGCTATATTCCTGAGCTAATATTTTCTAAAGTAAAAGCTTTGCTTGATGATGATAAAAGTATTTTTCTTTTTGACAAAATTGATTTTCTATACTTTGCTGCGCAACTGGGATTAAGAAAGGGCTATTCATTTGCAAACTATTTTAAATTATTATTGTTAACCCTTGAGGACCAAATACCGGCTTCATCATCTGACCAACCCGTCTTAAGGTATAGATCCCTGAACCCTGAGCAAATCGTTCAAGTTCTTTATGCAGCAGCTGTATTTCTTGAAAAAGACGAGGCTTCTTTAATCAATCATGAACTCTTACAATACGCTTTGATTAAATCTTATGATTTGAATCCAAAAATGAAAAACTTTCTTATCGATTCCCTTCGTGCTTTAAATTATAATGAAGAAGCTAGACGTGTAGGTAAACGTGCCCTATCAACAAGGGTAGATGATAAACAGCTTATCACGAAATATGTACAAGATTGGTTCAAGAAAACTGTTTTAGACGTTAAGATTATTTCAAACAAGCGCATAAATGGAAGAGAGGTAGACATATTGATCAGCGGCTTTTCTGACATTAAACTGACTAAGCAAAAGGATATAGTCATTTCAATCGTGAAGCCTCATCAGTTTGCTTGTAGTCATTTTTGTCATTATTTGGGAATTCAATTTAAACATTATTTAGGAAGTTACATTATTCAAAAAAAAGAAATCACAAATTTAGGGTTTGAAATACGCACTTTTGAAGAAAATGATGAAAAGGATCTTAAATCTAGGATAGAAGATTTTTTAGAAACTAAATGGAAAAACAATTGGAAAGGGAGTTTAATAAATTGGTAGAGGTGCAAGGCATTCATACCATCAGAGACCTTTTGCCTGCCCATCTTAATCATGCTATTCATCTAATCATTTTTTGAAAATAGCAATTAACACAGAGACGCAAAGGAAAAAAACAGGATATAAGGATCGCCTTCTGCGGCAGGATAAAGGCATTAGACCCCTTCTATCTTGCTGCCAAAGGCGATCCTTATATCCTGTTCTTTCTTGTTCTTTCCTTTCTATTACGATTCCACAAATTTTGGATTGACTCATTGCATGAATTTGGAGATGTTATATTGGAAGGATTTATTTTCCGTGTACTAGAACAAAATCGAGAAAGCCCTTTTCAACCGAAACCGAAACGAGCTTCACTTTTATTTGATCTCCAACATCAACACTCTCAAATCCATCGACGAGCTTTCCTTCTATCGCTGTACTGATCAATCGAATCCACGTGCCTTGTTCACCGGCGCCAGTCACAAACGCTTCAAAAGTTTTTCCAATGGAATCTTGAAGATAAAGTGCAATGACTGATTTCATCACACTACGTTTAACCTTGTCTGCCAAAGTCTCTTTTTCCGTACATTCACTCATCATTTTTTGTAAGTCATTCAAAAAATAAGGAGCGGGTTGTTGGGCCAGAGTCGATTTGAGCATGCGCTGCACAATCAAATCTGGATACCGTCGATTGGGAGCTGTTGCGTGCGTATAATTTGTCAGTGCTAATGCAAAATGACCTATAGATGATTCACCAGGTCGCTTAACAACATATTCTCCACGACCTAAAAGTTTGATTATGCAAAGCGAAAGATCGGGAAAACGCAAAGGATCTTCGGAACGCCTTTTCAATAAAAATTCTTCGAGGGTCGTAGAATCGGGTTGTGTGGGGAGTTTAAAATTATAATCTGCTGCCAATTTTACGATGCGATCCCACCGCTTAGGAATTCTGACAATTCGCTGAATTGTGGGATGATTATTTTTTTCAAGAAAATTTGTGATGGATGTGTTAGCAGCAATCATCATATTTTCTATTAACTCTCGTGCTCGATTGATTTTGACTTCCTGTATATCAACAACCTTTCCATCTTTGATGACAGGCTGCGGATCATACGTCTCAAACGTCAATGCACCTGATTTGAAGCGGTTTTTTTTCATGCGTTGCGCCACTTCATCCTGTAAACGAATTTGCAAATCGAGATCTTTGATTCTTTGGATGGGTTCAGGAGGGGGTGCAAGATTTTCAAGCCATGCTCCTACACTTCCATAGGCTAATTTTGCATAATTAAACACACAGCTGCGGTAGACAAGAAAATGACTCACTTGTCCTAAATCATTGACATCCATTTGCACAACAATCGCAACTCTTTTTTCATCTGGATTAAGCGATGTGAAATCTGTGGATAATTTTTCGGGAAGCATAGGAAAAATCACCGTGGGCGTATATACAGAAGTCGTGTTAGCTCTAGCATGTTTATCAAGGGGTGTATTTTTGGGGACCAATGTATCCACGTCAGCTATAGCAACATAGACACGTACAGTTTGTGGATCAAGACGTTCAGCGTAAGTTAACTGATCCAAATCCCGCGAATCATCATTATCAATCGAAAACCAAAGTTTTTTGGTCATATCTTTTAAATCCCCGGAACCTTCACAAACCGTAGGGGATTGAATAGCCTCTAGTTGCATTAAAGCCTCCGGGGGAAAATCAGGCGAAAGTCCCTTGGCCAACATAGCTCTATGTGCTATTTCCGTTAATAAAATATTAAGTATTTCAATTTTTTGCATAGTTTTACGAAAATATACAGTAAAAAAGTTAAAAACAGTATGATAGTATTGCAAAAACTCTTGGTAGATATCTCACAAAGTATCGTTAACTACTACTAGGGTTAAAGTTAGGTTCTCGGCATTTCGCAATTTTTTTTCTGTTATTGTGTGTATAACAAAGGTTAGAATTTACTTGCTAGAGCCTTTTGCAAATAACACCCTATGAGGCTTATGTCTTCTTTTCTAATGAGAACTTTAATATTAAAGATTTGTATCCTTTTTTTTTATATAAGTAGCATGGAAGCATTGATAATAGCAAAAGCTGTGGATGTGCATATTTCCATTGAAGATAGCGATATGAAACAGTCTGTAGTCATTACAGATGTTAAATTTAATGGTCAAAAGATTGATATTTCACAAAAAAATTTTATGCATCCCAAAGTTTCTCAAGTTCTTCATGTCATGCCGGGTCAATATGAAATTGAATGGACAACAGTAAAAAGTAAAAAACCTACAGGCGAAAAGAAAGAAACTACAAAACATCAGAGAACGCTCATCATTGAATTAAGTGATGCAATTGCTTATCTTAGCATTCGTGGTGAAAACTTCACTACTTATTAATTAACCTATTAAAGGAAGGGCAGTTGGAGGCAAAGATTAGAGAAAAGGGGGAAAATCTCTAAATTATTATTATTAACTTTGCTTTTCCTCCTGCCCTTACAAAAAGAAACACATCATGGATTTAATATATTTAAATTTTGTTAAGGCAATTTAAATATCTCATTAAACATGCCGGGAGGGGAGATAAACATATCAAAAACCTCGCCGAAGGCTTTGGAATGTCTGCTTTAGCACAGCTTTATTTTACGGAATCTGTAAAAGTAAGAAGTTTTCTTTACCACAAACACGGGGTTTAAGTAATTACCCTTTGATGACGAGCCTTGGACGCAAACGGGCCACCATACGGGCAAGGCCTGCTTCTTGAACGGCATGCACAACTTCATCGACATTTTTGTAGGCATCAGGCATCTCTTCTGCAATGGTGGCGATGGAGTCTGCCATCACCTTAACACCTTGTTGTGCCATGTATTCTCTTAAATCTTTGCCTTTCCACGTCTTCATGGATTGAATACGGCTACGGGCTCTACCGGCTCCATGGCAAGCACTACACCAAGTCAAGGGATTGCCTTGACCCACCATCAGATGACTTGCTCGACCCATATCACCGGGAACAAGGACAGGTTGGCCTGTTAGTTTATAAAGAGGCGAAAGTTCTTCATGTCCTGGCCCAAAAGCACGTGTAGCTCCTTTACGGTGTACACAAAGTTTGCGCTTAATGCCTTCGACTTCATGCGTTTCAAACTTAGCTATATTATGGCATACATCATAGATAAGGCGGATATCTTCCGGAGAAGTTCCTAAAACTTCTGCAAAACTTTGACGTACAAAATGAAGGATCTGTTGCCGATTATTGAAGGCAAAGTTGGCAGCCGCCGCCATGGCTTTGAAATATTGCTTACCACTTTCGCTCGATATAGGGGCTGCGACAAGCTGCCGATCAGGTAAACCCTTGTCATATCCCTGTTTGATAAATGCATTAAGGGTATCTTGACAGACTTGATGGCCAAAGCCTCTAGAGCCTGAATGAATGAGAATATAAATTTGGCCTTCATAGACACCCCATTTTTGTGCAATGTCGGGCAAGTAGAGATTTTGGACTTCACCAATTTCCACAAAATGATTGCCGGATCCAATGGATCCTAATTGGTTTGCACCTCTATCACGAGCCTGCTTGCTCACGGCATCTATGTCGCCACCACTAATAAAGCCGCGACTTTCCATATGATCTAAATCTATTTCGAAACCATAACCCTGTTCGATAGACCAACGTGCACCTTTATCGACTAATTGTTTATAATCTTCATAAGCTAAACTTAAAGTTTTTTTTCCATGACCGACGCCGGAAGGTATTTTTTTGAAGATAGATTTAAGAAGTTGAGTTTTTTTGTCATCGTTTAAATTTTTGTACTGCTCGGGCATGACAGCTAGACGCACGCCACAGTTGATGTCGTATCCGACTCCACCTGGACTGATCACACCGGTTTCAGCATCCATAGCAGCTACACCGCCAATAGGAAAGCCATAGCCCCAATGGATGTCCGGCATAGCGATGCTATATCCAACAATTCCTGATAAATAGGCGACATTGCGGACTTGTTCGAGGGGCTTTTCTATATCGCCCAGTTGTAAGAGTGTTTCAGAAGCTACAACAAGTCCAGGAACACGCATGCCCGCTTCTCGAGGTAAAAGATAAGTGCCTGCCTTGAATTTTTCTAACTTAGACATCTACAATCATCTCCCATTGAATAAAAGAATCTTTTTTTTCCATGCGATCATGAAAGCTGATGGCTTTAAAAGGACAACCTATTTCCCCATCTATTTGGGCTACCATTTCATTTAAACCCATAATCACATCATCAAGTTTTTCGAAATGAAATTGTTTCATATAAGGAATCAACTGAGGATAACGAAAAGCTAAAGCAGTTTGTGCATGGTGGTGAAGATCCATTAGATTTTCGCCATTGATTAGATAGGCGATATCAGCTGTATGTTCAATTTCTTCAAAAGGAGGGATAAGGGGATAGGACCATATAGGCTTATATTTGGAGTGACCTAAACTTTCATATAGATGAATGCCAAAAATAGCCATCGGCAATTTTTTAAAAGATTTTTTCCATTCATCATTATTAAAAGGCTTGCGGCATAGGGTCACATGGCATAGCCACTCTTCCTCATGTTCAGAAGGAAAGTACCCAAACTTTTTAAGCCAATCCAAAAAAGTTATCCGATAGTCAATAAGCCCTTGACTTTCATCAGTCCATTGGACATCCCAAGCTACGACGTGGGGATGCCTGTGGGGTAAAAATAGACATTTGGAAAAGATCCCTACAAGACCTACTTGAAAGGAAGGAATTGGAAAGTCTCGTTCTAACAACTGAAGCAAAGGCTGATAGGGAATATTACCTAAAAATGCCAAAGTGGCATGTCGATCTTTAGGATCTAATAAACGGCCCTTTGGAAGTTGTTCCGGCCAAGGAGATCTAACTTCCAAAGCAAAAAATACCCTTTTGATGATTCCATCCATATAAAAGCAGGATAAAACAACGTATGTGAAAGTCTCAACAAAAAAACAAAACTCAATCTAATGAGAAAAAATATTAAATAACCTACTATGGTTAGGTACATACAAATGAAAAATCCTAAAAAACTCTCCACCTCTCTATCCATACTTTTGCGCATAAATTTATTTTACGCGAAGCGTTGGCGATGCGGTCACTGATGCTTTTTTATAACTAACATCGCATGCGAAGGCCTTCATTCGCTTTCTAAAGCGAACGTAATCTATTACAAACGTTAAAAGTTAGACCCTATTTGTTATACTTTTAAAATTCTTTTTGCGGTTTAAACATTTACGATATTTTCTATTGACTTATGCGCAAAAGTATGTCTCGTCTCTCCCCTCTGCGTTAACTATTACATCTTATAATTAAATGACAAATTATTGCATGTTAGGGATTTAAAAATTAAAGCAGAGACGGAGAGACCGGGAGACACAGAGAGGGAAAATTTACACTGCCAGTGACTTTCCAATGCAATCGGCCTGAAGTTATGTAAAAATTGAAATCCTAAAAAATTCCTAACAAAAAGCAACTGATTTTCAATTTTTTTCACAGCCTCACAGGGGTACTACAAGACTCTTATACCATAGTAATTAGCTTGGCAACAAAGGTTACAACAACTGGCCAACGGTGTAATTTTAAGCTCCATAATTTATTGGCAATATTGACCACCGTTAATACGATTAAAGCAGGATAAAGCGTCTCTAAAATGGGAGCCAAGAAAGCTGCAATCCCCGAAAACTCTAAGGTTGAAATACCAAAGGCTATCAAAAGAGTGACTCCAAGCGATAAGGAAACATTTATTTTTTCACGACAGACCTCCTGCCGAAAAAAATCAGCAAAAAGCGATGTTAAAACAACAGCTGTGGTGAAACATGCCAAAACAACCGCAATGCAAACAATAGGTGCTGAAAAAAGTCCCATCGTATTTTGGGCCACCACACCTAACATCGCTTGTGGAGGCACATGACTTAACTCAAAAGCATAAGCTGAGCCTAAATAAACAAGCCCGCAATAAATTAAAGACAAAAGTCCTCCACTTAATAGAGCAGATTGTAGAAAGACTTTGACCAATGAATTTTGGTCTGCATCATCGGTGAATTTTTTGGAAAGATGGTTGATGACAAAAGTTGAGAAAAAGAAAGCCGCCAATAAATCCATTGTTTGATAGCCCTGCAAAGCCCCGTCACTGAAAGCTGGCCAGACATCGGCATTTTCTATTGGAGGCAAATGACCGTACCAAACGCCCGCAAAGATAATAGTTAATAGGGAAAGTAACAAAAAGGGGGTTAATGCAGAACCTAAAAAGGGGATGATACGGCTTTTGTTGATTGTCAATAGGAAAATCACTACACAGAAAGCTATGCTGAATAGGATGAGAGAACATTGTGGAATAAGTAAGGCAAAACTTCCATGGGCGACAGTGATACAGCGCGCTAGCACGCCAAAGGGACCCATTAACGATAAGGCGATAAGTGGGAACCAGAATTTAGCTGGCTTACCCATCGTGCCTAAGAATTCTCGGGTGTCACCTTTGTACAGCAACATCGCAAGAACTCCCATAAAGGGAACGAGAACTCCTGTCATGATGATTCCCCATGAAGAAGCGAAAAAGTGTCCATGGCTTTCAGTTCCTACCAACAAAGGAAACACTAGATTTCCTGAACCGAAAAACATGGCAAAAAGAGCAAAACCTGTAGTTAGAACAAGTGGTAATGATTTCATAGGGTTCCTAAATAAAAAAAATTAAATGATTCATGCAAGTCTACTTT
Organism: uncultured Parachlamydiaceae bacterium; assembly: GCA_963748975.1. Lineage (GTDB taxonomy): Bacteria > Chlamydiota > Chlamydiia > Chlamydiales > Parachlamydiaceae > Neochlamydia. The sequence goes on from CAVVKX010000027.1 coordinate 20,187, forward strand.
TAAAGCTTGCTAAAAAAAATAAATGTATAGGAAAGGGGGGAATATGTTGGCAGCTAGCTGCCAATACCAATAAGAATAGAAATGCGAACGAATAAATTTGCTTTCATAAAAGTCATTTAATCACATCTTTTGCATTTTAGTCAACGATTATTTAATGACAATCTATGGTATTATTGCACAATACACCACTGAGCCAGTGAGATCACTGAGAAAGTTTGAGATTAGGAGGTTAGGCTTTTTTTTGCAATCCTAAAGCTTGTCATGATATTTGAGGTTAGGCTTTGATATATGCCTCAGACTGTTTCTTGAAACATTTTAAATCTTACTAAAGAGCGTCTTAAACCTCTAAATGACCCAGTTTCAGTTTATATAAAGGTATGAGGAACGTATAAACCTATCAATTTTCTCACATTTTCTCAGTGATCTCACCGATCTCTGTGGTGATTAATGCAACAAACCGCAATCTATCCCGCTTGAGCCAACTGAAGCTTTTCAAATTTATTGGATGGGAGTTGGATCATATATTCATGGTTAGACTGTTTTGCTTTTTTAGCTGCTTTCTCAGCCATTGATTCTTTAACTTTATCATAAATAAAAAAACCAATTCTAACTATTATGGGAATAGCTAGCATGGATACAGCAGCAGCTACAGGATGGATGCCCCCCGCCATGAGTTGTACGAAATCATGGCTTTTTTGTGCGGAGGATGTCCATAAAGCTGAAATAGCATAAAATATGTGCTGGATAAAATCGCCAATGGCCGTGGTTTTTAAGTAACGACTCAGTTCAGGATGTTTTTTTCTTAAGGCGATAGCGGTTCCAAAAGTCACGGTAGCTGTCGCAATAGCCAACACTGGACCTGCTGCCGCAATGATCAGTTTTGAGTTAGAACGTCCCAAAAACTCACCCGCTTTCGTTAAAGCCCCAAATCGGTAAGAAGTTAATCCGCCTTCAAATGGGTTGACTTTCACATTCACACGCGGATTTTTTATTAAAGCTTGAGCAGCTAAAGCGTGACCTCCTTCATGCACCACTACAGCAGCATTCGTGTAAACAAGAGAATCAAAGGCCGCAGGAACTAAGTAATTCAAAAATCCTAAAGCCGCTTGAAATAACATTTTTTTATCTAATGCTTGAGGAGTGTTTTTAAATTCTAATTGATGGATGCGGTATTTGCAATAGGAGGCTGCACTTCTTAAAAGGATATTAATGGCTACTGCTGCAACTGCGCATATGAGCACCGTAGCCATCCCAACAGGAGTAGCAATAAAAGCACAGGTGATCCCGGCAAATGCCAAAGATACCGCTAATTCGATAAGAGATCTTTTGGCGATTTCCTTAATAAATCTTATTCTTAATTCTTTGAGGGGATCTTTTTTTTCTTTTTTTGGTATAGGACCTTTAGATTCTTCAATTCCTTTGATTTGTTCACTAAAGCTTAGAATTTTTACCATAAAGAATAACCAAAATAAAAAAAATATATAAATTTAGTATTATATCAAAAATTAAGTTTTATGAAAATTAAAATCTTTAAAATCACATGAATTGAAATATAGAAACATTATTGCTAATATAGATAAACCCCCTGTCCGACTAAAACCCGCGCCCGCGCCCGTGTGCGCGCCCGTGCCCGACTAATATTGTTTCTGAGATATGTCTAGATAGTATTTTTTCGGGCACGGGCACGCACACGGGCGCGGGCACGGGTTTTAGTCGGGCACGGGCACGCACACAGGCACGGGCACGGGTTTTATTCAGGCCATTCTTTTTAGGTTGCCAAAAATGAAACGAGATGGCATCAGTTGTATGATTTTAAAATCTATGATTTAACAAACAAGGTAATCGAAATGAAAAATTATTCAGTTTATACATTATTTACAGGTGCCTATCTTTTTACGACTTCTCTATCTGCACAAATCCAAACATCGCCCAATTCTACTATACAGTCATTTACAAATGCAGATTTAAATCAAACGACGGAGCCAAACACACTCCCTTCCACGAGTGCAACGTCAGCAAATGCGGGTGCTAATCCATCCACAGGGTTTAAGTATCCTGCGCTTACTGCAGACCAAATGCAACAAATGAATAGCCAAATGAGTACTCAAATTCAAAATGCTGAACAGCGCGTGCAGAATTTAATGACGAAAGTTCAAGATGCGACCAGAATGCCCATGAGTATCGATAAAGTAGAATTGGAAGGGGCTATCTTAGCAACTTAGATGTGAAAAAAACATTAGTTGCGAAATTTCAAGGGTCTCCTTCATTAAAAAGCCCTAAAGTCCAGCTGGCACTCATGCAAATTCTTGCTAAAGATTATATACAAGAATCGGATTTGGCAGCCTTACAAGCCATTGTGGATGAAGAAAGACCTTACACTTACCCATAGTGAGCTTATATGACTCTGACATCAAGAGATTGGCTAAGTTTTATTAGTTGTGGTAGCTTTATAAGGATTGAGGAAGATAAATACTTAGTAGGCTGGGGAAAGCGCACTTGGCAAGAAAAAATGCCAGGGGTTGTCTCCCCTTTGTTTTATTTTCCTGACTTTTTCCTATCTTATTCATCTCCCTGGTTTCAGCATGAGCATACATCTCTAACAAATTATGATGACCTTATCCAACATATGCCTGCTCCACCCTCTTTAAAGACCTTATCTTGGAAAAATCCGTATATGAAAGATTTTGAAGAGGCTTTTCATGATTTACAGAGACATTTTGCAAATGGATCTTTAAAAAAGGCAGTGCCTTATGTTTTCGATGAAACGCCAAGCACAGTAAGCAAAGCGTTGTTGCATTCTGCTTTAGCGAAAATTCTTGCTTATACACGGTCGCAAAAGATGCATCTCTATGGCTTTTGGGATGAACAAGAAGGCATGTTAGGTGCTTCGCCAGAAATTCTATTTAAATATAAAATCGATGGAAAAGGGCTCATTGAAACAGTCGCTGTTGCCGGTACAAAAAATAATACAGACAAAACAGATCATTTTATGAAGGATCCCAAAGAGGTTTTTGAACATCAAATTGTTGTGGAGGGTATATGTGAATCATTGACTCCTTTTGGTGATGTCAAAACAGGTGCATTGCAGATTTTGAAATTGCCAAAATTATCTCACTTGATGACTCCTATTGAAGTAGAAGCTAAAGGTCGCCTAGATTTTGAATCTTTAGTGAATGCCCTTCACCCTACTCCAGCTTTGGGAGCTTTTCCAAAGAAGGAGGGGATGGATTGGTTGAAAACCTACCAACAAAAAGTCCCTCGTGAGCGTTATGGAGCCCCTTTGGGTTGTATCTTTGAAAGAGGAAAACAGGCCAAGTGCATAGTCGGCATCCGTAATGTCCAATGGAATTCACATGGGGCAAGAATTGGCGCAGGTTGTGGAGTCATAGTTGATAGCCATTTGGAAAAAGAATGCCAGGAAATTGGCTTAAAAATTTCTTCCATTAAGGAGATGATGTCCTTATGACATTAATTTCCGAGCAAAAACAAATCGCCTTAAATGAAAAGCTTGTGATGAAAATCCTTCAAGAGCTCATTTTATGTGGAGTGAAAGATATTTGTGTTTGCCCCTCAAAGCGCAATGGTCCCTTTGTGTCAGCTTTAGACAAAATTAATCTTTTCAAGACATATTTTTGGCCAGAAGAAAGATCCGCAGCTTTTTTTGCGCTGGGTCGTAGTAAATTAACTCATCAGCCTACGGCCGTGATCACTAGTTCCGGAACGGCAGTAGGAGAATTACTTCCGGCTGCTATGGAAGCTTATTACTTAGGAATCCCTCTTATTTTAATCACTGCAGATCGTCCACGCAGTTTTCGCGGAACTAATGCGCCTCAAACCGCTGAGCAAGTGGGTCTCTTTGGTCAATATGCAATCTATGAAAATGATATTGAAAATGATGAAGATGAATATAGCCTTAAAGAATGGCAGAGAAATGGTCCTGCTCACATTAATATTTGCTTAGGCGAACCGCTCACGCAAAAATTTGAAGATGTTCCTCCTTTGATCAACCAAAACCCGTATACATTAAGTAAAAGTGGTTCTTCAGAATCGGCTAAACTCTCTCTTGATCAATTTTCACACAAAAGCAGGTATCCTTTAGTTGTGGTGAGTGCATTAGAAAAGCGAGACCGTGATCCTGTCGCTCATTTCCTACAAGAATACAAAGCACCTGTGTATCTTGAGGGTGTTTCAGGTTTACGCGAAGATGCGCGGTTAAGCCATCTTCGGATAACACGCACTGACGACATTTGGAAACATGCTGAGAAAGCAGGTTACCCTATCGATGGTATTTTGCGCATTGGTGGAATTCCGACTTTTAGATTATGGCGTGATTTAGAAGACCTGCAAGACAAAATCCAAATATGCAATATTAGCGCTAGGCCTTATTCTGGTCTTTACTGGGCGTCCGTTCATTGCACGTCTCTCAGCGTATTCTTTGAACAATATACATTGAAGCATCAAGCTAATGCTGACTCAGCAAATTGGATCCATGCTGATCGTGTTTATCATCAAAATCTTTTAGGCTTATTCGATGAAGAGCCCTTATCGGAAGCAGTTCTTATTTATCAGTTATCGGCGCAAATTCCTAAGGAGTCCTTCATTTTTCTGGGAAACAGCTTACCTATACGCGAATGGGACTCTTTTGCTACATCAAAATGCGAACATAGCGCTGTTTTAGCTAGTCGCGGGCTAAGTGGAATCGATGGCCAAATTTCTACTTTCTTAGGCATGTGCGAAACACATGCCCCCAATTGGGGCATCATCGGAGATTTAACAGCGATTTATGACCTCGCAGGTCCTTGGATATTGGATCAGATGCGGGAAATCTCTCTTAATTTAGTCATTATTAATAACGGGGGCGGAAAAATATTTGAACGCATGTTTCCTCTAAAACAATTTCAAAATCCTCATCACATCAAATTCAAGCCCCTGGCTGAATTATGGAATATGCATTATGAGTGCTACCATCAGATCCCTGAAAAATTACCTTATGGCGGCCACAGGTTGCTTGAAATTATACCTAACGAAGAGTCTACCTTGCGATTTTGGAATAAAATAGGGAAAATATGACAGAAATTCACGCGATTCACGGATTTTTAGGGCTTCCTACAGATTGGAATCTCTTTAATTTTTCTAAGTTACACGCTTACAATCTGACAAATCCTTCTATAGCACCTGCTGCCGATGGATTTTGGGGGTGGGCCAAACGTTTCAATCAAGAGGTTCAACCGAAGGAAGGTTTTATGCTAGGTTATTCTTTGGGAGGGAGGTTAGGTCTACATGCTTTATTAGATCGTCCCAATCATTGGAAAGGAGCTATTATCGTCTCTTCCCATACAGGTTTTAAGACAGAAAAAGAAAGGATGACGCGTTTGCAGGTAGATGCAGAATGGGCGGATCTATTTGAAAAGGAACCGTGGGAGAAAGTTTTGCAAATGTGGAACATACAATCGGTGTTTGGTGGAGTAGATTATCCACTCATGCGACAAGAAAAACTATTTTCTCGTAAACATTTGGCTGATCAACTGCGTTTTGGTTCGCGAGGTCATCAAGATGACCTTTCAAAGCCTGTTCAAAATCTTCAAATGCCTTTACTTTGGATATGCGGTGAATTAGACCCTACATTTCATCAAGTTGCTAAAGAATTAAGTTTTGCACATCCTCTGTCCCGAATCGAAATTGTCCATGGTGCGGCCCACCGTGTCCCTTGGGAACAACCCCATAAATTTATAAAAATTGTACATTCTTTTATTAACGAGGTGATTTCATGTCTGTAGCTGCAACGCAATGGATTTCTATTAAGGAATATGAAGATATCAAATGCGAGAAAACATTCGATGGTATCGCTAAAATCACCATAAATCGTCCTGAAGTGCGCAACGCATTTCGACCTGAAACAATCACTGAAATGCAAGAGGCTTTTGACATTTGCCGCAATGATTCATCAATTGGTGTAGTGATCTTAACTGGAGAGGGAAAAGAAGCGTTTTGTTCAGGAGGGGATCAGCGTGTCAGAGGAAATGAAGGCTATATAGGTACGGATGGCATTCCTCGTTTAAATGTTCTCGATTTGCAAAAACAAATCCGTTCCCTTCCAAAACCTGTTGTAGCTATGGTAGCAGGGTATGCTATTGGCGGAGGCCATGTACTGCATGTTGTTTGTGATTTAACAATTGCAGGGGATAATGCCCGCTTTGGCCAAGTGGGGCCAAAAGTGGGTTCTTTTGATGGAGGCCTAGGCAGTAGCTACTTGGCCCGTATTGTTGGACAAAAGAAAGCTCGTGAAATTTGGTATCTTTGCCGTCAGTATAGCGCTGAACAAGCCCTTGAAATGGGTCTAGTGAATGCGGTGGTACCTGTTGAAGAATTGGAAAAGGAAACTTTGCGTTGGTGTCGTGATATGCTGCAGCATTCACCTATGGCACTTCGTTGCCTTAAAGCTTGTATGAACGCGGATTGCGATGGCCAAATGGGTCTTTTGGATTTAGCTGGAAATGCGACGATGCTTTATTACATGACGGAAGAAGCAAAAGAAGGTAAACAAGCCTTTTTGGAAAAGCGCAAACCAGATTTCTCGCAGTTTACTCGACTCCCATAACTTGTGATTGAAAAGGACTGGAAGTAAATGGGGCGCAAAATGGACTTTTTTAGGATGGCTGTCCTATGTGTCCACTCTGTCTGGGACGAAATTTAAAAAAAAAATTAATTTTTCTCCTTTTCTTTGTTTTTGCTGTATGGTAAATACTTTGTTTTAGATTTTTTTGTGGTGAATTGAAATGAGTACAAATATTATTGAAAAGCCCGCCAAGTGGCAGGCATGGATCTTAGCGGCACGTCCAAAAACACTTATGGTCGGGGTTGTTCCTATTGCGGTAGGAACATCTTTAGGGCTTCAATATGCTCCAACTTTTCATTGGTTTTTAATGCTCTCTGCATTGTTTAGCAGCCTTTTCATTCAAATCAGCGTCAATTTAATTAATGACGCCCTAGATTTTAAAAAAGGGGCTGATAATTCCATGCGGTTAGGCTTCCAACGCGCCACACATCAAGGCTGGCTTACCATGAATGAAGTGTTGTATGGCGCATACGCGTGTATTTTTGTCGCTTTATTAGCCGGCCTACCTATGATCATTCATGGGGGAGTGTATTTTTTGGCTTTGCTGATCGTAGCTCCTCTATTAGCCTATGGTTACACTGGAGGCCCTTTCCCTTTAGCTTACCATGGTTTGGGTGAGATATTTGTCATTCTTTTTTTTGGAATCATTAGCACGATAGTTGGTTTTTATTTACAGGCTTTCTTCATCTCTAAAGGTCCCATTATTGCCGGCGTACAACTAGGCCTTTTGGCTGCTGTTGTCATTGCCATCAATAATTTAAGAGATGTAGCGAGTGATGCAAAGGTAAATAAAAAAACCTTGGCCGTTTTGTTTGGAGTGACTTTTGCTAGGTTGGAAATAACTATCATGGTTCTCGTTCCATATTTTTTGAATTTGCTATGGAGTGATTTAGGTTTCTATAAAGCCGGATTGCTGCCTTTAGTTTCCCTACCTTTAGGGTTTACTTTAATTCGTTGCATCTGGTTTTACGCGCCTTCAAAGATTTACAACACTTTCTTTGGACTGGCTGCGTTATTGAATTTTTTATTTGGTTTACTTTTATCTATAGGATTTTGGTTATAATGAAGATTAAACATTCTTTTTATGAATTAATTAGCAAACGCCCTATTCAGTCAAAAAAAACTCATACTACAAGGCGCGGAGCTTTGTTGCAAGTCGAGTTTGATGATGGGAGTATGGGCTATGCCGACTGTCATCCGTGGGAGGAATTAGGTGATCTGCCTCTGCAGGTTCAACTTGAATTGCTTAAAAACGGACGATGTACGCGCCTTACCGCGCGCTCTATATTTTTTGCTAAAGCTGATGCTAAGGCAAGGGCAAATAAGTATAATTTGCTCGAATCTTGTAAAATTCCGATGAGTCATTATCTAATTTCTCAGCTGGATGAAACAGCCTTAGACGAAATTCAACAAGCTTGGAAAAATGGATTTGTCTATTTTAAAATCAAGTTAGGTCTAGATCTTGAGCGGGAAGAAAGGCTCATTAAAGAAATGGTCAGACGTTGCCCCAATATCAAATTAAGGTTAGATTTTAGTTCCAAATTAACTCGAGAATCATTTGTTTACTTTTTGGAGCGCATTTCAATTGCTTTACCTGCAATTGACTATGTCGAAGATCCTTTTCCTTTTAATTATGGTGCTTGGAGAAATATTCAAGAAGCATTTAAAATATCCTTAGCAGCTGATGAATACTATAAAATAGCCTATGGCCATCCTGAAGCCGCGCATGTTCTCATTATGAAACCTGCTGTTCAGACACTGAAACCCATCGATACTTTACAAAGAACAATTATTACGAGTTATTTGGATCACCCCATCGGACAGATGAGCACGGCATTGATGGCTTCGAAAGCAATGATTGAAGAGCCTTGTGGCTTGCTTTCTCATTTTGCTTATGAAGCGAACCCTTTTTCCCAGATGATCAACCATCGAGGTCCTTGTTTGCTTGCAGTACAAGGACATGGCTTTGGTTTTGATGAGCTTCTCACGAAGCAAAAGTTTGAATAAAATAATGCCTCCTATTTCTAGGAGGCATTTTTCATTAGAAAACTTAAACTATAGATTTTTTTGCATTAAGTTTTTTTATCAACTCGTCTAACTTTAGTTGAGTAGCTACAATAATGCTTTCACACATATCTTTAACACTTTGATCGTTGTCATTTTGCAGCCCGATCAACTCTTGTTTTGCTATGACAGCCTGCAAACCAAATACGTCAGCTTCAAGTTCTGCTATTTCACCTTTTAATATATCATTCAGGTTATTAGGATCAGTTTTTTCTTTTTTGTGATCTTCAAGCCGTTTCACAGCATCTTCATACTTTTTTTCTAAATCTTCAAATTGTGATTTTTTAGCATTTAACTCATCAACTTTTGATTTGTTAGCATTTAAATCTTCAACTTCTAATTTTTTTGCATCTAAATCTTCAACTTTCTGTTCAGCCTCTTTTGGTTTTTTTGGCTGAAAAAGATCTTTGACGAATGCAATAAACCCATTCTCTTCTGATTTCTGTTCATCTTTTTGTTCTATTTTCGTACCCTCAGGTTTCGACTCGACTTTTTTCTCTTCCGGCTGTCCCACTTTTTGTTCTACTTTCTTCTCTTCTTGTTTTTGCTCTACATTTTCTTCATTAAAGTTGCCTTGGTTATCGACAGTGACATAATCTTTGTCTTCATCATTTTTCAAAGAATTTAAAGCCATGTAATATTGTACATTTTTTTCTGCTTTTTCTTTGACGACTTCTTCATTTTTTTCTTTAATTTCTTTTTCTTTTTTTTCTTTTACTTTTACGGCTTGATCATTTTTAGATTTGAATAGCTGTGATTTGAAATCTTGAACAATTAAATTAGCGGTGTCGACTGGAATTTCTTTTAAAAATTCTTTAATTTCTTGTTTTATTTTTTCTTTATCTTCTTTAAAGTATTTTTGCGCAACTGAGGGTTGGAATTGTTTGTTTAATGTCTTTTGATGTTCCGAAAGCCTATCTTCTAAAGTTTTTTTATAGATTATAAAATAAGGATCTGTTTTGCTTTCAAATCCATGCTTAAAGCGTGGCAGATAGTAAGCTACGATTTCTTTAGCTTGTCTATACTCTTTAGAAAAAATCGTTCCTACGATGTGCTTTATCATGTCGCCTAATGAAATTTTTTCATGAGACAGTTGGCGGCTGATAACACGTTCAGCTAAGCGTCCTTTTTGCACAATGATTTTATCGCCATTAATGTTAATATCTTTATTTGCAATTGCATCGGCAAATTGCTTATAAGAGGCAATGCTGCCAATATATTTATTTATTATCATATAAAAACTCCTTAATATGACTGTATCGTCACAAATTTAAATTAAGTATAAACTTTACTATAATATTTTACATTTGTAAACAAGTTTATAATAAATTTATTAATTTTGTTTAAATATTATATTGATTTTTGATTAATATAGATTTGCGATTTAAACATTTACGATGATTTTTAATGACTTAATGGTAATAGCATGTGTAATCCTACTCAATCACTCATATTTTCTCACTGATCTCATTCTCGACTTTAGCATTTTTTAGCATAAAAAAAGGCAAACCAGTATCTTAAATCTTTTTTTCATCTCACCGATAAAAGGATTTATGATGACAGATCTGCCAGCTGCTATTTTACAGTTTTTTGCCTTGTTTGCACCATTATTTTCTCGACCTGTTTATAAAAATGCCATAGAGCTAATTGTCGCTCATTTTCTTTGTACAGGCAAACGTACTGTTACAAATTTAATTAAGTGTTTTAGAAAACATAAAGATAGTAACTTTACTAAGTATTTTTATGTTCTTCGTAAAGCCAAATGGTCTACTTTTGAAGCCAGTAAAATTCTCTTTTTATTAATTATCGAGAAGTTACTTCCAGAAGATTCTCCAATTGAAATCAACATCGATTCCCATCTAAATAGACGACGAGGTCCTAAAATTAAGGGGCTTGGTTATCATCGAGACGCTGTCGCATCATCTAAACACCAAAAAGTTTTAACAACTGGACATAATTGGCTTGTGGCAACTGTCCGTGTAAGAGTTTTTGGGTCGAAGTACAAATGGAGTTTGCCTTTTCTATCCTATCTTTTAACACCAGAAAGGACTTTATCAAGTAGCCTTAACGAAGCTGATCTTAAAGGTAAGGCTCGTCATAAAAAAATGACTAAGATTGCTAGTCAGTTTGTTCTTCAAATTCGTCGTTGGGTTGGCCCTAAAAGGAAAATTGTAGTCATTGCTGATAGTGCTTTTTGCTGTCGTGATATATGCAGAACCTGCATAAAGCATAATGTTATTTTTTGTACCCAATTAAGGCTTGATGCAAGCCTTTATGATTTTCCTCCACCTCGACAAGCTAAAAGGGGTCGTCCTCGAGTGGTAGGAGAAAGATTGCCCAATTTAGAAACTTTGCTGGGTGATAAAAAGCAGAGATGGATACGCTTACAGGCTCCATGGTATAGTGGCAAAACAAAAGAACTCGATGTCTTAACAGGAACCTGTTTATGGTATCACAATACTGTCGGAGGAGTGCCTATACGATGGATAATTACTAAAGATCCAACAGGTAAAAACAAACCTATAGCAATTTTAGTCACTGATTTTAAAATATGCGCAGAGCAAGCTATAGAGTATTTTGTAGGTAGATGGTCAATCGAGACCACTTTTCAAGAGATCAATCAACATTTAGGCCTAGAAACTATTCACACATGGTCAGACATAAGCGTTAACCGAACAGCTCCTACCATAATAGCTTCTTATTCCCTAGCTTGCCTAGTAGCTAATGAATCAGTTAAATCAACAGGAATAGAAATCACCCCTCAAACAACTTCATGGTATGAGAAAGAAACCGTGACTTTCTCAGATGTAATGGTATATCTTAAATTATTGATTCTCAATAAAAGATATTTTTCACAGTGGGGTAAAAAACAAAGCCAAGAAAAAATAAATATTAATGATCTCTTTCACTTGGTAGCTTGTGCCTAAAAAATGCTAAAGTCGAGTCTGTGGTGATTAAATCGCAATTAAGAAATTAACGTACTCCTAATCAAAGCTTAATGATTATTTCTTATACCTGATGTTGATTACAAATTTTATAGGTTAATTATGCCGCATATGCAAAAAAACTTTGGAACACGTCTGTAATGGTATATCTTAAATTATTGATTCTCAATAAAAGATATTTTTCACAGTGGGGTAAAAAACAAAGCCAAGAAAAAATAAATATTAATGATCTCTTTCACTTGGTAGCTTGTGCCTAAAAAATGCTAAAGTCGAGTCATTGGTTCTGTGGAAAAATTTTTGCAATCTGAAAGTTTTCCTAAAGATCATAGAGCAGACTAAAGTCTGCAAAAACAAGCGCAGGCTAAAGCCTACGCTACACCTTTTGGCAGAGCAAAGTGCATGAAATGTAGCGTAGGCTTTAGCCTGCGCTTGTTTTTGCAGACTTTAGTCTGCGTTTGAAAGGTTCGTCAGCATATAACATCAATAGGATTCTTAATCGTAGTGGTTTATACAACAACGGTGAATTTTAATTAAATTGTGAATTTTCGATTTGAGGATTAAACCCTTTCTCTGCATAGAATTTGAAGCGATGTTTAGCTTGATCAAATTTTTCGAGTTGAGTTTCATCGTAAAGTTCATAGATGAGTTCAAACTGTTCAACAATGGGGCAGGGTTCTGTGCATAAGTTCATCAATACTTTGGCATCATTTAAGTTTTGGCAGATTGTGCTAATGATGATCTTTTCCTGGCATTTAACATGGGCAATCGCATGAGGTAGAAAACTATTTTCCGGAAATTTCCAAAGTAGGTCATCAAGATATTGGACAGCTTGTTGTGTGGGAGCCATAATACAGAGGGAATCTTGGGCATCAAAATGTTTTTGAGCATAATGGCAGATGCACTTAATTTTTTGTTGATTAGTCTTAATAGGAAGAAAAATGATGTTAGGTTTTATTTTCATCCGACATACCTTGAACAGGAGGTAACATGATACCACAAGAGACAAGAAGTTTAAAAGCTTCTTCAACCTTCATATCTATATAAATCACTTGATCCTTAGAAAATAATAAAATGAATCCAAAGGTGGGATTAGGCGTTCCTGGAACGAAAATGGGGATCTTATCCTTCAATTTTGGTTCATTAGATTCGCTAGCTACAGCAGTTGCAAAGCCAATCGACAAGGAACTTTCATTGGGATAAGGAACTAGAACAACCTGTTTAAAGCTAGAATTTTTGGATGAAAATAAAGTGTGAGTGACTTCCTGAATAGTCTTGTACACTCGGTTGATGATAGGAATACGGTGGATCAAGTTATCTGCCATGCTTAGCAAAGAGTATACAAAGAATGTGCGAGTCAAAAAGCCTATCAAAATAATAAACAAAAAAATGAGGCCTAGAGTAAAAAATCGGATAACCAATTGTAATGCTGTATTTTTGGCTAGTGAATAGGGTTGATTTCCCCCCATTTGATAATAATTAAGTGTGCCTTCAAGAGCGTTAATGAATGGGTCGGTGAGTAAATTGACGAGGAAGGCCACGATGGCTAGTGTCAGCAAAGCGGGTAAAAGTAAAGCTAGACCCGTTAAAAAATATTTTTTCATGTCATTTCTCCTTCCATTTGTACACTATTAAAAGGAATAGGTACCACGCCGCAAGAAATGATGTATTTAAAAGCCTCCTCCACTTTTGTGTTTAAAAAGATGAGTTCATCTTTTTTAAACATTATCAAAAAACCGGAGGTAGGATTGGGAGTGCAGGGGACAAATTACTGCGATAAGATTCTCGTCTGAAGAACTCCCTAATCCTCGCATATCCTCTCTTGTTATAAATCCGATACAATATATAGATTGATTTGGATAGGGGGCTAAGACGACTTGCTTAAAAGATTTATTTTTGGTGGCAAACAGAGTTTTGATGACATCTTTGCAAGTATTATAAACAGCTCTTATAAAGGGGATACGTTGTACCAGACGTTCAGAAGAACGTATAAGATAGTTTATTAATAACCAACGTCCAACAATGCCTAAAAACACAGTAAAGAAAAAAAGGATAACAAGGATAATCACTTGGCTAATAAGTTGTTGTATTTTTTCAGGAGTTTTTTCAAGAATGTGATGGCTGCTAAGAATACTTTTAATAATTCCAGCAAACGGTTCTGTCAATAAGTTAAAGACAAATATGACAATAAGGATCGTAAAGGTCACTGGGAGTAGAATAGCCAGGCCTGTAAAAAAATACTTTTTCATAGACTACACTATAAATGGTGAAGGGGATACTGTAAAGTGCCAAGGTTTTTTTATTTGTCAGTCGCCCTTTCGCCGAAGGCTTGGAGCTTCGGCGATGGGGAGACTTATGTTATTTAAACAGCATGTTTTGGAGAGGACAATCCGTTTTTTTCGAAAAAATTAATTTCATAAATTTAAATATTTTGATTTTGCATATTTAAATTCCTTTTGGCAAATTCATTTCCTTTGTTTGCAGATTTGGACAACCATTTTTTTGCTTTTTTCTTATCTTGATCCGTACCTTTTCCTTCATCATAACAAATACTGAGACATAATTGTGCCTCGGCGTGGTCTTTATCGGCCGCTTTTTGAAACCATTCAAAAGCTTTCTTATAATTTTGCTCACTCTCCCACTCCCCGTTATAATAACAGGCCCCCAAATTGAATTGTGCTTCAGACATGCCTAGATCAGCAGCTTTTTGCCACGCCTCAATTCCATTTTTATAATCTTTATCAGTACCCTGACTGCAACAATAACATACGCCTAAGTTTAATAGAGCTTCCCTATGACCTTGATCGGCAGCCTTCTTGAACCATGGAAAAGCTTTTTCGTAATCTTGATCCATGACTTCGCCAAAATAATAACTCACACCTAAACAGAATTGTGCATGGGGATGGTCGTGGTTAGCAGCTTTTTGCCAATAATCAAAAGCTTTTTTAAGATCTTGGTCAACACCCTTCATCATAATAACACAATCCCAGGTAGTATTGTGCTTCAATATGATCCTGATCAGCTAAATTTTTAAACCGTTCAAAGGCTTCTTTATGATTTTTGGCGACCCCTAACCCTTTTCGATAACACAAGGCTAAATCAAATTGTGCATCGAGTGTTTTATTTTCTGCTTCGTGCTGAAACCATTGAATTTCTTCATAGACTTTTTTATACCATTTTTCGCTTTCCCCTCTATTTTTATATCCAATTCTTTCATTTCCATAGAATTTGCCTGAAACTATGATAAGCGGGAGGATACTTTTGTTCAGCAGCTTGTAGTAAAAAGGGTAAGGCCTTTTGATATTGACATTTAAGCATTAGCTTGTGGCCTTCAAGATATAAATCTCGCCAAGTCGAACAATTTTCATGTCTTTTTGCTGAACATCAATGTGCTTTTCAGGCTCAACAGAAGGTAACAAAGGAGCGATAGGACGAATTTCTTTTATAGCTTTCGGTGCAAAATTATGCTGAGAGGGGAGTGCATCATAGTCTAATTGCTTTTCTATGTTGTTAATGCCCTGCACATTAATTTGTCTTAAATTTTTAGGATCTTCTTTTTTGACTTTTTCTGGGACTATCTTAAGTTTTAAACTAACATCCAATAGTGCAATCAAAATATTTCCGATTACAGGAATTAAAAGGCTTATACATCTAGCTAAGTTTTTTTCTTTTACGTGTGTATAATAGTGGTTGTTTTTAATTTTTTCTTCACTCATCAAAGGTAAAATCACACACTTTTGAAAAATATCTATTAAATTAGTAACAGTACTAAATACAGGGATATAATCAAAGATACGGTCAGTTTTAACTAAAAATGAATTAATTTTCATAAAGATCTATTTCAAGTATTTAAGGGAATGTACTATAAAAAATAATGCTTTATAAGTCAACTATTCACAAAAAGGGGGGAGGAAAAACTAAATACGAAAACAAAAATTATAAGTCGTGCCGTCGCCGAAGGCTTTGGAGTGTCGGTGCTTTAGCGCCGCTTTTATTTATGAGGGTTATAAAAGAAAATTCTAGCTTTTTACATGATGAATAGCATGATCTTAATATCATGTTATTCTTTTATTCTGAAGCGCCAATGAAGGTGGGCATGATCCCCGGCGTAATCAATACCTACACGGGGGCTTTTTATGATCTTCTTCCTATTAATTTTTATATCATGATCTTCAAGCCAAATGACAGGACCCATTAGAGATTGGCCATTATGGATTGTGTCAATGCCCAAAGCTTGGGCTAAGGTACCTGGGCCGCCCGTTAAAGTAGAATTGACAATATTTTTTTTGCGGCGTTTTAACATACACTCAATTCCATGCATCGGCTTTATTGCGCGTATCAGAATGGCATGCGGAATTCCGCATTGGTTGGTCACTATGTTGAACATGGCGTGAATGCCGTAAATGCGGTAAACATAAGCAACCCCCCCTTCCTGATACATGATTTCGTTGCGCTTAGTCCTTCGTCCTCCATAGGCATGGGAGGCGCGATCTTCCGGTCCCATGTAAGCTTCGGTCTCGGTAATCATTCCACCGGTTTGCATGCCATCGATGTTCGTCATCAGTATTTTTCCCAGAAGGTCTTGACTTATTTCTAAGGCATCTTCCCTAAGGTAAAACTCAATCGGTAGAATGTTCATCTTCTTTTTTAGATTTTTTCTTAGCTTTAGGAATGGGCTTTTTTTGGCTTTTTGTTGCCTTGGATTTTTTGCCTTGGGTAGCTGCAAAGATAAAATCTTTAGCTCTCGCTTTATTATTGGGACCGGAACGTTTTGAAGATGATGAAAAGGCCTTTTGATTAGATTTTTTGTTGCTAAAAGAGGTCCTTTCGTAGACAAGACTCCAGGAGCTTTCTAAAGTGATGAAATCGACGTTTTTAAGCATGACTGTGATTTTATCACCGGCCAAAAATGTTTTTTGTGTATGACGCCCTTTTAACGATACAGTTCCTTCGTCATAGACATAATAATCGCCATCGAGTTCAGATACATGTAAGTAACTTTCCAACATGATATCTAAGACCTCAAAGACTATTCCATAATTTTTCACGCGAGTGACTACAGCTTCATATTGTTTTTGCGCATCTTTCTGTTGATAGGAATGTAGCAGGCGTAATTTTTTTAATAACTTTACATTTCCCTCGGCCCGAGCACTTACACGCTCTTGCTCGGAACATTTATGGGCGACAAGTTCTAAGTTTTCATAGGAATCAGCGTCTTGAAAGATGGTACGGTGAATAACCAAGTCAATATAGCGCCTAATGGGACTTGTAAAGTGGCAATAATGGGAAAGGCCTAGGCCAAAGTGGCCAATGTTATCGGGTGAGTAAATAGCCAAGCGCATGCGTCGAATATAGCTGGTGGCTAAATACTGGCCATAGGGTGAATCCATCGCCTCATCAAAGAGCTTTTGAATTTCAGAATTGGAGGGAGTATCTGACAAATTGTATCCGAAGGCTCTAGCCAGAACGGCAAAATCTTTCATATTATCTTCAGCAGGTTCATCATGCACACGATAGGTGAGATTTTTTCCTATGCTAGTTAAATGTCTCGCGACTGTTTCATTGGCTTTCAGCATAAATTCTTCTACGAGCTGATGCGATACATCGTAGGTGATATAATCAGTCCCTTGGGGATACGCCCTCCGAGTTGACTAAAATGACAAGCTCCGGGAGAGCGAATTCTATGCTGCCTCTTTCAAAGCGCTTTTTTTTGAGCAGGGCGCATAGTTCGACCATTAAATTTATGGTAGGGGAGTGTTTAGAGGTTTTTTTCCCATCGATCACTTCTTTAGCTTCTTTGTAAGTGAAGCGTTTTTGGCTTTTGATGACGCTACGGGTCAAGCGATAATCTATTTCATTTCCATGGGCATCAAAAGATATGAGGACAGAAACTGTAAGCCTGTTCATCCTAGGTTTTAAACTGCACAGATTGTCTGATAAAACGGAGGGAAGCATGGGGATGCATGTTCCAGGAAAATAAGTGGAATTACAGCGCATCGCGGCTTCTTTGTCCAAAGCTGTGCCTGGACGTACATAATGAGAAACGTCAGCAATATGTACGCCTAAATGATAAATCCCTTCTTTATCTTTTGAAAGACTGATAGCATCATCATAATCCAATGCGGTATCAGGATCGATAGTAAAACATTCGAGATCACGGAAGTCTTCGCGTTCGGCGATTTCTTTCGCTAAAACCTTTGTACCCATTTCTTCAGCTTCACGTATCGTTTTTTTGGAAAAGTCTGACCTCAGTTCGAATTCTTCTATAGCAGCTTTGATATCACAGGAGGGATCGCTTATATGGCCTATATAATGAGAATATTTGCAGCGTGTTTCAGTTTCCTTACTGCCCCAATCGGTCACTTCCATGACAATACGATCGCCTTCTTTTAACTCAATTTCTTGAGTAGGTTCGACAACAACGCGTTGAGAGAGGCCTAAAAGAGGCACATAGGCTAATATCTCCCCATAGCGGTCTACCTTTTTGATGACCCCAGCCATGTGGGTACGCCCTCGCGACAAAATAGCAACAACTTTTCCCTCCGGTCCTTTTTCTGTAAAGGTGGTTGGGTCGACCAAAACTTCGACGGTATCTCCATCGACAGCATTCTGGATAAAATTTTTGGGGATGAAGATATCCTCTGAAAAGGGGGCAGGATCTTCTGCTTGTAGAAAACCAAACCCTCGTGGATGAACGCGCAAAATGCCTGTAATAATTTGCGATGTTGAGCTTTTTAACGCATATCGATTTTTAGCTAATTCCACAAGGCCTTTTTCATGCATTTCATCCAGGATACGTCCAAAAAGATCTCGATGCTGAGGCGGAAGACGCAAGCGTTCGAATAGTTCAGGTTCGCTCATGGCAACGTATCCTTTTCCACTCATAAACTGTTGGGTCACTTTTAATATATTGTCGAAAAGACGGCCCTCCTTAGTTTTTTGCTCAGGCTGAGGTTCCTTTTGTTTTGACTTTTTCGTGTTTTTTGGCATAAAATTTTAAATCTCACTATTCTCTTAATATAAAGTTACAATATACAATTTTTGGATAAAAGATGAAATATGATCATAAAAAAATCGAATCGAAATGGCAAAAATTTTGGGCTGACCACAAAATATTTAAAGCAGATATAGATCCTTCCAAACCCAAATACTATGTTCTAGACATGTTTCCTTATCCATCAGGGGCAGGATTGCACGTTGGACATCTTATAGGATACACAGCTACTGATATTTTAGCACGTTATAAAAGGCAAAAGGGATTTAATGTCCTCCATCCAATGGGATGGGATAGTTTTGGACTTCCCGCAGAGCAATACGCCATTCGTACGGGAACGCATCCGGCTGAAACCACTAAAAACAATGTCGCCAACTTTAAACGTCAGCTTTCGAATGTGGGATTTTCTTATGATTGGGATCGAGAACTAGCGACTAGCGACCCATCCTATTTTAAATGGACGCAATGGATTTTCACAGTATTATACGAGAAAGGATTGGCTTATGAAGCTGAAATGATGGTGAATTACTGTCCTGCCCTCGGAACTGTATTGGCGAATGAAGAAGTGGAAAATGGCTTTAGCAAAGAAGGAGGCCACCCAGTCGTGCGCAAGCCTTTGCGCCAATGGATTTTGAAAATAACCGCCTATGCTGAACGGCTTATTCAAGATCTGGATTTACTGGATTGGCCGGAAAGTTTAAAAAAGTTGCAGATCAATTGGATTGGTAAGAGTGAAGGTGCTTCTGTACAATTTCCTGTAAAAAATAATCATCATTTTATTGAAGTCTATACAACACGACCTGATACCCTCTTTGGGGCTACGTATATGGTCCTTGCTCCGGAACATGCTTTGGTAGCAAAAATTACCTCACCGGGACAAAAATCGGTTGTAGAAGAGTATCAAAAGCTTGCTGCCGCAAAATCGGACCTAGAAAGAACTGACCTTAATAAAAATAAAACAGGTGTGTTTACGGGTGCCTATGCAATCAATCCGGTCAACAATCAAGAAATACCCGTTTGGATTTCTGATTATGTCATCGCGGGTTATGGTACGGGTGCCATCATGTGCGTACCAGGCCATGATGAACGTGACTTTGAATTTGCAAAAAAATTTGGGTTGCCCATTATTTATGTGTATAAGCCTGATTTGAAAGAACATCCAGAGCTTTCTAAGGAATACAAAGAAGAGGATCTGGAGACTCTACAATGTCTTCCCAACGACGGCATATGCATCCATAGTGAAAATAAAGAAATTTCTTTGAACGGCTTATCTCAAATCGAAGCTACAAAAAAAATCATCGGCTGGTTGGAAAAAAAGGGAATCGGTAAAAAAACTACAACTTACAAATTGAGGGATTGGTTATTTTCGCGTCAACGCTACTGGGGTGAACCTTTCCCGATTTTACATTTTGAAGATGGTTCCCGACGTGTGCTCGATATCGATGAGCTTCCTCTCATGTTACCTTCTGTGACCAATTATAAGCCCTCCGGAGATGGCCAAAGCCCCCTTTCTAAGGTTGATGACTGGGTCAATATTAAAGACCCTAAAACAGGCAAAAAGGCCAAAAGGGAAACTAATACCATGCCTAATTGGGCGGGGTCCTGTTGGTATTATTTACGCTTTTGCGATCCTCACAATGATAAACAGGCCTGGAGTCCCGAAGCTGAGAAATATTGGGGCTCCGTGGATATGTATGTGGGGGGGGTCGAACATGCCGTTTTACATCTTTTATATGCGCGGTTCTGGCATAAAGTCCTTTTTGACTGTGGTTATGTGACATCACCCGAACCATTTAAAACCCTTCGCAACCAAGGCTTGATGGTCGCACGTTCTTATCAAAATAGTTCTGGGTCTTATATTGCTCCCGAAGATGTGATTGAAAAAGAGGGCAAATACTATCTTCGACAGACAGGTGAGGAATTAAGGAGTCAAATCGATAAGATGTCTAAGTCCAAATTAAATGGTGTTTCGCCTGATGAAATCATCGATGAATACGGTACGGATGCTTTACGTCTATATGAAATGTTTTTAGGTCCTTTAGAAAAAGAAAAGGTTTGGAGCACTGATGCGGTCAGTGGTTGTAAGCGTTTTCTTACACGGTTTTATGACATGGCGACATCGGATAAATTGACCGATCAAGAATCCGAAGAAGCCACAAAGTTAGGTCATCGTCTGATCCATGGGGTGGAAAAAGATATTCAAACCTTACAATTCAATACAGCGATTGCCAAAATGATGGAATTCATCAATGATTTTACAAAATTAAGCGCTTATCCTCGCTCTGTCATCAAAATGGCGACTCAGGCATTGATGCCATTTGCTCCGCATTTGGCTGAAGAAATATGGGAAATGTTAGGATGCAAAGAAAGTTTATCTTACGCACCTTATCCTACAGTTGATGAAAAATATTTGCAGGATGCTGTTGTGACTTATGTTGTTCAAGTGAACGGAAAAGTGCGTGGAAAATTTGATCTACCTAAAGATGAAACTCAAGAGGTCATTTTGACAGCTGCCAAAAAAAATCCGTTGATAGCCAAATATTTAGATGGACAGACAGTGCAAAAAGTGGTTTTTGTTCCTAATAAACTTTTGAATATTGTTTTGTAATAAACTTCGTGTAATTAGGTTTAGCCATATTTTGCTTCTGTAGATTGAAAAAGACCACTTATAACAAATGATTTATAAGTGGTCTAAATTTTGTTAATCTCTCCAATTAATCATTCCAGGTCTGAGGATAAAGTGCAGCATAAGTTTTTCCATCTTGCTTATAAGGTCCGTATTGCTTAACAGGCATCTCATACATTTGTTTTTTCAATTCATCTGATTTAATGGAGGTTACAATTATTGGTTTATCTTCTTCCAAAATATTGCCTCCACCCATCCAGTAGTTTACACGACCAATTAACTCGTGGATAGAATGAATTTCTGCACGAGCTATTTCTGATTCCTTTACGGTAAACCCAAAACAGAATTGTTCATTTGCCTGATTAGGTAATCTGTTATCTTTAGTTAATTCCCAGCTTTTACTTACATTTCTACAGGCAATTTCCATTTTTGTTTTGTTGTTAAACTCAAAAAAAACAGAACCAAGATCATTTTCTTTAAGACTATAAATTTTATTTAATCCATCTATATTGCTTTGAAATGTTAAAGTACTTACCATAAAGACTCCTTTATATTTTATGAATAGAGCATTTTTGATTTAAAATTCGCGTTTATTTAATAGACCCCTGATTATCCCCCATTTTTAGCTTCCACGAGATCCAGAGATTTTTCTAAGACGTTCACAACAAGAGCTTCATTTAAGTCTTCATTATCGAAAAATTTATTGTAAAAGGACTTGCTGTCTTCAAGAAATCTTTTAGGGTCAGTAGCCACTTTCATGCCTGCTTTTGCGGCTGGATGAGAGTATTCAATCAAATCGTAAAGCATCCGTGTTGTGAGCTGGAGGCCGTCATCGAATTTTCTTTCGATGTTGGCTTGTCTTTCAGGCTCATTGTCAAGTTCTATCTGTGCAGCCACAATTTTCTCTTGGATTTTCACTTTCTTTTCTGCTAAAGCTGCCAGAGCTTTATTGTGTTCGACGATTTTGTCATTATCTTTACAGTCTTTTTTGACGTTTTCCCTTTTTTGAATTTCCTTTTGTAGTTTTTCTTCCTGGGCCTTTAATATCTCCAGAGATTGTGGATTCACAAGGTTTTTGATGTAATTGTCATTCAAATAGTTTGCCTTTAAAGCTTCAACTGTGAGGTCTGTCACATTGCGAATAGAAGCCCTAATGGGATGCATGGCAGGGACAATGACTTTATTCAAGTTTTCTTTTTCCATTTTAATGATACCTAACACGATTTTGTTGAATGCTCCACCGAAGTTGCCCATTTTAATCGTATGAGTGATAATATCGACAAATTGCATATTATTATCATTTTCACCTTCTAAGAAATGCTTTAAAATAGTCGTGATGTCATCATCTTTTAGTTTGGCATCGAGATCGATACGTTGAAAAGCATTCTGTCTTTCTGTCAGCTCATTGACTATGGATTTGATAAGAGGTTCAAGATGGGCATTAAAGCAGCGATTTTCCTTTTCGTTTTTAGAACCTTTTTTGTCATCTTTGAATATGTTTTTATTCCATTCACCATATTTTTTGATGACTTCCGTCATGAGCGATCCGCTAATACGAGCGAAGGCGGCCTTGTCATTCGGGGTTCTCACAAGATCTCTTAAGTCTTGATAATTTTTCTTGAAATCATTGGAAATCATGAAATCTTTTAAAATAATATGCATTAGACCTTTTTGCAAGTCTGGCAAATAGTCTTGTTTAAAAGTTTCGCGATTGATCTTCAAGTTAGCCCAAGAATGGCTAAACTTATCAGCGCAAAGCTTTAAAAGTTTGTCAATGAATTGATCTTTTGCCGCAGGATTTTCTTCTCCTTCAATCAGCAATTTAAATAGCTTTTCTTTCTCTCCCTTCGTCTCCTTCATAATGGAATAGGCAAATGATTTGACCAATTGTTTGTGAATGACAGGGAACTGATTGGCGATGAATTCTCTGCGTTTAATACTATCAGAGATGAGCTTGCAGGTCTCTCGCAATTTTTCAGCTAATACAGTGGTGGCATGTCTTTTAATTGTATTGAGTATAAATTCTTTAGTTAGCGTTTTGACTTTGCTTTCAACGATATCCAGCTTATCTGCATATTTTTCAGGTAACAATATTTTTATAAAATCACGGAATTCGTCGATCGCCAAAGTGACTTCAGGTTCAATGATGATGTTATCCCACAGTTCTAGGAAGGCATCAGCGGTTCTTGCCTGGCCATCGATTTGTTCTTGACCTGTTGGAAGAGCTAGATTCATCATTCTTTCCACAAGTTTTAAAAAGACCTTATTTTCTTCCAACTCTTTCGCGTTTTTTACATCGGCCGGAGATTGAAGCAAGGCTTTAGCTAGGGGATGGAGCACATATATACGTTGTTTTGTTCTTGGATCAATTTTTTCAGAGGCTAATTCTTTTGCAATTTTTTCATGGATGTATGCAGGATTTTTCTTTTGTTCATCGGTCATGGGCTCTTTGAAAACGTTCTCTTCAGCTTTAATAAGGTTTATCATTTGTTGATTAAAATCATTGGCACAAAGATCAAAAAATTGCTTATACTCTTTATCATTTACATTGTTGATCAAGCCTGCCGTGCGATTAAATAGCAGTTTAGACAAGTGCTGAATATTTTTATTAAGATGCGTCTGAATGAGTCGACCCAGATCATTTTCTAGGAACTTTTGAAAGCCATCCATGCGGCTTTCAATTTTATGTTTCACTAACCATTGAATGGTAGATACATACAGCTTGTTCATGCTTTCATATCTATATTCAAAATTTTCTATAAGCATTTTATGTTTTTCAGTGAATTCTGAAAGGGGTTTTATTTCTTCTTTGCTCTTATAATTCCCTGCAATCCATGCTTTCATTGGAGCTATATATTTGTTGAGCTCATCCTTACTTAAGCCGGTATTGACTTTTTCTAGATTTTCTTGGAGTTTATCGAGGTCATCTTTCTTCATATCTTTAAAAAGGATATAGAAAAATCCACAAGAAGACTCATCTAGTTTAACTTTGTATCCCTTTTTAGTAATTTTTGAAAAAAGTGTCGTGGTTAAAGGAGTGATAATTCTGCTGATCCAATCTAACATCTGGTGAGCCTTTTCAGGCAGTCTATCAGCATTCGCAGCTATATCTTTAATATTGGATTCAATTTTTTCCTTGTAAACCTCATCACCAATTTTCTTCATAAAGACCGAAACAAATTCGCCTACTTTTAATAGAGAAGAATTGAGATCTGGATTTTGTTCTTTAAAAAAGACGGGTTCCTGTTTTTCTTGGATTTTTTTGACAGGGTCTATTTTAGCATCACGAATTACATCAGGCACAAGGGGTAAAGCATCCTTGTCAAGGATCTTTTGATTAGGTCCCATTTGGGTCATCAGGTACAGTTCTCTATTATCTAGAGTCATTCTTTGAGTCTTAAATATGTTAATGAAGGCCAGGAATTTTTCTAGCACATAATTTAAGATACGTTTCCAGATGGGAGGTTTTCCTTTTAAAGGTTGCTGAATAGCAACCTTAAAAGGCTTAGCTTTTAAGGATTCTACATTCACAGAAGTTTTGACGTTTAATTCAATTTGGTGAACAGGATCTAACAGAGGTCGATCGCCGCGCGTTGCCATGGCGCTCATATGAAGCCCCTTGAGCGAGGTTAAGAAAATTTTACCTATCAAATGTTCATTGAATGCTTGATGCCCCATAATCCTATTAATTAAGGTTAAGGCTACGCGGCTGATTTTGTCGGCAGTGGGTCCTAGGATCTTTTTTAATAAATATTGACCCACGAAAGGAACAGCTCTTTTAGCTTTAAACATGAGCATGTCATAGCCAAGCTGAGCAACTCTATGCACTTGAGTAGGTAAGTTTATTTTGGCATCAGCAAGTTCGTTTTCATGATTTCTATTTTCTATAATCACTTTGTTTTTAGTATTGATCTTAGCATCGAGTTTCGTTTCTAATTTGACGAGTTCTTCCCTTAAAGCTACAGCGTCATTATTTTCTTTAATTCTTTCCTTCAAATCGTCGATTTTTATTTGGAGATCAACAATATCTTCTTCAAGAGACTCGAGGCTGGGTCTATATTCCACCATTTTGTCAATGACTTCAGGCTTCGCATACTTTTCCTTCAGCATAGGAATAGCAATATTAAGGTTTGGAATATAGGATTTACGATAATTCTGTATGGAAGCTGTCATGGCTTTGCTGACCATATTTCGCGACACTTTTAAGTTAAACATACGGGGGAATAATGTTCCAAATTCACCGGTTTTTAAACTTGCGTCAATAAAGTCAGCAAAATGAGGGTTATTATCCTTGAATTTGGGGTCATATTTATAATATTCTTTAATGATGGCTATAGTCGATTTAAGGTCCGGCTTTTTTATTAAGGCTAGCAACTCTACGATTTCTTCAATGCGTGGCTTTACAATTTTATAAAAAGCTTCTTCATTTTCAAATTTAAATTGAGAAGCTTCTTTCCTAGCTTTTTCAAATAGAATTTTTATAAGTTTTTTTTCCTCGTCTTCATTGGGAAGCTTTTGAAAGAGGGGTGCGAGTTGGGGAATATGTGCTTGAATGATGTCATCCGCGAAGAATTTGATCATTGAGTCCATCGCTATAGGCAACGTACTTTTCGTTAAAAGCAAATTTAACTCTTCAGGTTTAGACATTTGTTTAACAACAATACCAATAGCTTCATTCAAACCCATTTTAATGACTTCGGCGCATCCCTCGAAAGCTAAATCTTTAAAGGCTCCCGCTGCTTTACCCAAATCGTTTAATTCTTTAAATTGTTCTTTGCTTACAATCATTTGAGCGATTTCTTTCGCTTCATTGACCAACTCGTCAAATTGTTCAGGGAGTTCAATTTTTGTTAGCAAGTTTTCTAACCCGTTCTTTCCATCTTTTTCTGTAGAGGGCAGCAAGGTATCAATAATGAGTTTAGAAATTTCTGCAATCATCGTATTGTCTGTGGAAGGAGCACTTGCATTGAGGGTAAGAAAAGTGCTGAATAAAACATCCTCTTCAATCGCTGCGATACCGCCTTTTTTCGCAAGACTATTAAGATAATTTTCGCATTTTTTAAAGACGACTTCCTCATTAGCGTTTTTAGGTACACCTTTTACAATTTTTAGGGCATGCTCTTTAAGCGCTTGATGCTCCCTAGTAGCTTTTTCTGATGCTTCATGACTCTTTGTGATATCTGAGACATGCTTACCCATAAGTTCAATCATTTTATCAAACAAAACAGTAAATTGACCGTTATCCAGCGTCTGGATGACTTCGGCTAGGCGGGCAGATAGCAAGTCAGTGACGGTCACTGCATTTTTACGGATTTTTGTTTCAATAATGGAAGATAAGTTATTTTGAATGAATTTATTGGCTTTATGTTCATAAAGATCAATTTTTCTTTCAGCAAGAATCAGCAAAGAAGTTTCAAGAATGCTCGTTATTAATTCCTCTGATACCTGATCTTCTTCTTTAAATAAATCATGAGGGGATTGAGTATGGTCTGATTTAAATAACCAATGTAAAATTTTATTTGTACAATCGTCTAACTGTTGTTTACCATTTTGCTGCTCAGCTGCGGGAGCAGGTGGCTCGACTTTTCTTAACAACTCATCTTTAAAACCCTCAATAAACACGTTTAATTTGCCTGGTTCCTCAGGTTTGATATCTTTATAGGCCCATTTCAATGCTTTATCAATTTTTTCCATGGCTTGGTCATTGAATTGAAATTTATAGATAAATTCAAAAATAGGCTTAGCTGAAAAAGTCCCGATCGAAATAGCTTGCTTAGCAATATCTCTTAGCTTCTGAGGAATAGTAGTGGCAATCTTATTGAATTCTTTTAATTGAGGATCCAGATGTTTTTTTTGTACACAATCTATGGTTAAAGAAATCATTTCCCTCGCAAAATCACGCATACCCTCTAACGTTTCTTTCGATTCTTTGGGATGGGCCTTTATAATTTCGGCCGCCGGCAGATCTTTGACTTCAGGCTTCGTTTTTGGAAACGTATATAGCTTGCGATGATTGAATTGCTTGATAGCGCGAATTTGTTCTTTTTTTAATGCTGGGGACGGATAGAGCTTTCCAAAGCTTAGGACATGGAGGGCCTTCTTTCCTATTTTTTTCAAGATTGAATGGCCAGTTCTTTTTTTACCATGCACCTGTTCAATAGCTGCATTTGATAGAGAAATGCGATGGGCTGAAGAATGATGTATTGTTGGCATGACTACTCGCTTTGTGTTTTGGTTGGATTTAAAAATAAAAAAATTCTTATCCAAAGCTCATGTTTTTTTAGATGTAAATTTAACATTTTTTTTCTTTTAGGTAAATTAATCTTAGATTAAGATCCTGTACAATTCACCACCACTGAGGCAACGAGATCACTGAGAAGGTTTGAGATAGTGAGATTTAGCTAAGCTTGTCATGATATTTAAGCTTTTGGCTTTAATATTTGCATCAGATCTTTTCTAATATTTTCTCTTGGACTGCCTTAGTGGTCATCAGTCATCTTTTTGAGCATAAAGAGCTAAAAATAATGGAAATTCTAAACGGCTACGATTTTCCATCTTTGCGTGGATTCCCGTGCTTACTTTATTAGAACACCATTCCTCCATATCGCAAATTTTAAACTTTGCTTCTTTTAACCAATGAAAGTAACTAGAGAGGGGATAGTGATAAGAGACTAATTGAGGAGAATGCTCACCTTGACTAGGATGTGCCTGTATGGGAATTTCTAAAGGTGCGAAATACCTGTCCATACGCCTATATTGCAACTTTTTGCTATCGTCCACTTGCCAGAAAGACTGTCTAGGGATGCGGAAACAAGGATGATTCATCACGATAATTAAAATCCCCTGATTTTCAAGATGTTTATAAGCATTTTGAAAGGCTTTTAAAGGGTTTTGCATGTTTTGCAGCGCTAAAATAATAGTAGCATGCGAAAATTTGTGTTCTAAGACCGGTAAGTTTTTCATCACATCAGCCACAAAATAGCGATGTTTTGGATGACGATCTAGTTTTTGCGCTTCTTTGATTAAGGTCGATGATAGATCAACACCCGTATAACCTGTATTATCTGGTAAATGGCGTGCTAAAACCCCTGGCCCGCAAGCAAGATCTAATAAGTTTGCTTGGGTACCTAATGAAAGATTTAACATTCGCAATACACCCGGTAAAATAATATGCTGATGGTAATAATGTCCTTCTTCTCCGACAATAGATTTATACCATTTGCTGGCAGGTTCCCACGATGTGGGAGTGTGAGGCTTAGGCTTAGGTTTTTTCATAGATTCTCCTAAAAAAAGGAAGTTTAGAGTAAAAAAAATAAAGTGTAAAGAAAAGTAATATATCTCATTTACACTCAATAGATTCTAGTGTAAAATAATAATTATTAAGAAAGGAGGTTTTTATGATAATCCCACCAATAGAGCCTTTAAAGAATGACGATCTAAAAAAACAGCTGGCACAAACCTCGCGAGATATAAAACGTTATGTGAATGAGTTACAAGCAATGCCTGATGATTTTGCTCAACAGCATCTGCTTTCATTGCAGAAATCCGTTGAAGATGCTCAAAACGCCTTATTGAAATATGAATTTAACAAAAATTATTCTATTGATTTCGATGCCACCATTGAGGTATTAAAAGATGCAATCAACATTTTGATTGACAAACGTCAAAAAAAAAGAGATCAGGAAGAAGTGGATGAAAGGCAGGCTGAATACAGCAGCGAAATTCAAGTGGCTGAAATTGCTATTGCCGAACTGGTGACTTTATTGGAAGATTTTAAATTGGAAGGGCGTCATCCTATTCATGGGGTCGAGCTCTCTGATGAAAGTTATCAAGATAAAGGAAAAAAAATTAGTGAAGTGACCGGAAAAGAGTTTAAAGATAGAAAAGATCGCAGAAAAGGATAAATTGACAATTATGCACCTAGAGAGCCCCGCGTTTGAAGCGCATCAGACCATACCCAAAAAATTCACATGCGATGGTCAAGACGTATCTCCTCCTCTTGTTTTTCAAGATATTCCCAAAGATGCTAAGTGCCTTGTTCTCATTGTGGAAGATCCTGATGCCCCTAGAGGCACTTTTGTGCATTGGCTAGCCTGGAACCTTGATCCTTCTCCACAATTAGAGGAAGGTTCTAACCCTCCCAATCAGGGAACAAATGACTTCGGTAAGTTGGGCTATAAGGGTCCCTGTCCGCCTAAAGGAAATCCTCACCGTTACTTTTTTAAGCTTTATGCTTTGAATACTAAACTTAATCTACCTATAGGTAGCAGCAAAAAACAGCTTGAAGATGCTATGCACGGGCATATTATCGGACAAGCAGAATTGATCGGGCTTTACCAAAGATAGTTTATGACTAAAATTCTTATTGAATATCCGGGTGAATTGAAATGCAAAGCAACGCATCAACCCTCCGGCAGCTTTATTTTCACGGATGCGCCGGCAGAGGTAGGGGGCGAAGGCAAGTTTTTTTCACCTTCCGACCTCTTAGCCTGCTCTCTAGCGACTTGTATTGCTACAACCATGGGTGCATTTGCCAAAAGAAAGGGGATGGATCTCAATGGCATGAAGCTTGAAGTTGAAAAAAAGATGGAAGATCAACCCAATCGTCGAGTCAATAGCCTTCTTGTTTCTATATGGATGCCACATGCTTTTTCTCCAGAACAGCGAACAGCTTTAGCACATGTTGCACACACTTGCCCTGTGCATAAAAGTTTACATCCTGATGTTCATGTCAGTCTTGTCTTTTATTGGAAAGATTAAATTTAAATCCTTTGCCCAATATTAATCATTTTTATTTACATAAAACTTTTATTTGTGCGATGGAAATTATCAGAATCAACTTAACTTTTGGAGGGTTTATGGGTAGAGCAATTATACTATGGCTACTTGGAGTACCTATTTTTATTATTATATTGCTTAAGGTTTTTGGTATCATTTAAACAGATGGGTTTGCTTTGATCATACTTATTCTGTTGTAATACTATGTGGTATAACAAAAAATTTTTTAGGGCTGGAATTGCCATTTTACTGACATTGCTGATTATCTTTTTGGGATTTCAGCTCTTTCCTCTTTTTACTCTGGCTTTTCAATTTGTAACGACTATATTTTTTCCCGTCATTGTGGCCGGTGTGTTCTATTACATTTTTCGTCCTATTGTCAAATTTTGTGATAGGAAGAAGATATCGCGCTATTTAGCCTTATCACTTGTATATTTATTCATTGTTTTGTGCATAGGCATCGTCATTAGCACAATTTGGCCTTATATCCTGAAGCAAATTTCAGAATTTAGCACATTTCCTCAAGAAAAACTCAAAGAAATGGAAAATAAAACTGTCGATATCATGAATTTATTTAACTTTTATTCTTTATCCCATGAACAATTACGTGAATATCTTCTATATTATTTGCAAAAAATCACTGTATGGGTCACAAGTGCATTTATCAATAACTTTGCCTCAGTGACAAAAATCGCTTCTTACTTCATCATTACCCCCTTCATTCTGTTTTATTTTTTAAAGGACGATCGTATTATTTATCAAAAATTTATTAAATTAATTCCTTCAAAATATACTGACGAAACAAAAAAAATCCTGAATGACATCGATGAAACATTGTCTGGTTATATTAGCGGGCAAGTTTTAGTCGCCTTGATTGTAGGATTTCTTATCGGCTTAGGGTACTTGATTATTGGCTTGGATTATGCCATATTATTGGCATTCATCACTTTTATTTTTAATCTTATCCCTTTTTGTGGACCCATCATTTCTACCATTCCTGCTTTACTTATCGGCCTTGCTCAAAGTCCATTAATGGCCTTTAAGGTGATTGTGGTGGTCATTATCGTTCATTTGTTAGATCTAAATCTGATCTCTCCACGTGTCGTAGGCATGCGTTTAAATATCCATCCAGTGACAATTGTCATTCTCTTAGTTGCCAGCATTTCCTTATTCGGCTTCATAAGCCTGTTTTTCATCATTCCTCTCTATGCATTATTAAAAACATTGATTATTGATCTTTGGAAAACGAAAATCCTGGACGAGGATGTCGTTTAAGTTGAGTTTAAACTCATTAGAGTTTATCTATATTTTAATACTAAATATGTCATTATAAGATATTTAAGTTTTATTTTAAAAAAATAATTTGCAATTACATATCACATCACATAAGATTAAGTTTATGCATGAAGTTAATAACCATCATTAAATTTATAAAACAAGGAGTAAATATGAAAAACCTCTCCACAATGCTATTTGCAGGCGTTTCTGTCTTAGCATGCGCCGCATCATTGCAAGCACAAAATACAAGTTCCCAGAGTGGATTTGTGAGTCCAAGCACTTCCGCTTATACAAATTCCGGCAGTTATAATGCAGGTGGCTATCAACCTGGAATGAATACTGTGCAGGATCAAAGCTTATACACCAATGGCGCCAATCCAGCTTTCCCCAACTCAAATTCAACCAATAACAGCATGAACCCCACTTTTCCCAACCAAACTTACTCACAGCCTCCTGTAATAACACGTAATCAAAATGATGCTTGGAATGCATATGGAAACACTCAATCCAATGGCGCCAATCAGTGGAATAATCAAAATTCAGCTAATTCAACTCAAACCAATCCCAATCAACCTTACACACAACCTTCTAATTTGACCAATCCAAGCAGATTACAAAGCTACGTCGACCCACGTACTGGGAAATATATGGCATGGACTGATGATGAAATGGCACAGAAAATTCGTTGGGCGATAAGAGATAATAAAAACATTTCATCGCTCGCGAAGACTACTGAAGTTAGCGTAAAAAATAATAATGTAACTTTGACTGGCACTGTTGTGGATGAAGCTGAAAAGAACAAAATTGCATCTATTGTTCGTCAAATACAAGGTGTTAAAAGTATATCCAATAATATAACTGTAACAAGCAGATAACAATGGAAAGTCACTTCATTTATGAAATTTGTGCGGTTATAGCCACACTAGTGTTTATTGGGATTGCATGCTATTTGATCAAAGTGATGAAGGAACTGATCAAATCTCTAAAACATATCAATGTTAGCTTGTCCATCATTGATACTAAAATCGAGCCTATTTCTAATGAAACCATTAGGCTCTTGGAAAATTCTAATGAAATTGCTGAATCCTTTCAGGATAAAATTGCAGAATTTGATCCTTTGTTAGATTCAATTTCGAATGTTGGCGCAGCATTGAAAGATGTAACGGGTTCTTTCAAGAACCAAGAAAAGCCATTTAAGTTTTTTCATTCAGGGGAAAAAAAAAACTGGCAAGACATTATAAGTGATTTAATAAAACTTACTTCATTAGGAGTCATCATATGGCAAAAATTCAAAAAAGAGGAATGACTATGGGAAAAGCAGGGATTCGCACTCATAGAAATCATTCTCGAGGCCACCATTTACCGTTCGATAACGGAACGTCACGCATTGTTATAGGTGCCGCAGCCGGTTGTCTCATAGGAGCTACAGCTGCTCTTCTTTTAGCTCCAAAACAAGCTAGACATAAGTTTACTCAAGGACTTGACAATATTTACGATCAAGTGACTAGCTTAGCTGAAGAATATTCAAATCATGCCATGGATACAGGTCATAAAGCGACTCAGGCAGTCAAAGATTCAGCTGAAAGTATTTGTTCAGCGGCTTCTAACATTTTTTCTAGAACAGGGAAAAATTCCAATCGCAATCTCATCCTGGGTATTGTTGGAGCAGGATTATTAGGAGCTTCTGCAGTTTATGCTTTAACTCAAAAACCTTTTCATACCAATGGAAGCTTTGCCTCTACGTGGGGAACGAGTAAATGGCGTGATTTAGCTAAAAACATGGTAGATGTTGTTTCAAGTAAACTTCATGAAGATGAGGAAACGCATGGCCATGAAGGGCATGATAATCCCATAAAAAACGTTTTCGATTGGGCGGTCGTCGGTCTTAATTTTTGGCAGGAGTTAAAGAAAAGGAGATAATTATGGCTAAATATAAAGGTGTGGTAATGGGAGCCCTAGCTGGAACGATGATTGCTACGGTTTTGGCTGTCCTTGGAAACCGAGAAGTGTTAATTAATAAAATAAGAAATCAAACAGACGATTGGGCTGATAAAGCGAGAAATGTCACAGAAAATATTTTTGGTGAAGATTTAACTATATCCAGAAGAAACCGTGTGCGTAAAACATTTGTCAGCGGCGCCATTTTAGGTCTTTTGGTCGGAATGGGCTCTGCTGCTTTGTTAACACCTAAAACAGGTAAGCAGTTACGTAAAGATCTATCACAAAGGTACCAGGGTGTGGCTGATCGAACGCAAGATATTGTGGGGTTAATCAATCAAAATGGCTATCGCAAACCACTAAAAAAATTGTCCAAAGTGCTCAGCCGACGTAAACGACCTGCGCGCTCACGTGCATAAAACAATAGCTGAATGCTACAGAATAGATGGGGTTAACAAAATCCTGGAAATACACAAATTAAAACTTCGCCGAAGGCTTTGGACTGTCGGTACTTTAGTACCGCCTTATTCCACAGGTCTGTTATAAAAGCGGTATTAAAGTACCACTCAAAGCCTTCGGTAGAGTACTGACTTACTGACTCATCCTAATCCGCGTTTTCAAGCAAATGTTCAATCACACTAGGATCTGCTAAGGTACTCGTGTCACCCAGTTCATCTTTTTTCTCTTCAGCAATTTTTCTTAAAATGCGTCTCATAATTTTCCCAGATCTAGTTTTGGGAAGGGCTTTAACAAAACGGATAGTATCAGGGACCGCAATAGCTCCTATTTCCTTTTTAACATGCACCATGAGCTCTTTTTTGAGATCGTTGGATTTTTCTATATGATTTTTAAGGATGATAAAAGCGCATAAGCTATGACCTTTAACATCGTCAGGCTTAGGGATAACAGCTGCTTCGGCTACAGCATGATGACTGACTAAGGCACTTTCAACTTCCGCAGTTCCTATGCGATGACCGGAAACGTTGACCACATCATCAATACGCCCAAGAAGCCAGTAATCGCCCTCATCATCTTTATAACATCCATCGCCTGTAAAATACATATTTTCAAAAGCTTTGAAATAGGTATTTATAAATAGTTGATGGTCACCCCATAAGGTTCGCATAATACCTGGCCAGGGTTTGCGGATGCATAGGGCACCTCCTTCATTAGTTTTACAAGGTATGCCGTCCCCATGCAAAATGAAAGGCTCCACCCCAAAAAAAGGCTTGCCTGCACACCCAGGTTTTGTAGCATGGCAGCCGGGCATAGATGATATCATGATGCCACCAGTTTCTGTTTGCCACCATGTGTCTACTATTGGGCAATTTTTCTTACCCACATTTTCATAATACCACATCCAAGCTTCAGGATTAATTGGCTCGCCTACGGTTCCAAGGAGACGCAGTGAACTCATATCATGCTTTTCCAGATAAGTTTTTTCATAACGAATTAATGAACGAATAACAGTGGGAGCCGTATAGAAAATGTTAACTCTAAATTTTTCAATGATATGCCAAAAGCGACCCGGATCAGGATAATTAGGTACCCCTTCGAACATAAGAGTTGTCGCCCCATTAGCTAAGGGTCCATAGATCACATAACTATGGCCGGTGATCCAGCCTATATCAGCCGAGCACCAATAAACATCTCCGTCCTTATTATCAAAAATATACTTATGTGTTAGAGCTGCATAAAGCAAATAGCCCGCTTGTGTATGGACAGCTCCTTTAGGTTTGCCTGTTGATCCTGAAGTATATAGAATAAATAATGGGTCTTCAGCATTCAAAGGCTCGGCAGGACAAAAAGGAGAAGCATTTTCTATTTCCTCTTCATACCAAAGATCACGTCCGGGTTTCATAGGACACGAAGCTTCTTTCGGCGCACAACGATGACTTTTTCTATGGAGAATGTCTGATTTAAGGCCTCATCAGCCATTTCTTTTAAAGGAATGGTTTTTCCGCCACGCATAGATACATTAGCGGTGACTAGTAGTTTGCAATTCGAATCCTGGATTCGGTGGCTAAGCGCTTCAGCGCTAAATCCTCCAAATACAACAGAATGTATTGCACCAATTCTTGCACAAGCTAACATAGCGACTGCGATCTCAGGTATCATGGGCATATAGATGCAAACACGGTCACCCTTATTGACTCCCCATTTTTTTAAAACATTGGCAAAACGGCAAACTTGAGTATGTAATGTCTGATAATCCCATATCTTTGTCTCATTTTCGGTATCGCCTTGCCAAATAATGGCTGGTTTTAGTTTCCAATGGCCTTCGAGATGACGATCTAGGCAGTTATATGAAAGATTGATCATTCCATCTTCAAACCAAGTATGACGAATTTCATTGGATTTTGTTTCCCAAAGATATCGGCATCCTAAAGTAGGTTTTTTAAACCAATCCAGTGTGTTTGCCTGCTCAAGCCAAAATGAATCGGATTCATGAATGGACTTTTTATACATCTCCTCATATTGAGAAGTATTGTTAATATGTGCATGCGCCGAAAATGAAAGGGGAGGAAAAAATTTTCTCTTTTCATGTAAAAGTGTATCCATGGCAGGATGAGTGTCTTTATTATGCATATCAGGTGTCCTAAAAAATCAAATAGTGATAATTATATACCAAAGATGCTCCCCCTAGGTGAAGTGATTTCTTATGGAAAATAAAAAGCCCAAGCTTATATCTGTGAAAAAAATTTGGTCCAAATCAAAACATAATGCTTTGACGGATCTCATTCGATATAAAAGTCGTTGGTTTTGCATATTTCGAGAATCGTCCAGGCATGTTTATGGTAAAAATGGAACCATACGCCTCATTGTGAGCAAAGATGGTGAAAAATGGAAAAGCATTGCTCATTTTATTGAAAGTGATGTGGATTTACGCGATCCTAAGTTGTCGATAACGCCTGATGGAAGACTGATGATACTTGTGGGTGGCACTGTTTACCATGACAAAAAATATGTCTCCAGGCAATCCCGTGTCGCTTTCTCAGAAGATGGTGAATCGTGGACCTCTTTTCAACTTATTGTTAAACCTCATGAATGGTTATGGCGGATAACGTGGCATAAAGGCAAAGCTTTTGGTGCCTCTTACTCCTATTCTAATATTGAAAATAAACATGATGAATGGCTGATCAAACTTTTTGAAAGCGATGATGGCATTCATTTTAAATTCCTTACACAATGGCCGATTCTTCAATATCCTAATGAAACAACCCTCCAATTCTTGGATGATGACCGCATGCTAGCTCTAGTTAGAAGGGATGGTCCTCTGGATAATAAAGCATGGATGGGCATCAGTGCACCTCCCTATACGGATTGGAAGTGGCATCCCACCCATGGCTATTTGGGTGGCCCAAACTTTATTATTTTGAAAGATAAAAGGATGTTAGCTGCGGGAAGGGTACTGATGGTAAGTCCCTATGGCTTTTTTGAAAAAACAGTGCTCGCAGCACTTAAACTTTTTGATTTTAATCCGCTACTTGTATTGCCAAGTTTTGGCGATTGTAGTTATCCTGGGCTTTTTTACCATGAAGGGGAACTTTGGATGAGCTACTATTCAAGTCACGAAAATGATCGCACTTCGATTTATCTCGCCAAATTTAAAGTGCCTTATTAGCCCGGGCCCGAAAAAAAACCGGCCTGTGCCTGAAAAAAAACCCGTGCCCGTGCCCGTGTGCGTGCCCGTGCCCGATTAATATTGTTTCTAGAATAGCTGTAGATGTGTTTTTTCGGGCACGGGCACGGGTTTTTTTTTCAATTAGAGGTCATCCTCTTCTTTTCTTTCTTTTGTTTCTTCCGGACTTAAAGTTTCTTCGGTTTCGTAATACTGCTCGTCCTCGTTGTCTCCTCTCTCTTCTTCAGGAGTCATGAATGGTTCTTTTAAATGGTCACTAGGTCCTCTTTCTTCATCATGATCGAAATTAAGTGGCTTAGGTTCGTCAGGATTAAATTTCTTTTTCTTATGAGACATAAAACACCCCCAATTTTAGGATCCTTCCTAAAATTTATTATATATATTAACTAAATTATTTAGAGAAGTTTTCTTTACTAGGAGTGTCAAAGGGTAGTGTCGTACAATTTACCACGGAGAGCTGTGAGGTCACTGAGAAATTTGAGATAAGGAGGTTTATGCCTTAAGATTGTTTTGACAAACTTTTAACAAACCACTGAATCATGGCATTCGACGCTTAATCGTAAAGCCCTCTCAATTTTCTCATATGATCTCATTGATCTCACTGGCTCGGTGTGATTAATGCA
Organism: uncultured Parachlamydiaceae bacterium; assembly: GCA_963748975.1. Taxonomy (GTDB): domain Bacteria; phylum Chlamydiota; class Chlamydiia; order Chlamydiales; family Parachlamydiaceae; genus Neochlamydia. Next base: position 57,689 of record CAVVKX010000027.1, read on the forward strand.
AATACACCCTTACTTTTCTTGTTTTGCAGACAGGATTTCGATATTTTCCATTGGCACATCACGGTGAGGGCCCTTAGTGCCTGTTTTGACTTTGCGCATCTTATCTACAACATCCATGCCATCAATGACTTTGCCGAATACGCAATAACCATACTCATGGGGTGCTTTACTTTTGAAATCAAGAAAGTCATTGTTTACAATGTTAATGAAAAATTGGCTCGAAGCACTATTCACTTCACTTGTGCGTGCCATAGCTAATGTCCCACGTTCGTTTTTTAACCCATTATCTGCTTCATTTTTAATCGGCTTTTTTGTGGGCTTTTGTTCGAAGTCTTTATCAAAACCTCCACCTTGAATCATGAAGCCATCAATCACACGATGATAGATAGTATTATTGTAATGGCCATCATTGACATAATCTAAAAAGTTTTGAACAGTCAGAGGAGCTTTTTCAGGATAGAGCTCCACTTTAATATCTCCTAAAGTTGTTTTAATTAAGACTGTGGGATTTTTTTTTTCATTCATGTTACTCATTCCTTACTTGGTTTAATGGAAAATGCGTATAAATAAGCCTAATTTTTTTCAGCCTCTCAACGATGCCGAACCTCAATCACACATTTTTTTTCTGCTAGATGATCAATAAGGCCAGACAAGATTTCTTGGTTTTCGTGATCTAGATTGGCATCCCATTCATCCAAGAGTAATACTTCAACATCCACTTTGTCAATGATCTCTTGCAAGCGCTTACGCAAGGATTCTCCCGTTGAATATTTGTTTGTTTCAGAAGTAAAACTCAATTGATTATGCGTAGGCAATAAGAAGGCTTTGCCCGCTAAAGCATTTTTAATAAGTATCAGAGCGGTAGATTTACCACATCCATTTTCACCCCTTAAAGTCAATCTTCCTTTTATTTTGGATAGGCTTAATAAATCATTGTGCGATTCGATGGGCCGCGGATAGGCCATCGATATGTGGCTATCATCCACACTGGTTGAATTATGTTTAGCGAAAATTTTGGACCACTTGACTTTCTTTTCCAAGATTGAATGTGAATCTTTGGAGGCCTGTATAGAACGGTAGATCGCCATAAGTTTACTGCGATGCATGCCCCAACGAAAAGCTAACGACAGCGTCTGATAAGTATACGACAGAATTTGGAAAAGTAGGGGAAGGATCACAATAAATGCCGATAGTTTGACGGGATCATGGGCATGTTGCACTGCAGAATAAACCACAACAGCTAAGGAGGGGATTGAAGTCATCAATGCCACAAAAATAGCTAACACTTGATCAAATCGTTCCAAATCGATATTACGCTGCAAACACCTTTTTAGCCGTTGAGAAGTTTTTTCATCCCATAACTTAAAATTGTAATCATTCCCTAATAAAACATTATCCCAGGCTGCAAGAAGCTGTTGAGAAAGGTCTACGCGAGCTGTAAGCGCTTTTTGTGTGAGTTGTCTTTGCGTCCTACGTTTCCATTTCATTATGCCTATCACACACATCACTGATACGGTATAAGCTATCGCAAAAAGTGGTTCAACAACTATGGAAAGGGCTAAAATATTAAATAATACACTTAGGAAATAACCGGAAAATTCCCAAACATAGTCGATGAGAGCTTGAAGAGCCATGGGGCCTTCAGAAGTTAACATAGACAGCTTTTCTTCTTTAATACCTTTATTATTCCATTCCCCAATATTGTTTCGATTGGATGAAACAAAAGCATTAATAAAATGGCGCTGTGCTTCTTGCTTCCAATGCGTTTTCACTATAAGCGCAATGCATCCGGGAATATAGGGGACTGCTAAAGATGACAGATAAAGAATAATATAGGGCAAAAAATTGCCCCCTGCCGTCACTGTTTCCATCAATTTAACGAGCCAGATTGTGGAAGAGGCTTCGAGCAGTTGCTGAAAGGTTAATATACCCAAACATGTTAATCCCCAAGGATTAACAAGCAAACCCATGACCTGCTTTCGAGCTTTGAGAGATGTGGGATCAAACATAGTAATTTTTTAAAACACTTGGGTCAAATTTGTAAGACATGTCTAATTATGCCTATCTCATATTATTAATTAAAGATCTTATCAACTCTCGTAAGATATTTGCAATAAGTTATTAAAATTTAATTATTTAGATTAATAAAAACTTTTCCTTTATTTGTCGCGACTTTTTTGTCATTTTTCTTAAGAAAATTAAGCCATGGATTGTTCGCAAACCCCTTCAAGGTAGTATTTTATTGACTTAAAAAAAAATATTTTTTATTACGTTTAATAATGCGATTTATCCAAAAATCCCTCAAATCGCCTCATTATGCGTTCTAAATTCTATTTTTTTACTATATGCAAGCAGATACAGTTACACATCCAACATTTAATGTGCCAGATAGCCAAACGCTGACACGCTATCCAAGCGGTAGTTTGCGCGAACTATGGTCTATATCCCTTCCACTAATGTTGTCCATGATGTCAGGAAGCCTGATGTTATTCCTAGATCGCTTGTTCTTAGCGCGCTATTCCATTGAAGCTTTGAATGCTTGTGTGAATGCTTCCGTGACGGCGGCAGCGCTTCAGTTTGCTTTTTTAACAACTGCTGCCATCGCGGAAGTTTTTGTAGGACAATACAATGGGGCAAAGCAATATAAAAAAATTGCTGAGCCTGTATGGCAAATGATTTGGTTTTCCCTTCTCTCAAGTCTAGTCTTTTTTCCAATTGGCTTTTTTGCAGCTCCCTTGCTTTTCTTTGATCCTCTCTATGCACATTTAGAAACAGAATATTTCAAATGGCTCATGTATTTCGGCCCTGTTTTTTGCCTTTCCGCCGCACTATCGGCATTTTATATCGGACGGGGTAGTGTGACATTTGTCACCTTAGTTGTCATCCTAGCTAACATTTTGAATGTCATTTTGGATTTGATCTTGATCTTTGGCATTGAACCTTTTATCCCTTCTTTAGGAATTGGCGGGGCCGCTATAGCTACAGGAATCTCTCAATTCTTTCAATGCACTATCCTATTTATTGGCTTTATGCGTCGTAAATATCGCGAAAATTATGGAACTTCCCATTGGGCATTGAATAAGAAATGTTTCGTTCAATGTCTTAAAATTGGTTTACCAAACTCTCTTGCACATACCATTGAAATTATTGCATGGGCTGTGTTTTTTCGGATGATGACTATGGCAGGCAATGAACACATTACCGTGGTAGCAATTTGTCAAAGCATATTTATATTGTTCACATTCATTGCCGAAGGAATAAGCAAAGGAGCTACGGCTATTGCCGCCAATTTGATTGGTGCAAAACATTGGGACTTAGTTTGGAAATTATTTCGCTCAGGGGTGAAATTTTACTTCCAAGCCTTCTTATTTCTTGGCTTAATATTGGTTATTGATCCCGGTCCCATGATCGATTGGTTTATTGGAGGAGACCCCGCATTGGCTTCAAACCAAGCCATTAAAAGCCTTGCGGTTTCTGCTTGTATATGGATGTGGGTTTATTTTTTATTTGATGGCATTCATTGGCTAGTGGTAGGGTTATTGACTGCTGCGGGTGATACGAAATTTGTTCTTTGGGTCAGCGGTCTATCAGCCTGGATTTTTGCTATCATACCCATTTATTATTTTATAGTTGTGATGGGCTATAAAGCAGATGTATCCTGGTTGATCACCGCTGCCTACGCTTGTTTGGCCTGCTTGATTTATCTCTGGCGTTTCAAAACAGAAAAATGGCGTCAAATCAATATAAAAGGATAAAGAAAGCTTATTAGGCAATTTATACTTACGAAAACTTGGCTTTCTTCTTTTTGCTGCGAAATACCACTGTAAGTAAAGCTAAAGCACTTATCATTGTCATCATACCTGCAGGCATAAATTTTTCCGTCAATGCAAAGCGATAGGCAAAAAAGAGAGTCAATACAAGAATAAAGGCCATAGCAAGCGTGTAGGCTAACAAACTTTTCCTAAACATTCCTGAGGCACAAACTAGTAATATTATGGCAGATACACTACCTACTACTAATGAGGCGAGGCTATGGGCTTGACGAAAGCCCATAAGGCCGCCAAGTAGGATTAATAGGGCATAAACTAATACAATCCAAGCAGAAAATTTCATGATGAGCTCCAATAATTTAAATCTTTATTTTACAATGCTTAATGTTTCTTCGAAAAACTTTTCCATGGCTATCCAGGCGCGTTTACAGGTCTTTTCATTATAAATTAAACCTTTTGCCTTATTATGGGCTTGCGGATTAGTAAACGCATGCGAGGTATGTCCGTAAATGTTCATTTGCCAATCTATTCCCGCGTCGTTGAATTCTTTTTGCGTGTTTATTATATCAGAAGGGGATACTAAGGGATCTTCATAGCCATGCAAAATAAGGATAGAACCTTTAATATCTTTTGCTATAGGAACTGTTTTAGCGCCTGTATGACCCAACACACCATGAAAGCTAACCACAGCTTTCACAGGAGTTCCACTGCGTAATAATTCAATCACTGTTAAACCACCAAAACAAAAACCGATGGCACCAATACGCGATTTATCGACGCCGCGCTGTTGAATCAATGTGTCATAGGCTGCTATGATTCTACTTTGTAAAAGTTTTCTATCTAAAAAAAGAGGTTTTATCAAAGCTCCGGCTTCATCATCATCTGCAGCATTTTTTTTACCCCCGAATATATCTGCGGCAAAACCTATATATCCTAATTTAGCTAATTCACGTGCTTTGTTTCTGGCAAAATCATCTTGGCCATACCAGGCGTGGGCAATGAGGACAGCAGGGCGCATTGTTTTTACCTGCTCATCATAAACAAGAAAACCTTCAGACTTAACATCCCCTGCTTGATAAGTAATTTTTTCTTCTTTCATAAAATTATACCTCATAATTTACATTAGACCTCTTGCGTAAACAAGAGGTCTAAGCTAAAGGATTGTTCAATTTCTTTACACAGAAAAATCATCGGAATAGTATACTTCCAGGACGATGATCATGGATAGGATCGAACTTGGATAAGTCTCATTTTTATATTCCGCCCGATGGACCGCCACAAATTTCACTTAATCCTGAAATTTATGCTATCATGGGAGAAGCCCGAATTTTTAAAATGTTAGAAGATTTTTACATGGAGCTAGAGAAGAGTTCCATCCGCGGTATGTTTCCGGGAGACATGAAAGAAGCTTCAAAAAAATCCGGGGCTTTTTTTGTTTCTATTTGCGGGGGACCCCCTTTATACCAACAGCGCTTTGGTTCTCCGATGATGCGTAAAAGGCATCTTGCCTTTCCAATTGATGAAGCTGCTCGGCAAGTTTGGTTAAGCTGTTTTCAAAGGGTTTTACAAGATGCAGATAAAAAATATCATTTCCCGATGCAGCATATGCAGGCCTTTTGGCATTTTCTCGATAAATTTTCAGCCTGGATGGTGAATAGAGCATGAGGTATAATTCTAAATGAACGTTTTAAAACAATTGGCTCAAGAGCTTGGCTTATCAGAAAAAGCGATCGCCGCGGTGATCTCTTTGCTTAAAGAGGGGAATACGATCCCTTTCATTTCACGCTATCGAAAAGAAACTACAGGCAATTTGGATGAAGTTCAAATCCGCACCATACAAGAACGACACAACTACATCCTAGAATTAGAAGATCGCAAACAGTCCATTATCGAAGCTATTGAATCACAAGGTAAAATGCACGATGCTCTAAAAAGCCAAATTCAAGCTTGTGCTTCCAAAAACGTATTAGAAGACCTTTATTTGCCCTATAAAATCAAAAAACGCACCAAAGCCGCTATTGCACGAGAAAAAGGCTTAGAACCTTTAGTATTGATTATTATCTCACAACCTTTAGTAGGAAATCCTTACACTGCAGCTAAAGACTATGTTAATCTTGAAAAAGAAGTCTCCAGCCCTGAAGACGCACTGGCCGGTGCTTTGGATATCATCGCTGAAATTATAGCAGAAAGGGCCGACATTAGAGCGGTTGTTCGGGACTTTTTTGAAAAAGAGGGGATGGTTGTTTCTAAGGTCATTGAAGGAAAAAATAGCACTCCGACGAAATATGAACTTTATTACGATTTTCAGGAAAAAGTAAGTAAAATTCCCTCTCATCGTTACTTAGCCATCCGCCGTGGCGAAAAAGAAGAAATCCTTAATTTCCATATCGAAGTTTCCACTGACCTTGTGTTGGCTGAGATAAAATATATCATGGGACATAGCCTTAAATCACCCTTTGCCGAGACATTAGAAAAGGGAATTACCCAAAGTTTTAAACGGCATCTTTCTCCAAGTATAGAAACTGAAATACGAGTACAACTAAAAATGCAATCTGATCGTACAGCTGTGCAAGTTTTTGCAGAAAATTTACGTCATCTCTTGCTGGCCTCTCCATTGGGTTCAAAAACTGTCATTGGAATTGACCCAGGGATCCGCACGGGTTGTAAGTGCGCTGTCATAAGCCATACAGGAAGATTTCTTGAATATGTGGCGATCTTTCCTTTTCAATCTCAAAAGTCAAAAGAGGAAGCTCAACGTGCTTTGGTCAAGTTGATCACTTCATACAAACCTTTCGCTATTGCAATTGGCAACGGTACTGCCGGCAAAGAAACAGAAAATTTCGTTCAGGAATTATTGACGAAAGAAAATATACAAGATGTAATTTTAGTCCAAGTTAGCGAAGCAGGTGCTAGCGTTTATAGTGCCTCTGATATCGCTCGGGAAGAATTTCCTGAACTTGATGTCACCATACGTGGCGCTATCTCTATTGCACGTAGATTGCAAGATCCTTTGGCAGAACTTGTTAAAGTTGAACCTAAAGCCATCGGCGTAGGTCAATACCAGCATGATGTTCATCAAACGCTTCTTGAGGATAAACTTAATGAGGTCGTTGAAAGTTGTGTGAACAATGTAGGTGTAGAACTTAATACCGCAAGTCCGGCACTCCTAAGCTACGTAGCTGGAATTGGTCCACAAATGGCCCTAAAGATTGCCAAGTATCGTGAAGAACAAGGTTCTTTTAAAAGTCGTCAAGACCTTTTCAATGTGAACGGATTTGGACCTCGCACTTTCGAGCAATCGGCCGGATTCCTTCGTGTGCGCAGTTCTGAAAATCCCCTAGATGCTTCTGCAGTTCATCCCGAACGTTATGAATTTGTAGAACATATCGCGCGCGACATGGGCATTTCTTTGCAAGAATTGATAGGGAATGATAGCCTGATTAAAAGCATTAATATCCAACGTTACTTATCCGATTCAATGGGAGAACATACCCTCAAGGACATTATCGACGAGTTGAAAAAGCCTGGAAGGGATCCTCGAGAAAGCTTTGAGAAATTGCAATTTCGACAGGATGTGAATACGATTCAAGATCTTAAGGCGGGTATGGTATTAGAAGGATTAGTGACAAACGTAGCAGCTTTTGGTGCCTTTGTCGACATAGGGGTTCATCAGGATGGATTAATACATATCTCTGAATTAACGGATCGTTTTATTAAGGATCCTTCCGAAGTCGTGCATGTAGGCCAACGTCTCAAGGTGGAGGTTTTGTCCGTAGAGGTAGACCGAAAACGGATATCTCTGACAGCTCGCATTGGCCAAGCTAGGAAAGCTCAAGAGAATGATCGAGCGATTAAAAAAGAAAAATTTAACGCAAAACCGAACATTAAATTGGGTTTTAACTCTAATCCTTTTGCAGCACTGTAAACTTAACTATATATTTATCAATAATTTAGAAAATTTAGCCTGTTTGCATTTTATCCTTCATCCTTTTTACCTGATCCATTAAAATGAGACTTATGTACATGCAGGCTCCTATCACGGAACTGCTGCTAAACCAATGATGAGAATTTATGCTTCCTTCTTTATTTTATGAATTTGCCTTATGGCTTATATCCCTGATATATATCCCCAAACTCATTTATGATTATTTCATTCGAAAAAAGTATAAACAGAGCATCAGCCGACGGTTAGGTTTTAATTTTCCTTTGATAACAAAAGGCAAGCGCCGATTAGTGTGGTTGCACGCAGTTTCAGTGGGTGAAACTAAAGCCATTGCTTCATTGGCAAAGACTTTACGCAAACAGCTTCATAATCCAATTATTGTCATTTCAAGTATTACTGAAACAGGGCATGCCGAAGCTAAACGCACTATTCATTTTGCTGACTACCATGTTTACTTACCTATAGATCTCCGTTTCATCATACGCCCTATCATTAAAAGAACATCTCCCGACTTGGTTATTCTTTCTGAAACAGACTTTTGGTACAATTTTCTTAAAGGGGCAAAAGATTCAGGCGCGATTGTCGCGCTTGTTAATGGCAAAATTTCGGAAAGGTCATTTAACCGATTTAAAATGACATCGTTCTTCACCCAAAAGCTTTTCTCTGCCTTCAATATATTTTGCGTGCAGAGTAAACACTATCAGCAACGATTTAAAATGTTAGGAATCGATGAAAGTAAATTGCAAATTACGGGTAATTTAAAATTTGATGATGAATATCCTAATTTCACAAAAGAACAGCATGAGACTTGGAAGAAACAATTTCAGATTGCCCCTGAAGATCAAATTATTGTGTTGGGTTCATCCCATCATCCCGAAGAAAAACTCATTTTGGAACAAATACAAAACGTATGGCGTGAACTCCCTCATGTAAAGATGATAATCGTGCCGCGCCATCCTGAACGTTTTAATGAAGTGGCCCACCTCTTAGATAAAGAAAATATTCCTTATATGCGTTTCAGTAAGCCCCATGAAGGGGCCAAAAATGCCAGAGTTATTCTTGTGGATGCCATGGGCCTTTTACGTAAGTGTTACCAATTGGCTGATCTAGCCATTGTGGCCGGAAGTTATACGCCCCGTGTGGGAGGACATAATATCCTGGAACCCTGCTGGTATGGCATTCCTGTTATTTATGGTCCTTATATGCATTCTCAGCCCGAGCTTGTAGAGCTTATGGAAGAATATGAAGCGGGGCAACAAATTCCCATGGAGAACCTAGGGAGAACCCTTTTAGAACTGCTCAAAGACGCGGATAAGCGTTTGGCAATAGGAAAAAACGGTTTGCGCATGTTAAAAGACATCAATGGAGCCACGCGAAAAACTTGGGAAGCTATCAAGCCCTTTGTGAGCACTTCTAAGCACTAAAAAAACATTTTTTTAATTTTTTTTCATGATAATTGATGAAAACATTGTTCAAAAAAGAAGCACTCTGCTATGTTGTTTGTATCTTAAGTGACGCGGGGTGGAGCAGGGGTTAGCTCGTTGGGCTCATAACCCAAAGGTCGGAGGTTCGAATCCTTCCCCCGCTATTTTTGTTTAGGGCGGTATAGCTCAGTTGGTAGAGCAACGGAATCATAATCCGTGTGTCGTCGGTTCAAGTCCGGCTGCCGCTATCCCATCATGCCCACTCCACATATAGTCTTACAGTCAATTTCTCTTTTAACTTACATTCCCGTAAAATCTTCACTTTTGCCATTTGGTGCAAATGATTGATTGGGGCCGGTTCTGCATAAGTGATTGGGGCCGGTTCTGCATAAGTGATTGGGGCCGGTTCTGCATAACTGCATGATTGGGGCCGGTTCTGCATAACTGCATATCTTTTTTTATATTTTCAGAGTAAGTATAAACAGAAAAAAAGTTATGCAGTTATGCGGAACCGGCCCCATTACCCTGAGATCGATGAAAAAGGAAAAGAAAAAGAGTATATTTTCGCTATCTTTCCAAATCGAGAAACGCGCCATGTTGCAATGATCGCTCTTCTTAAGGAAGAGAGATTTTCGAAACTGACTTTGAATTGAACTTCCTAGAAATATACCGGCGTTGAAGAAGGCTAGAATACCAGAAGTACGAAGGATGGCATCCTTGGGAAGACGGGGAAGAATATCATCCCATTCAAAAAGTAGTTGGAGTGAAGATTGGTAATAAACGCATTACAGAGTATTTGATTTTGAGTGAGTCCGGAAAACGGTGGATTCCTCGCGGGGAAGCAATAAAATTAGCCGAAAAGAAAATGCTACGCGCTGTTGTTGTGCGCAGGAAAGATCAAGTATATCTTTGACCTTATCCGCCGTCCTATTATCAAAGATTGGAAAGATTGTTAATTCCATTCAATTGGCTGCTAGTGGTGAGCTTGAAAAGGAGTTCGAAAAAAGCGAGGATCAAGATGTTGTTTTGGAAGGCTGGCTTGGTTCATGGCCGGTTCATTGTTATTCTGTCTTTTTTTGAGGTTGCTAAGATCGACAAAGTTATGACCATACAATAAACAGAGAAAAACTGTGAATGCCTCAATGATTAGCTGAAGACATGATTTTCGCTAATGTTCTTATTGTAGGATTACGATGTTTCAACGCAGAGTACATTGTGGATTTAGGTAAATCAACTTTTCTTATGAGACTAGCTTTATTAACAGCCTCAAGATACATTTCAATCATTTCCATTGCACCATCAGGATCATTATTCATTAAACACTCAAAGACTGCCAATGCAGTTTGTTCAGGATCAGCAAGTTCTTTAACAGGATTTAAACGCTCAATGCTATCAAAATCTTCTAGTCTTAGCTTTGTTTTTCGCTTTGGCAATGATCCCTCGTGCTTTTTTGATATCTTTGTCTTGTCCATTTTTGTTACCTCCTAATAGCAGGATGACATTATCTACAGGTATAATCACATAATAGATTCGTCTGCCATCATTAAATTTTAATTCTTTTAAGTCGTCTCCGTCTTCATCTAAGTCGTTAATGTGTCCGAAATGACCTGATTCTTCAATTTTTGAGAGCCTTTTAAGGATTTGCCTTTTCGACTTAAAGGTTTGTGTTTCATACCAATCTTTGTATTCTTCTTCTTGGTAGATGTTGTAGTGTATCATTTGATAGGGCATCCTTATTTTTATAGTACTATATATCGTACTTTTTTACAATGCAAACTTTTTCAACTGCAGTTTATTCATGGGCAGCGATTGCGCGCGAGCGCGCAATCGCTGGGCCGGTTCTGCATAAGTGCGAATTCCCTTGATTTTAACATTAATTTTTGTTATTACTTTTTTTACAAAAATAGAGGTAGTTTTTATGAAAGTAATAATTAATAAAATGTCAGTAAATTTAACTCCACTTGATATTGAAAATATAAAACCCACATTTACTCTCTTACATGGTCGTCGCTTCAGTGGAAATGGTTTTAAAAATATTTCATTAAATAATTTGATTTCAGCAGTTAAAAATGAAGCATTCAAGCCTGAACAAGATAAAAATGAAATAAAAGATTTTCTTAGGATTTTTAAAGCTGTCAAAGATTTGGGCTATACAACTCCTAATGGTCAAATCAATAAAGAAAACTTTTTAACCAGAATTATAACAAAAATTAAGCATTTCTTTTCTAAAACACAAAGAGATAAACTTTTTAAAGAATTTGATCAAGTCTTTATAAGAGCGAACTCAAAAGTTGTTCTTCCTGAGAAGTTACATGTTCCTCATGAAAACATATCTTTTGAGAAGAAAAGACAAACAGCTGATAATTTAAAACCTCAAAAAGTACAGAATCAAAGTCTAAAACATCTTTCCCAACAAGATAAGGCCATAGAATTTAATAATGAAGATTTTAGGGAAATTAGAATTTGAAGGCGAAAAAATATCTACAGCTGATGGTTTAAAACTTCTTGTGGAGGAATTTCAAACAGAGGAATTAGAACAATTTTCTTCAGAAGACAAAGTTAAAAAACCTAATATTGAAAATTTGGAAGAATTAAAATCAGAAGAACAAAAATATAAAGAATATTTAGATGAATTAAATAAATCAGATAATTTAATCTCAAAAAACCCTCTAGCAGATACTTTATATCATTTGGAAATCCGACTTAAAGAATATTTAAACGCACGACTTGAGGGAGTGGATCTTGAAGATAAACAAATAGGCGTTCATTATATCTTTCAGTACTCGGGACTTCTGACTGATATTTGGAAAATTGATCTATGGCTTAGCTGGGAATGTGGTGCTCATTATTGCGCTGACTTCACAGGCAAGGTAAGCCATGACCTTAAAAATGCCATTCGTAGCTATTTGCTTTGGAAGTTTAAGGATAAAATTGTAGATGTCTTAATCAATGAATCCAATACACTTTGTATAAAGTGGCACAAGGAATTATTTCCAGATAATCAAAAGGAAAAAGAATTGTATATCAATTCTCTGAAGGATCTGAATTTAGTTCATCCAGCTTTTGCTTTTTTTCAAAATGAAAATGGTAAAATGACTGATCTCAATGAAATTCCTAAGAAGTTCAAGGAACTTAAAGGCCTGATTCAAAAAATAAAAGAAAAAAAACAAGACGATGTCGAGGATAAACCAATAAAATTTTATAATATCCTGGAAATACATGGAACTAATACGAGAAAATGGCAATTTAAACTTGATCTTAAGTTACAAGAGCAAAACCCAGAATCCATTAGTATACATAGCATTTTTACACAGATTATTTGTTATTACATAAGTTGGCAATTTAAAGGTCAGGTCCAAAAAATCTATGATGACTCCTCTAAGAGTCTTGTGGTTGAATGGCCTTAAATCGAAAAATACGTTTACAATTTTTGATCAGAATAAATAGTTATTATTTTTTTTCACGAATTGTTTTATTTTAACTTATATTCATTTTTCTTTGTAAATTGATTAGTATCTTCCTATTTTAGAATCGGAGAATGATTGGGGCCGGTTCTGCATAAGTGCATAACTTTTAACGCAGTTGAGAAGAGACGGGCATTTGAAAGAGAAGTTATGCACTTATGCAGAACCGGCCCCAATCACTTATGCGGGACCGGCCCCAATCACCGGCCCCAATCATTAATGTCAACGATGGGGGTAAGGCAATTGTTAATGGTGGGGATATGGTTGCTAGGTGTGGGGGATAACATAAAAAAAGTCGAGGTAACCTCATGGATACTCTGCCAATTTGTGAGGCAAAATCAAAACAATCAGGAAAGCGCTGTTGCAATTTTGCAGTTCGAAATAGAAAAGTTTGTCATATCCAAGGTGGAAAAACGCCAAAAAACAACCCAGGCGCTAAGACATGCGAAGGAAAACATCGGCAGAAAATGGCTTCGTGGAAACATGGTCGGAAGTCAAAGGAAGCGCGAGAAGAAGCTAGGGGTGTCAGAGAAATGATAAAAGAATATAAAGCGAATCTTAGTGATTGTTACCCATAAATGAATTTTGTGGATAAAAAGAATGGTGGTAATAACATTCAAAAACGATAATTTAATAGATTTTGAGTTTTGACGAGGGTCTAGAGAGTGATTTTTGTTGGAATCTATATTGATTTTAATATCAAATTTTGAATGCTTTTTTAGCAATAAATGAGGTGTTTTTTTTATGAAAGTAATGATTAGGAAAAAAGCTGTAAATTTAACTCCATCAGATATTGAAAATTTAAGCCCGACATTTACACTCTCGCGAGGACGACGTTTCAGCTTTAACCCTCAAAATAGAATTGGGTTTAAAAATATTGCTCTAAATAGTTCATTTTAGTGATCAAAAATGCAGCGATTAACCCAGAACAGAACATAAATGAAATAAAAGATTTTATTCGAGTTTTTAAAGCTCTATCGGATAAGGGATACGAGATCCCAAACGATCAAATCAGTAAGGAAAACTTTAGAACACGAATAATAACAAAAATTAAGCATTTCTTCTCTAAAATACAAAGAGATAAGCTTCTTAGAGAAATCGATCAAGCTACTGTAAGGGTGAGCCCAAATATTATTGCTCCTAAAAATCTACACATTCATCAAGAGATCACACAACCAGAAAAAAAAAATGGCACAGGAGACCATTGACCTTGAAAAACCTTCTCTTCATAAAGAATTAGAACATCATGTCAGTGAAGATGTAAAAAATGCTGAAAATGAAAATAATTTAAAGAAGCTTGGCTTGAAAATAGATGAAGAAAATAAAACTTCTATTGATGACAGAAAAAAAGAAGGTGAAGAATCTAATATTCAAAAAATAATCGATGTTCAAGAAATTCAAATAGAGCAAAACGCAATTGAAAATGAACTAGCTTTAAATAAAAAAGATCCTAATCTACACCATGAAGAGTATCAGCAAATTCCTAATAACATCGAAAAACCCATTGAGCAAAATGAGCAAATCGATAAAAAAGTTAAAGAGCCTAGCAAACAAGATAATTTACTGGTCTCTGTATATCAAGCTTTACGTGAATGCGATAATCTCATAAACCAAACAAATGCCTATTTACAGTATCTTGAAATACAAGATCCTCGTAGTCTTCAAATACACATTAACAAAGATGTTTATAAACCTCTCCTTAGGCAAGATTCAGAAATGCAGGGAGATGAAAATAAAAAGCCAATAAAATTATTGAATATCAAAGAGCAGACTAAACAAGGCCCAAATTATTGGAAGAAGGATTAGCACAACATAGAAAACGGCAAAAAGAACAAAATAATATACAAGGAATGGCAAAGAGTTTTCCGTACTCATCCAAACTAATGTAAGCAAAAAAAACATAAATCAAATTCTTAAAGGTATTCAACAAACGAACAAATTTGACGAAACGGTTTTTGAGCTACTTTCCATGGAGTATAAACAGATCCTTCAGAATAATGAATGCTTCAGAGAAATGATGAAAAAACTTAATGTGAATAATTTACCCTCCATTGAAGAAATTCAAGAAAAGAATAAAATGATAACTCAACCAATTCTTGAGCATATTGAGTTCTTGAACGAAGGACTTTCTGGAGACCTCACACCACTCTCAGCACTTACAGATAAACAACCTTTTATTGCTGTAAGGACGTTAAAAAAGTCTCCTTTGTCATAATTGTCTTCGAGGCTCTCGTCGACACATCTAAACCAATTTTAGTTCTGTTAT